>DATKRH010000072.1:0-16539 GCA_035532295.1 Streptosporangiaceae bacterium
AGCGGGAATAATTGTCATCAATCACCTCATCGTTTTGAAGCCAACTGGTTCCAACTACCCCCTTGCCCCGGTAGAACCGCACTGGCCGAAGAGCGGGAAGCGAACCCAGCCGGACGGTCCTGATACGTAATAGTTCATGGACAAGGAACGGCGGACGGCCCTGAAGTACCCAGGTGACCCGCCACACATGCAGCGCCAGGTCGGGCCAGCGGAACTCCGCGGAACTTCCGCTTGATCCGCCACTCAAGGTTCGTTCACGAGTTAACTGCTGGCATCTGCCCAGCACATCACCCAGCGTATGCAGGAGATGCCTGTCCCAGACGGCCCGCACCGGCTGCTTTCGGCTCTCGCGACGGGCCGTCGTCGGCTGGAAGGTGCCGAACAGGGCAGCAATTACGGTCAGGGTCACAGGCAGCCAGGCACTTCGACGAACGGGTGGATAACTCCAGAACCACCCGAGCTGATGCCCCTGGTGAGCTGCGACCAAGCCGCTGCATACAAGCACCACGATAGCGTCTGTCCACGTCGGCCATCGACGGCCCAGCGTCAACGTTTACGCCCTCTCGTCTGACTGCGCGTCCATGACCAAGCTGCCGATGCCACTCTTCTGATGCCGCCACGCCACGCCCGGCAGCGCTGACCTGGCGCCGTTCTCACTCAGCAAATAAATCCCCTCGCCGCTCTCTACTGCGCGACCCAGGACACAGAAGTCAAGACCGCTGTCCGCGAACTCCTTGCTGCAGGATTCGAAATCGTCGGGACGAACAGTAAAGGCCAGCTGGAAATCTGCCGACGCGCTCATGGCCAGCGCCAGGGGATCGGCGCCGATCAGCGCCGCTACGTCACGGACAGGATCTGCTACAGGAACACTCGCGCCCCAGACCTCAAATCCAACTCCGCTCGACTCGGCGAGTTGCGCGATCGTGGCCTTCAGACCATCTGAGGTATCCTGGCATGCGGTTGCATACGGCTTTCTGGCCAGGAGGCGGCCTTCAGCCACCCTGGCGACCGGGCGTTTCCAGCTTTCAATCAATTCATGCTCAGTACCGCCCGAGAGCCTCCAACCGCGCTCTTCGCGGTTCGAGAAGTAGGCCACCGCTGCCCCAAGGATGCCGCAAGGACCCGTCACGCAGAGCAGGTCGCCAGGCTGAGATCCGCTTCGTGAGAGTATCTTGCCCTGCTCGCACAGACCAAGGGCTGTGGCAGAAAGTATGATCCGCTCTGCCTGGCCAATGTCACCGCCAACGTTCAGAGTGCCAAAATCTGCTGCCGCCTGATGGATACCTGCCATAATTTGCTCAAACGATTCATCGTCTAGATCGTTCGGATACCTGACGACGGTGAGTACACCAAGAGGCGTCGCCCCCATCGCCGCGATATCACTGACGTTTGCTGCCACCACGTAATATCCAATGTCGAAATTGGTCAGTAACCCTAGTTCGTAGAGAGCGAACTTGGGACCTCGGACGTAGTCCGTACCAACCACGATGATCATTGGGCGATAGATTTCGTACGCGGCGCAATCGTCTTTTCGGTCTCCACCTATGACCAGCCTGGCCAGCGGTTCGCTCTCGGGGCCCATAATCGAGCCGGTCTGCCCGCCGAGAAATGACTTGACGATCCCTGCAACCCGTGACGGCTCGTCTGAAAAAACAGAACTATTCACAGCGCCCCTCCCTGTCTTTCCTGAGCCACGACTCGGCGCACTCTAGAATAGCCGCGCGGGGCAAGTAAGTTGTGTCGATTACAAGTGCGTTAGGCCGGTCACGGATTTGCTCGAGAGTATCCAGATCACGACGAGTGATCGCTCCTACAGCTACAGACCTCTCCGGATTACCGCAATGCTGGGCTCGCCTTCTCGCACGTCTTACTTCGAAACTCGCATTGAGGAATACGTGCAAATTAGCATCGACCAGTACGGTTGTCGCCACGTCTCGACCCGCGGCAATAGTCGTGGGGTGTAGACTTACGAGCTCACGATGATATTCGGTTATCTCGCGACGCCGCCGTGCATCTCTCGCGACATTTTCTAGACGATTATCCACCTCAAATCCCCACAGATATTCTGTGATGTCTCGGTTGCGATAGTAGACCGCTTCGGCGCGACCCAAGGAAGAATCATCAGCCGATTCAAAGCTTTGCGGAATATGCTCAATAAACGATCTCCACGAATCGTTTTCCGGGAGTTCGTCCCTGGTGGCTGAATAGGCGAGCGCCCGGTAAGTGAGCCCAGTATCAACAAATACGCCGCCGAGACGATGCGCCAGCGCAACGCCCAGGGTTGTTTTGCCACTGGCGGTCGGCCCGTCAATCGAGACCGCTAGAGGATCCGCCATGTCACAGGCCGGTTCCGCTAAGACTGTAAACTGTCTGACGCAAGAGGTCTGGCCGCAACGAAAGGCCCCAGTCCCACTCTGGCTCAGGTATGCCAAGCACTTCCGCTAGGACTACTCGAATATACTGATGCCGCTTGCTCAAGTTCTCCACGTATAGGCGATGCACATCTCCGTGACTATAATACAAATAGGGTAGATCTCTATCTCCCGACTCTTTCAGCCCCTGCCAGGTAAAGATATCGCGCCCGGATAGCCCGTCGGTTTCGAATATTCGTGCCGCCGATTTGCAATTCGGGATAATCTGCCAGTGCGCATGCGAGATGCAGGGGGAATTCATCATTGAAGAACACGACCCGTGTTCCAGGATCGTCGGCTGCCCATACCTCTGGGCCACAAGACTGATACATTTATCACGGAATACAGTCAACTCTGGATGCAGACTGACCGGAATCTTCCCAAAGCTAATGTAATGGCGTTTCGGCACTAGCAGCGTGTGACCGAGTGCCAATGGCGAAATATCTGCCACTAATGCGAAGTTGATGCTCTCTAGAATCACCCTGGAACTTGGTTCCCCTCGATAGATCTCATGAAAGGCGATCCCGTCCTGCCGACCAGCAAGTTCTTGGCAAAGCTGCGAGTCATCACATGCGGAGGGATGCTGATCAGACATGCGCACCACCTTGCGAGGCGACTACGGGCCGCTGCGGACGACAGACGACGGGTCCGGCACTCGACCGCCGCACGTGATTTCCGGCCTCTCTTCGGTGAATTCTATCGGCACAGTGGCTTCATTGACGAGCGGATCGTGCGACGGGCTGACGACTCCGCCCGCACTCCCGCCCGCTCCGGCCTGCGCATCACCATGCGCCGGATATCAATACCCAGACCACGCTCGCGGGCCGTCTGGCCGACATCCTCGGAGTGCCGGGCGACCAACGCCGAGGAGCGAGGGGTTGTCGGCCGCATTATCTGGTCTGGGAACTGGCCGTAGCCTGCAGCCCTTGATGACTGAAACCCCGTGCTCCGCCGGGCGAGCGCCGGGCGCTAGAAGTGACCTGGTGGCGACGGTGGCGATCGCGACGACGCCGGTAAGCTGCAGCGATGACGGCAACGGGCCCGCGCCTGCCTGGGCGCCGACGGGGCGCGACCACCGTTGCTGATATCGCGCGGCTGGCCGGGGTGTCAGCTCCGACGGTCTCCCGGGTCATCAACGGGCAGTCCGGGGTCGCGCTCAGCACCAGACAGCGGGTCGAGGCGGCCATCCGCGAGCATGGTTACCGGCGCACCGCCTGGGGCAGTTCGGCCGCGATCCTGGAGCTGGTCTTCCACGCGGTGGAGAGCCTCTGGGCACTGGAGATCATCCGGGGCGTCGAGGAGGTAGCCCGCCAGCATCAGCTCGCGGTGGTGCTGACCGAGATGGAGGGCAGGCTCACTCCCGGCCGTGCCTGGACCGAGCAGGTGCTGGCCCGGCGGCCGGTGGGTGTCATCGCCGTGTTCTCCAAGCTCACCGCCCAGCACCAGTCCCAGCTCGCGACCAGGTCCATTCCGCTGGTGGTGCTGGATCCGACCGGGGAACCGCTGCACCAGACGCCCTCGGTGGGTGCCACCAACTGGACCGGCGGCCTGACCGCGACCCGGCATCTGCTGGAGCTCGGGCACACGCGGATCGCCATGGTGGGCGGGCCGGCCAAGTGGCCGTGCTGCCGCGCCCGGCTCGACGGGTACCGGGCGGCCATGGCCGCCGCCGGTGTCTCCGTTGATCCGCAGCTTGAGCGCATCGGCACCCTGTACTTCGAGGGCGGGCTGCGGGCCGGGCGGGAGCTGCTGAGCCTGCCCGATCCGCCTACCGCGATCTTCACGGCCAATGACCTCCAGGCGCTGGGCGTCTACGAGGCCGCCAGGCAGGCGGAGGCGCGGATCCCGGCGGAACTGAGCGTGGTCGGCTTCGACGACCTGGCCTTCACCCAATGGGCCGGGCCGCCGATCACCACCATCCACCAGCCGCTCACCCAGATGGGCAAGACGGCAGCGCAACTGGTAATCGACATCGCCAACGGCCGGCCACCAGAGAACAAGCGCGTGGAACTAGCCACCAGCCTCGTAGTACGGCAGAGCACCGCCCCGCCGGCGGCACCGGGATCACCACCTGGCATAACTCCACTCAAGTCGTGATGGCTTTGGCTGGTGGCGGTACATAGGCGGGCCGCCATTGGCGATACGGCGTAGAGTAATCATCTTATTACAAATAGTGGGCAGGAGGGGGGCGACATGCCGGAGCAGCGGACGGGGGTCTGCGGTCCTGGGCGCACCCCCTTTCCGGCCGGGGCGCCGGACTAGGTCCGCAAGGCGGAGGAGACGATGTCCAGGCTGGCCAGGTCACAGAATGCCTATGATCGTTTCTCGGCGGCCACCGGATTGCCGCTGACGATCCTTGCCCTGCTATGGCTGCCCATCCTCGTGATCCCGTTCGTAACACATCTCCCGGCCGGTGTTGCCCGCGCGTTCAGCATCATCGACTACCTCATATGGGCAGTGTTCGCGGTTGAGTATCTCGTCAGGTTGTATCTAGTGCCCGCGCGCGGCCAGTTCTTCATCCATCACCTTGTTGATCTGGCGGTGGTGGCGCTGCCGATGCTACGGCCGCTTCGGGCCCTGCGATTCTTGCGACTGCTGGACCTGACCCGGATCGGCACAGTCCTGGTCAGCGCCCTCAAACGCGCCAAGGACATCCTGACCCATCGCGGACTGCATTTCGTTCTCCTGGCGGTGACAGGCATCGTGGTCGTCTGCGCAGGCCTGGAAATTGCCTTCGAGCAGCACGCTCCTGGAGCGAACATCCGCAACTTCGGAGACGCGCTGTGGTGGGCCGTCGTGACCGTGACCACGGTGGGATATGGGGACAAGTATCCCGTCTCGCCTGGCGGTAAAGGCGTGGCCGTGGTTCTCCTGCTCGTCGGAATCGGGCTGATCGGCGTGCTGACCGCCACGGTGGCGAGCTACTTCGTCGAGCAACAATCCAACCAGGAGCAGGCCGATTTAGGACGACGGCTGGACCGGATCGAGGCGATACTGGAGCAGGTGCTATCGCGGGCTGATGAGAAAGACAACCCGTGAAGGCTGGCAGGAAACCGGCCCGGTACGCCGGCCGGAGATCGTGAGCTTCGCTGACACGGTCGAGGAGAGTCGGTCAGGCAGGCCCGTTCCTGCTGGCTTTGGCTCGACGTGATCGGCAGGGCTGCGAGCGAGGCCCGCGAGCATGCCGCGAAGGCCGCGAAGGCCGCGAAGGTCCGGGGCGCCGATCCGCCGTGCCCGGTCTCCACCTCTGACAGGCGTTCACAGCGACCGTGCCGCGCAGTCCACTGGCGGCCCGTCGCCAGCGGCGGCGGCAGTCGCGCGTTCCATGAGGTGCTCAGGAAGACCTGCCTGCTCCCCGTTCCATCGCACCCATTCGGGCAGCAGTGCCTTCGCCGCCACGGTGACCGGGTCACCCGGCTTCCAGTCGGAGATCAGGCTGAGCTGAAACGCAGCCCGGTGCGGCGACGCGGCATGCCAGGTGCCCGGCAGCGCTCCCTCAAGCCATTCCTCCGCGACGGCTCCGACTGCCTCGGGATCGGGCGGGGTACCGTGCCGCTGCTCGTACCAGCCCGAGAACGCCTCCTCCATCGGGGTCGTATCGATGCCTTGGAAAAGCGACTTCGTCTCGGGCAGTGGCATCCCCCGCCTGTCCAGCACTTCCACCAGATCGTGGACACGCCGGCGCGCCCGGAACCAGTTGTCGGTCACCGCCCGCGACTCGGAGCCGATGATGACCTCCCCCCCGGCATCCAGATACGCGAGGCAGGAAAGGCGCTCAGCCGTCTCGACGAGGCTCGGCCGAGCACCGGCGGCCGATTCGCCCAGCGCCGCTCGCCACGTCTCGGCCGCCTGGTCGACATCATCGAACACGCCAGCGCCGATGAGGCGGATATCTCCGCAGACGTCGATATCGAACAGGCACACCGATTCGTCCACGCCGCCGGGATAGCAGAAGCCCGCCATCACCGCGAAACGGGTGCCGTAGGCATCGCGCATCTCCCACACATCACCAGTCGCCGCGACATGGGGAAGCAGCCCCAGCCACTCCGGCTGCCTCGCCACCGCGCCCGCCGGCAGCTCCTTCGCCGCCACGGCCAGCGCGTCCTGCGCGATGGACCGCAGCGCGGGCGAGCCGATCGAGGTGAGGCCATGCAGCAGCCGCCACGGCCCCGCCCACGCACCATCCTGACGGCGGGACTGCTCCCCGACCCTGACCGCCGCGGCATCGGCGAGTTCCTCGAACAGCCAGTCGAACCACATTCCGCCACGCTCCTCACGGAGGGCGCGATACAGCTCGGCGCCTATCAGCTCCGCTACCGCCTGTTCGAGCTGCCGGGGCCCCCGCGCTGCCAGGACGGCACCGGTCCGGCCAAGAATGCCCGCGATCGCCGTGTCAAACCACCCCGGCCGCTCCGGTGGCGCCGTCAGCGCATTCAGCGCCGAGGAGGCCCGCTCCCGCACGCCGGCCGGCAGACTATAGGTGTCGCTGCGCAGCGCTGAGCCCGGCAAGCCAGCGGCGCGCCTCCCGCTCTTCCTGGCCTTTGCCTTGCGCCTCTTCTTGACCTTGCGACCACGGGAGACCGGCGACATGCGCCCGATGGTAGATGGTCGCCGCCGACGAGCGGGGCAAGTCCCTCCAATCGCGCGCGACGTTGTGGCACTGCGGCCCCGCACACCCGGCCCCCGCTCCCTACGGGCAGTCGCCGCCGGTCCACGGACAGATCCCCGGGTCGTAGTCACGACCCGCCAGTTCAGTCACGAACCTGGCCGTGCTCCCGTGCTCCCGGTTGAGCCAGCGCGCCACCACCATTAACGAGACCCGCGCCGCCCCGGCCGCCCGCAGCGCCAGGGCCGCGGACTGGGCGTGGCCCCCGCTGGCCCAGGTGTCGTCCATGAGCAGCGCATGCGAGCCCGGCGGCAGCGGCTCACCGGCCCGGTAGTGATCCGGCCTGGCCCCGCGCGGGTGCCGGACCTGCACGGCCGCCGTGAGCCGGGCCTCCTGTCCCGGAGCCAGGCCGGCGACCAGCTGGTGCAGAGGATGCTCGCCGGGCTTGGCCGGGAGCGACGGGACGGTCGCCCAGTGCGTCACCGGCACCCCCGCCAGCGCCCCGGGGCACGCCGCGTGACCGGCCAGCCCGAGGGCGACTAAGAGGTGCACGACCATGCGGTGCTCGCCGACCGGCCGCGGCGTCGCCTTGTAGCCCCACATCACGTGCCCGGACTGGCGGCCGGCCACCGCGTAGGTCAGGAACGCGGTCGCGTCGGCCAGCCCGGCATGCCCGCGATGCTGCCGGCACGGATAACAGCGCTCGAACCCGGCCGAGGGCGTGGCGCAGACGGCGCAGGTGTCCCGTTCTTGCCGCACCGGATTGCGCAGATAGCCCCCGGCCCTGGCGACAAGTGACGCGCTCAGCCGGTCAAGAGCGTCCTGATCAGGCATTCCTACGCGGACGCCAGCCTCTGGAGGTCCGCCTCGACATCCGCGCGCGACGCGACGAGCTGATCCACGATGTCGGCCACCTCGCGCAGGCTGCCGGCCACCCGAACGCCGGGCCGCCCGCGCAGCGCCCGTGCCCATTCGTTGCGCTCCACGACCAGGTCGGTCAGGATCACGGGCCTGCCATGCTCCACGGCGAGCCGGGCCTGGACCCGGGCGCCGCTCCTCTCCCCCGCCTCGACCACGACCGTCGCGAGGCCGTAACCGGACATGGTGGCGTTGCGGATGAGGAAGGTGTGCTTCCGCGGCGGCGCCTCGGGCCAGAACTGCGACAGCAGCAGCCCGCGGGACGCGATCTCCTCGTGCAGGCCAGCGTTCTCGGGCGGGTACGCCCGGCTGATGCCCGTGCCGATGATGGCCACCGTGCGGCCGCCAGCATCCAGCGCGGTGCGGTGGGCGGCGGTGTCGATGCCGCGCGCCAGGCCGGCGACCACCGTCACGCCGCGCGCGACCAGCTCGCGCGCGACGCCGGCCGCGATGGCCAGCCCGCGATCCGACGCCCTCCGCGATCCCACCACGGACACGGCGCGATCATCCGCCCGCAGCGACCCGCGGGAGAACAGGACCGGCGGGGCCTGATGGATCTCGCGCAGCCGGGCCGGGTAGTCCGCGTCAAGGATCGTCGTCAGCTTCCAGCCCTGCCCGGCCCAGCGGCCGATCTCCGCGGCCGCCGCCGCGAGGGCATCGCCGTCACCCGGCGCCTCCAGGAGCACGGCCGGACTGCGCCGCTGCCAGACCTCCCGGGCGCTGCCCGCCCCCAGGACGTCAGCGGTCACCTCCGGCCAGCTCGCGCCCTGGCCGCGCAGCAGCGCGACGAGCGCGGCCTGCTCCTGCAGCCTGCTGGCCTCCATCGCCCCAGCGTACGGGGATGACCTCCGCGCCCGCATAGCCCTCACCCGAGGTAACGATGCCGACATGAACGAACACAGATTCGATTATCCTCCGCTTTCCAACGATCATCCATCCGACACGCGGCCCTGATCCGGGCACCAGTCGCCCGCGGGAATGCCGAGTTCCGTGAGCCGATTCCACAGCGGAACCAGCGCCGCCTCCGGGTCCCGGTAGAAGGCGGACCCGCGGATGCGCTCGAACGTCCAGTTCGCGCGCTCCAGGATCTGCTGCCGGGCCCGGTCCTTGTGCCAGACGTCCGGTCCATGCCACCGATCGCCATCGCACTCAACCGCGAGGCGCGCATTCGGGCCCTCGACGACCAGGTCAATCCGGAAACGACCGACCTTGTGCTGGACAGATACCTTCCGGTAGCCGCGTGCCACGATGCGCTGGACCACGTCTCGCTCGAACTGCGACTCGCAGGCATCGAGAAGATCGGCGGACGGGGCCGTGGTCGCGCCCGCGTCCCGGCAGTGCCGGATGAGAGCGCCGCGCAGGTCGCCATCGGCAAAGCTGTCCGGGTCCACAGAGTGGACCACCCACATCTGCTGGCGCGCCCGGGAGGCAGCGACGTTGATCCGGCGGATCGCCGCGTTGCCGGTCATGGCAGCGACCCGGCTAGCCGCTGGGATGGCCGGATCGACCGCCGCGACGGTCGAGATGATGATCACGTCGCGCTCGTCGCCCTGGAAGTTCGCGGGCTCGCCGCACCGCAGTCGCCTGCTGCGAATGACCTCAGGGCCAACGCGGTCGTAGAGCCTGTCCCAGATCAGCTTGGAATGGGTCGAGCCCAGCAGCGAGATGACGCCCATGTCCATGCCGTCGTAGTCGGGGCTGGCGCAGAGCTCCGCGACGAGGTCGACGACAGCGTCCGCCTCCGGCTCATTCACCATGCCGTTGCGGTAGCCATCCAGGACCTTGACCGCGCCCAGGGCCGACCAGCCAGGTCGCGGGGGCTGGTCGCGCAGCGGGATGATCCGGCCGTCGTAGGCATGGATGTTGGAAAAGGCGATGATCTGCGGCAGGCAGCGGAAGTGCTCGGTGAGCATGACGACCCCGGGGAACTTCTGGAACGCCACGTCGTACAGGCTGTTGTCAGGATCGAACAGTGTGCGGTACTTGGGGATCACCGCCAGATGCTGATCGAGCAGTCCGAACACCTGCTGGCGGTTCAGCCCTACGTTCTCCGGACTGGTCTGCTTGTCATCGCCGACCACGATCGTCTTGCGGGCCAGCGCCAGCAACGGCAGCGCATGCAGCCCGATCTGGGATGCCTCGTCGACTACCAGGACGTCGAAGGGCGGCTGGGCCTCCGGCCGGAAACTGCTGAGCGCACGGGCGGTCGGCATGATCCATACCGGGACGGCGTCCTTGGACTCGTTCAGCGCCGCCCGGATTTCCGCGAGCCAGCGCTGGGCGAACTTGCCTCCGGTCCTGCCGTACCTGGTCACGGCGCGCACGTAACTGTTAAGCGCCTGACGCTCCCGGTCGCCGAGGCTGTCGGCCAGCCGGCGCCAGGCTCGCTCCGTCACGAGGTCGGCGATGACCCGGCGGCGTTCTTTGGAGAGTTCCTCCAGCTGGGCCTGGAGCTGCGCGGGGGTGGGGCCGGCCAGCGCCTGGCTCACCCACGAGTCGAGCTGCCGCCATTGCCAGGCGGTATCCAGGTCGGCTGGATCGCCGGCCGCCACTGGGTCGGCCAGGATCCGGGACGCCCAGATCGGCGCGCAGCTGAACAGCCGTGCCCGAAGCTCACGCAGCCGCTGCGCGGCCGGGGCGATCTCCAGCAGGCTCCTGACCTCTTCCCGGAGACGATCCCAGCGCGCGAGGTCCTGCTGGGAAAGCGCGTCGGCGAACAGGCTCCACAGCGGGGAGGCGCCGGACGCCAGTGCGCCATCGCGCAGCAGGCTGTCGAGGCGCCGCAGGGAGCCCGACACGTCCTGCAGCTGAATCTGGTCACACGCTTGCAGGCAGATGTCCGCGAGACGCCCGAGCGTCTCGACGTCAGCCGTCGCCGGGCTGGCGATGCCGGCTGATCCTAGCGCCGCTGCAAGCTGCTTCCACGTCGACGGCCACGTCAGCGCGCGCCCGAGGTCATCGAGCAGCCGCCCGAGCGCGTCCTCGGGCGTGACCGCCTCCAGCTCGCCGCCGCCGACCCGCAGCAGCTGGTTGCGCCAGCTCGTTACGATTCGTCGGCGCAGGCCGTCCAGTTCCACTGCCTGCAGGCACAATCCGATGTCTTCCGCGGTACTGGGCTGCCGGCCGTCGACCTGGCAGGCCTGCAGCGCGCGCTTGGCCGAGCCGCCGAACATGCCGAGCTTTCCTGTCGCGCTGAGCCGGTTCCTGGCCTGGCGCAGGTCTTCGACGAATGACGGCTCGATCATCTCGGGCGTCACGACGTTGTGCGCGGTCAGGACTCCGCGCAGCTGAAGGGCTTGCTGGCGGCTCAGGGACAGCTGCTGGGAGAAGGCGTGCCAGTCCTGGGCCAGCAGCGGATCGCCGGCCTGTCCCATGACCTGTGACCGCCACGTGCCAGCGCCGCTCGCCATCCAGGCCATCTCCGCCTGGCATCTCTCCGCCAGCGCACGGAGTCCCTCGTAGCCGGCCGTCAGCGCGAGCTGCCAGTCTCGCACGGCGTCCCGGAGGGACCGGACGGATGCGCTCAGCTCCGCTAGCTTGGCGAACTGCTCAGCCAGGTCAGCGGCGGCCGGGATGGCCTGCAGGTCCGGGCGCTCGGCCGCGCAGGCGTCTGCCCTGCTCACTCCTACCTGGCGGATCAGCATGACGAGTTCCGCGAGCTCCGCTCCGGTGACGGGTCGCGGCACGCCAGGAATAACGAGGTCATCGATGTAGCCGTAGTCGGCTGCGTGCTCCGCTAGCCAGCGCGCCGCCTGCGCCCGGGTGGGTGCTTCTCCGGCCCGCCATGACCCGGTGAGCCTTTCGACCTCGGCCTGCCTGGTAGCCAGCAGCGCGTTCGTCGTGACGGCGATGCCCCGGTCGATCTCATCCAGATCGGCGGTGAGCTGCTTGATGCGCCCGTCGGCGAATAGCTTGTCGATGCCCGTGACGCGAGTCTGGATCTCCCCGATCGCCGACTCCAGTTCGCGGCGGCTCTCCGCGTCGGCTCCGAGCACCGAGACGGTCAGGTCCTTGATTCCGGCGGGAATCTTGTCGTTCAGCGCCCGCAGGGCCTGTTCCTTCTCGGCCACCACCAGCACGCGCTTCCCATAGGCCACGTAGTGACTGATGATGTTGGCGATCGTGTGCGACTTGCCTGTCCCGGGCGGTCCTTGCACCGTTACCCCGGTGCTGTGCTGCGCCTGAATGAGGATGCGCTGCTGCTCCTCGTTGGTGGGCAGCGGCAGGAGCAAGGGCTCAGCGTCGTAGCCGCGCTCCCCGCCAGCCAGGTCCGATCGCTGCATGAGCGCGGACGGAGCATCCGAGACGATCGCCTGCAGAGTGTCCGGGACCGCCACCGACTCGTCCCGGTACAGTGCCCGCATCTGCTCGAGGAAGCCCTGGTAGTCAGGCAGCCTCCGGCGCATGAAAAGTACCCAGCTGCCGTCGACAACGGCCGCTTCGGCCGGCGAGGTAGCCTCATCGACGACGGTACCCGCGTGATCGATAGCCCGGATCATGGGCCGCAGCAGGTCCGCGACTAGCTCGGTATCCCAGAGATCCGCGCCGTCCTCATTGACCGCGTGGCGGATGCTCAGGTACGCGGGCCGGTCGGACAGCGAGAGGCCCGCCAGGCACCTCGCCTCGACCTCCGGCGCTCCCGCCGGACAGACCCGGATTCGCTGGGTCGCCTCGTCCTGCTCCACCTCAACCGGGATCGTGATCAGCGGGTGGTCGATGACCACCCCCTCGCCGCACTTCCAGCGCATCCGGCCGAACCCCCATACGAGCTCGACCGACTCCCGGTCCGTGGCCAGGTACTCGCGCTGCTGGAACAGGCTGCGGTGCAGCCTCTTGACCGCGGCTACCTCAGCCCACCGAGCCGCGAACGGCTCCCACGCAGCCACGATCCAGCGATCGGCGGCGGCCCGCAGTTCGGGGTCTAAGGCGGGCTCGCCCTGGTCGCCCTGGTCGCCCTGGTCAGCCGCTGGCGGAGGGGCCGGGACCTCGGGCCGGACCTGCGGGCTGATGGCCGCGCTGTCTCCCAGCACGGGGACAAGTTCCTCGGGCATCTCCGGCCGCGGCGGCAGATCCATGAAGTCCACTGTCAGCCAGGCGTCGGCCGCCGGAGAGAGCCGCACCCCCGGGATATCGGGGATGCCGGCGGCCCGCAGGAGGAAGAGGTCGTACTGTCTGATGTCGTAAACGGGCGGGTTTCGCTGCGAGTCGTAGTCCGCGAGAAAGTCGATCAGGTTCAGGGCTCGCGTGCGCTCATCGAGGCCGGGCTGCGTCTGCGTCTGCGTCTGCGTCTGCGGATTGAACCATCCGCCCGGTGAATCACCCGTGACCGGGACTGCCTGGCCGTTGTCCACAAGCACGCTCCTGCCCGTCATGGCCGGCATGGGCTGTCTTAGACAGCTTCAACAGTGTGACGTAAGCCACCGACAATGGCAGACGCCTTTCCCAAGCGCCGATCCGAGCCGCCTGGTAACGCCGCACCCGAGCCGCCTGGTAACGCCGCACCCGAGCCCGCCGCCCAGCAGCGGCGTCGCCACGATGCCGCCCCGGCGGAGTAAAGGATCAGGACGGCCGCCGGGTCCTCAGCGGCGCTGGCTCGCAGGCCAGTCCTGAGACCTAGACCTGCTGGGAGTCCAGGACCTCGGCGTCGGCCTGCGGCTCGGCGGCGGGCACCGTCTCCGGGGCCGACCACCGCTTGAGCTCGACCTGCGGGATCAGCCAGGCCGCCAGGAAGGCGAGCGCCCCGATCGGCACGGCGACGATGAACACCGTCTGGATCGACTCGGCGTAGCCGGCCACGAAGGCCTGGTGGATCGCGGCGGGCAGATGCGACAGCAGCGCCGGCGTGGCGTCAGCGCTGGAGAAGCCCGCCGGGAGCCGGGCGCCGCCCAGGTGCTTGGTCAGGTTGCCGACCAGCACGTTGGAGAAGATCGCGCCGAAGATCGCCGTCCCGAACGAGCCGCCGATCGAGCGGAAGAACGTCGCGCCCGAAGTCGCCACGCCGAGCTCGCTGTGCGGCACCGCGTTCTGCACGATGATGACGAGCACCTGCATCACGCCGCCGATGCCCGCGCCCAGCACGAACATGTAGAGCGAGTCGAGCACGGTCGGCGTGCCTACGCCCATGAGCGACAGCAGGAACAGCCCGATGGTCATCATGCCGGCGCCCGCGATGGGGAAGAAGCGGTACTTGCCGGTCTTGGAGATGAGCTGCCCGGAGCCGATCGAGACGATCAGCAGGCCGGCCATCAGCGGGAGTATCTGAACGCCCGAGAGCGTCGGCGAGACGCCCCTGACGACCTGGAAGAACGCGGGCAGGTAGGTGATGGCGCCGAACATCGCGAATCCGACGATGAACCCGACGATGCTCGTCACCGAGAACGCGCGCTGCCCGAACAGGTGCAGCGGCAGCACCGGCTCCTTGGCCCGGCGCTCGATGAGCACGAACACGCCGACGAGCACCACGCCGCAGATACCCAGGATGTAGATCGGCGCCGAGCTCCAGGCGTAGGTCGTGCCGCCGAGGCTGGTGAGCAGGATGAACGAGGTCGCGGCGAGCGACAGCGCGGCCGTGCCGAGATAGTCGATGACGTGGTGCACGCGGCCGAGATGGCCCGGCACCTGGCTGGCGACCACGATGAGCGCGATGATGCCGATCGGCACGTTGATGTAGAAGATCCAGCGCCAGGTCAGGTTGTCCACGAACACGCCGCCGAGCAGCGGGCCGACGACGCTGGACAGGCCGAAGACGGCCCCGAACAGCCCGACGTAACGACCGCGCTCGCGGGGCGAGACGATGTCACCGACGATCGCCTGGGCGCCGACCATCAGGCCGCCGCTGCCCAGTCCCTGGACCGCGCGGAACGCGATCAGCTCGAACATCGAGTGGCTGAGCCCGGATAGCACCGAGCCGATCAGGAAGATCACGATCGCGGCCTGGAAGAAGACCTTCCGGCCGTACTGGTCGCCGAGCTTGCCCCACAGCGGCGTGGACACGGTGGTGGCCAGCAGGTAGGCGGTGATGACCCAGGCGATGTGCGATCCGCCCTTGAGATCGCCGACGATCGTCGGCAGTGCGGTGGAGACGATGGTCTGGTCGAGCGCCGCGAGCAGCATCCCGAGCATCAGCGCGCCGATGATCACGAGGATCGCGCGGTGGCTCAGGTTGGGCAGCGCCCCGTTACCGCTGGGGGCGCCCGTGGCACTGCCGTTCCCCGCGCCGTTCACGCTCGCGGCGGCCGTCGCGCCGTTGGCGCTGGCGGGCCGCGCGGAGTTCCCCCCGGCGGAGGGGCTGGGCGAGGTCATGAATTGTCGTCCTTTCGGTGATCCTGGGCGGGGACGCCCGTCGTGCTGACGGACGGGCCCGCGCCCGTGCTGGTTTCGACGATGGCGCGCAGTTCGCAGTTCTCCGGGAGGCCCTGCGCGAGGGCCCGGCAGGCGCCGTCGACGAGCTGATCTAGCGGCACCGTGCCGCCAGAACTTCCCCAGAAGGAGAAGGCCGCCCGCATCACGCCCATCCCGGCGCTGGCCAGCAGCAGAGGGTAAGGGTCGCGCGCGGGATCGGTCCCGAGCCGCTCGGCCAGGGCGTCGGCCACGGCGCACTCGAACGTCGCCAGGTGCGCGGCTCGCGCCGCTCGCAGGTGGGGGTCGACGTGCGAGGCCTTCATCCGGCGGAGCCATTCGGCCGGGTCGCCGCCGAGCTCGTTGAACTCTTCGGTCAGGGCGCGCGCCTCGTCGACCAGGACGACGCGCAGCGCCTCGAGGGCGCTCTGGCCGGGCAGATCCCGGACCAGGCGCAGGCGCACCGCCTGCGTGCGGTCGGGATCGGCGCCGAACAGCGCCGCTTCCTTGGAGGGGAAGTAGTTGAAGAAGGTGCGCGGCGAGACGTCCGCGGCCTCCGCGATATCCTCGATGGTGACGTGAGCGAAGCCCCGCTCCGCGACGAGGTCGAGAGCGACCCGGCGCAGGGCGCGGCGGGTCGCCAGCTTCTTGCGCTCCCGGAGCGAGGGACGCTGCTCCGCGAGGGCGGTGGTTCCGGGCGTGACTGTCATGGCGAAGTAAGTATAGCCCTAATGATTCAGTGACTGCAATATTGCGCGAGTGCAATGTTGCGCTGGCATCATCCTTACAACCGCTGCAACCCTCAGCTTCTTCCCTCTGGCAGGCCCGAGGTGGCACGCTATGCCGCGTGCAGAAAATACTGAATGACCCGCAAGCGTTCGTAGACGAGATGGTCGAGGGCATCCTCGCCGCCCACCCGCAGGACCTGCGCCGCGTCGGGGACACCCGCTCCCTGGTCCGGGCCGGCGCGCCGGCCAGCGGCAAGGTCGCGATCGTGACCGGCGGCGGGTCCGGGCACCTGCCCCTGTTCCTCGGCTACGTCGGGGACGGGCTGTGCGACGGCGTGGCGGTCGGCAACGTGTTCGCCTCGCCCGGCGCCGAGGAGATCCTCGCCGTGACCCGCGCCGTCGACGCCGGCCAGGGCGTGCTGTACCTGTTCGGCAACTACAGCGGCGACGTGATGAACTTCGACCTGGCGGCCGAACTGGCCGGGGACGAGGGCATCGCGACGGCGACGGTCCTCGGCTCCGACGACGTGGCCTCGGC
>DATKRH010000073.1:0-2065 GCA_035532295.1 Streptosporangiaceae bacterium
CTGTCGTGGTCGGCGGGGCATGAGCTTCGCGGCGCGGGCCCGCCGCCTCGCCGAGGACGCGGAGATCGTGGTGCTGGAGCGGGATCCGTACGTGTACGTGTCCTGTGCGAACTGCGGCCTGCCCTACGGCCGCACGGACCCGCCAGCAACCTGCTCACCGGCGCCCTGGCCCTGTGGCGGGCCGACGACCTGCTCCACCCCGACCCCGGGCAGTGCTGCTGGAACTCCCTGGCCTGGCACTCGACCAGGGCGAGCCGTGGCCGAGCTGGCCGGGACCGGGCGGTAACGCCCACCGTCACCGCGCCGCCCTGGCGGCGCTACGCCGGAAGAGAAAATCAGACAAATTTCCCACGACGATACCCCCTGGGGTATGCTGACAGCAGGCTCGACGTCGAGCCTGCGGACTGCCGCTAGGAGGCAGGTCATGGCGCGTGTGGTGATCCTCGGAGCCGGGATTTCGGGGCACACCGCTGCCCTGCATCTGCGGCGGTTGCTCGGCAAAGGCCACGAGGTGGTGGTCGTGTCGCCGAACGCGGACTGGAACTGGATCCCGTCGAACATCTGGGTCGGGGTCGGGCGGATGTCCCCCCAGGAGGTGACGTTCCCGCTGGCGCCGGTGTACCGGCGCCAGGGCATCGAGTTCCGCCAGGCCAAGGCGGTGGCGATCTGGCCCGAGGGGGACGGTGATAGCGGGCAGCCCGCGGTGGACATCGTCTTCACCCTTCCCGGCCGGCAAGGTGAGCAGGAGCGGCTGGGCTACGACTACCTGATCAACGCCACCGGACCGAAGCTGAGCTTCGCCGCCACCCCGGGACTTGGACCGGACGGGAACTCGCTGTCGGTCTGCACTCCCGGGCACGCGATGCAGGCGGCGCGGGCGCTCGACGGTGTCATCGAGAAGCTCCGGGCCGGGCAGCGGCAGACCCTGGTGATCGGGGTGGGGCACGGGATGTGCACCTGCGAGGGCGCGGCGTTCGAGTACACCTTCAACGTCGAGCATGAACTGCGCACCCGCGGGCTGCGGGACCTGGCTGACGTCATCTACCTGAGCAACGAGTATGAGCTGGGCGACTTCGGCGTCGGCGGGATGGTATTCCGGCAGCAGGGGTTCCTGTCCTCCAGCCAGATCTGGACCGAGTCACTGTTCCGCGAGCGCGGGGTGAAGGCGATCCTGCGCGCTCACGTCGAGCGGGTCGAGCCAGGCAAGATCTACTACGAGACCCTGGACGGCACCCGGAACGCCCTCGCGTTCGATTTCGCCATGCTGCTGCCCCCGTTCCGGGGGGCGGACCTGAAGGCCTACGACCGGGCCGGCGCCGACATCACCGCGGACCTGTTCGCGCCCAGCGGCTTCCTGAAGGTCGACGCCGACTACACGCCGAAACAGCAGGACCAGTGGCGCGCGGAGGACTGGCCGGAGACCTACCAATCCCCCCGGTACGCCAACGTGTTCGGGATCGGGATCGCGTTCGCGCCGCCGCACCCTATTTCCACGCCACGGACCAGCCCCAACGGCACGGTGATCGCACCGGCTCCGCCGCGCACCGGGATGCCGTCGGCGGTGATGGGCCGCCAGGTGGCCCGCAGCATCGCCGGCATGATCCGCCACGGCACCAGCCAGCCTGCGCACACCGCTTCCATGGCCGCCATGGGCGCCGCCTGCATCGCCTCAGCCGGGGCGGGTATCCGCAATGGCACCGCCGCGGCGATGACGATGTACCCCGTCGTCCCGGACTACGTCCGGTTCCCCGTCCACGGGCGCAGCGTGAAAGACACCTACGGCGAGATCGGGCTGGCCGCGCACTGGGTCAAGCACCTGCTCCACTTCGTGTTCATCTACAAGGCCAAGGCACACCCAGGCTGGGCATTCCTGCCGGAGTAAGGAGCCCAGCACGCGCAGCCAGCCCCCGTGACCGTCACAACGAACCTTGGACCCGCGCGAAGCCTGGAGGACTCCCCATGGACACCGCCGACGACCGGATCGCCGCAGCACCCCTGCCGACCACCCGCACACTGCGCAGGCGCAGCTCAATTCCGCTGCAACTGTGGCGCTTCGCAAGGATCA
>DATKRH010000074.1:0-32951 GCA_035532295.1 Streptosporangiaceae bacterium
CCGGGAGCGGAACCGGGGCGCCTGGGTCCGCCCGGTCTCCCTGGCGGAGGCCATCGAGATCACCGAGACCCGCGCCGTCCTGGAGGGCCTGTGCGCGGCCAAGGCCGCCGCCGCGGCCACCCGCCAGGACCACAAGGAACTTAAGGCCCTCGGCCAGGCGATGACCGACGCCGTGGCCAGCGGCGACATCGTCACCTACAACACCACCAGCCAGCAGGTCCACACCCGGGTCCGGGACATCGCGCGGCAGCAGACCGCCGCCGCCATCCTCGAGCGGCTGCGGTACCAGAGCGTGCGTTACCAGTTCCATGTCTCGCTGCTGCCCGGCCGGATGGCGCAGGGCCTGCAGGAGCACCTGGCCATCATCGAGGCGGTCACCTCCGGGGACGCGGGCATCGCCGAGCAGACCATGCGCGAGCACCTCGGCAGCGTGATCGGCGCCCTGCATCAGCTGGGCGCGATGGGCGCCTCGCCGATAGCGGCCGCGGCCAGCTGGAGCTAGCCGCCCAGCCCGTCCAGCCCGCCGAGGGTGGCGCCCTGCCCGAGCGGGCGGACCGAGCGCGCGTACACCGATAGCCAGCTGCAGCCGGCAGGCGGGGCCACGGGCTGGAACTCGGCGCGCCGCCGGTCTAGCTCGGCGGCGGGAACCTCCAGCTCGATCGTGCGCGACCGGACGTCGATGCTGATGATGTCGCCGTCGCGAACCAGGCCGAGCGGGCCGCCGACCGCGCCCTCGGGGCTCACCTCGGCCACGCTCAGGCCCTTGTTCACCAGGCCGGACATCTGGCCGTCGGTGACCACCGCGACCTGGTCACCCAGGCCCGCTCCATCGAGCGCGAAGATGAACGCCGAGGTCAGGCCCATGCCCGGCGACCCGCGGAGCCCGAGGCCGGTCAGCACCAGGACCTGGCCGGGCGTCACCTCGCCGTTGCGGATGGCGGCCACTCCCTCGTCGCGGGAGCGGTAGACCTTCGCCGGACCGGTGAAGGCCTGCACCCCGTCGTCGGCGACCGTGCGCTTGACCACGGCGCCATCCGGCGCGAGCGAGCCGCGCAGGATGACGATGCCGGGGTGGCGGGCCAGCGGCCGGTCCAGCGGATGGATCACGTCCTCGTCGGCCGCGGGACCCGCGCCGATGGCCTGCGCCAGGGCTCCCCCGCCGACAGTGCGCTGCGTCAGGTCCAGCAGCGGCCGGAGCTGGCGCATCAGGCCAACCGCGCCGCCAGCCGCCTCGAACTCGTCGATGCGCCGGTCACCGTTAGGCTTGACCGCCGCTAGCAGCGGCACCAGCGGCGCGAGCTCCTCGAACAGCCCGTAGACGTCGGTGTCACACCCGGCCTCGACGGCCACCGCCTGCAGGTGCTTGAGGGTGTTGACCGACCCGCTGATGGCCAGGATGGCGGTGACCGCGTTGCGGAACGCGCCGGGGGTCAGGATGTCGCGCGGCCGCAGGTCCTCGGCGACCATCTCGACGATGCGGCGGCCCGCGGCGGCGACCACCTGCCACATCCGCGGGCTGCCCGCCAGCACCGGCGTGCTGCCCGGCAGGGCCATGCCGAGCACCTCGGCCGCGATGTGCATGGAGTTCGCGGTACCCATGCCCGCGCAGACGCCGGGGCCGGTGATGGCGCAGGAGCTCATCTCGGCTAGCTCGTCCACGGTCATCTTCCCGGTGGCGACGTGCCCGGCGTACAGGAAGATGTCCTCGAAGTCGACGGGCTCGCCGCGGTAGGTCCCGGATGGCTGGTAGCCGCAGCCCACGATGATCGTCGGGATGTTGAGCCGGCCCGCCGCCATCAGGTGCCCCGGCGTGGTCTTGTCGCACGAGGCCAGGCACACCATGCCGTCCAGCAGCGCACCCTCGACCGCGACCTCCACGTCGCTGGCGATCAGGTCGCGGCTGGGCAGGATGTACTGGCCGGCCCGGCCCGCGCTGGTGATGGCGTCGCTCGGCGCGGCCGTGCGCACCTCGAACGCCACCCCGCCGGCCGCGGTCACCGCCTCCTTCAGCGGCCCGACGATGCCGTCGAGGTGGCTGAAGCAGCTGGCCAGGCCCGACGAGCTGTTCACGATGGCGATCTTCGGCTTCTCCATGTCCGCCGGGGTCAGCCCAAGGGCCGTCCACTGCGCGCGGCGCATGGCCCAGCGCGTGGTCCCGGGCTCGAAGTTGCTGCGCAGTGCGGGCACCGCTGGCCTCCTGTCGCTGCCGCCGGCCGTGGGCCTGGCGGTCGTCATGATGTCTCCCGGCCGAGGTAGGCGCCGCCGCGCTCCAGCCGCTGCTGCAGCTGCGCGACGCTGACCTCGCCGGCGGCCGTTCCCGTGTCCAGCGCCAGCGCGGCGGCCGTGCCGGCGGCCTGGCCCATGACGAAACACGGCCCGGTCACCCGGGCCGATGACTGAGCCAGGTGGGTCATGGACGCGCAGCGGCCCGCCACGTAGAGGTTGCCGGTCCGCGCGGGGACGATCATCGCGAACGGCACCTGGTGGAAGCCGCGCGGGTTGTCACCCCGGTGCCAGCGGAACTCCACGCTGCCGGCCACGTGGGCCTCGGCGGGCCAGCCGTTGACGCCGATGGTGTCGCCGAAGTCGGCGCAGCCCAGCACGTCGTCCTCGGTGAGCTGGTACCGGCCGGTGACGCGGCGGGTCTCCCGGATCCCGATCTGCGGGGCCAGGTCCACGATGTAGGAGCCGCCGAAGCCCGGCGTGTGGTCCCGGATGAACGTGAACGCGTCCAGGACCTGCTGGCGGCCCTGCAGCTCGCCATGGCTCAGCTCGTCCACCCGGGTGCCGTCGATGGCGCTGCCGTCGGGGTTGCTGAGCTGGGTCAGGTTGGCCCGCCACTCCAGCGGGTTGCGCTGCGGCCGGACGATGGGCTTCTTGCGCGGGAACCTATGCGTCCCGGCCTTCTCCGCCTCGTCCATCAGCCGCTCGACCGTGCGCCACGGCTGGTCGCCGGCCGCGGCCACGTCCACGCCGTTGATGCGGAACATCAGCGACGGGTAGGCCAGCTCGCCGGCGGCCGGGGACTTCTCGTAGGGCACCCCGGCCCAGGCGGCGAGGTCGGCGTCGCCGGAGGCGTCGATGAACATCGCACCGCGCACGGCGGCGCGGCCCGACTTGGACTCGATGAGGACCGCGTCGATGGTGTCGTCGCCGGCCATGACCACGCCGACCGCCATGGCGTGGAACAGGATGCGGGCGCCCGAGCCGGTCACCAGCTCGTCCGCGGCGATCTTGTAGCCGGAGATGTCGAAGGCCTGGGCCAGGATGCCGTCCCGGATGGTCAGGTGCGGCTGCGACAGCGCGTCCAGCTTGGCCATCCGGTCCAGCAGTTCGTCGGCCAGGCCGTGGATGACCTGGCGGTCCTCGCCGTGGACCCGGGCGTGCAGCCCGCAGAAGGTGCTCAGGCCGCCGGCCGTGCCCGCCCCGCCCAGGAACCCGTACCGCTCCAGCAGGATGACGGAGTACCCGCCGCGCGCGGCGGCGCTGGCCGCCATGATGCCGGCCGGCCCGCCGCCGACCACCACCACGTCGAACTCGCCGTGCACCGGGGTAGCCCGGCTGGGCTCGGTGATGCTGGCCCGGCTGGGCTCGGTGATCGCGCTCACGCCTTGGCCGGGGCGACGATGTGATCCAGCTCGTACCGCGTCGGGCGCAGGGCGTCGGCCATGATGCCCTCCATGATCGGCATCGGCACCAGGCAGTCGGCGCACGCCTCCGGCCCGGCCTCGATCCGCACCACCACCTTGTCCTGCTCGCTGACCGCCCAGCTCAGCGTGTAGCCGTCGGCGGCCAGCATGTCGCGGAATCGCTGCAGTGCGCTGGCCAGCTCCGGCATCCCGGTGTCGCCCGTGTCCCCGGTGTCCCCGGTGTCCTGACTCATGTCGGCTCCTCCTCTTGCTGACCTAGCCGCCGATGTCGGCCACGCGCGCGACCGCCGGCGGCGCGTCGCGCGGCCCGAAGATCTCGATGACGGCCGAGACGCCGGCGTTGTTAGCCCCGGCCACCATGAGGTGCACCGCCGCCGGGGACTTGAGCACCGGCACCAGGTCCGGGTTCTCCCCCGTGCTGGCCTCGTCCGGCATGGCGTCCGGGTGACCGGCCGGCAGCCGCCAGCGGGTGTGCCGCGAGATCGCGTCCTTGCCCACCGCGGCCAGCTCGGCGCGGGTGTGCACCGCGTGCCCGAAGATGCTCTGCCGCAGGTCGTCCTTGCTCCAGCCGGCCTCGCCGAAGATGCTCGCGTGCTCGGGGCTCAGCACGACCAGGACGCTGGTGGTCTCGTGGATCAGCGCACCGGTGCGCGAGATGGAGTCGGCGATGTCCAGGGCGAGCTGCTCGGGCACGGTGGTGTGCCGGGCCTCGATGTGCATGCAGGACCGGACCACCATCGCGGTCACCGCGCTGTCGGACGGATCGAGGCCGTACTCCGCGTGCAGCGCGGGCCACGGGCTCGCTTCCTCGTTCTCCGCGATGCAGGCCGAGTACTTGGCCGGGGTTCCCTGAGTGGCCTGGTCGAGCTGATGCGGGTGCAGGCCGAAGGCGTTGATGGCGGTGAGCCGGATGGCCCGGCCGATCGTGGCGTTCGCGCGGTGACCCGAGCCGAAGACGTTCCCCTGGCTGTTCAGGCCGATCTGTGCCCGGACCGGCCCGTTGACGATCAGCAGCGGGGCGGTGCCGGTGGTGCTCTGCCAGATCCCGCGCTTGGGGTACCACTCGCGCGCGATGGAGTCCCAGGCGGCCAGGACGACCGGGAAGTACTCCGGGCGGCAGCCCGCCATGGCGGCGTTGATGGCGGCCAGCCGGACCGTGCAGTCCCGGTTCAGGTGCGACAGCGAGAAGACGATGTCATCCGGGTTGCGGCTGGTCTGGGCCAGGAACCGCGCTAGGTAGGACTCGGTCACCGGCACGACCGGCAGGCCGTCGGTCCATTCCTGGCTGGCGTAGTACTCCATGAGCTCGCGGATCGCGGCCGGGTCGGCCTGCAGCTCCGGCTCACTGATGATGGCGCTCATGAAGACTCCACTCCGAGTATCCGCAGCAACTCCGGCAGCACGTCCCGCGCGCGCTGGCGGATCTGCTCGGCGTCCAGGCTGGCCACCGGGTGCGGCACCGTCAGGAACTCGAAGCCCGGGAAGCCCTGGGCCCGCGCCATGGCGCGGGCGGACAGCAGGAACGAGTCCGAGCAGATGGCGACCGCGGGCACCCCGGCCCGCTCCAGCATGATCCCGTCGGCCGTGGTGGCCGCGCTGCACGAGCCGCAGTCGCCGATGGCGGTCAGCACGAAGTCGCAGCTGCCCGCGATCTCCTTGAGCTGACCCGGCTCCACCGGCGTCCCGAAGTAGCCCTTGGTGTAGGTCAGGGTGCCACCGAGGGCGTACGCGGCGCTCAGCTCGCGGGCGATCTCGCCCAGCAGCACCTCGGCGTTGGGCTTAGTGTTGCCCAGCAGCCCGAGCGTCAGCCCGGTCAGGCTCCGCAGGCGGGGGGCCAGGGTGGTATCGCCGCCGCGCACGTCATTGCCCGTGGGGTCGAGCAGCTTCTCGGCTTGCGCCATGTGCCCACCAGCTCCGCTCATCGTCGTCCCGTCAGGTCTCGCTCAGTCAAGCATCGAGGCCCATCCGCTGACAAGATTGTGAACAGTACTGCTAGCCAAAGACCGTCGGCCGACGCAGCCCCGTTGCCGCCGCCGACGGGCCGCCCGGGTCATATGACGCAGGCCGCGCCCGGCCCGGCGGCGGCTGACCCGCCTGGTCCGGCGACGATGGTGCACTATGTCGTCGACAACATTGTTCGCATTTTAGCCGAAATTTTGCTAGCGTTCCCGCGAGTACGCGAGCCCTGAGAGCGAGAGCTGAGCCATGGAGTTCCTGGTACGACAGTGCGCGGCCGCCGCTAGCTCCATGCCGGACGAGCAGCGCCAGGCGCTGCGGGCCGCCGAGCGGGTGCGTGCCGCCGAGCTGCGCGAGGCGGGCATCCTGATCAAGCTGTGGCGGGTCCTGGGCTCGACGGACTCGATCGCCCTGTACGAGGCCCCGGACGCGGACACCCTGCACGACGCACTGGTGTCGCTGCCGATGTTCCCCTGGCTGCGGCTCACCGTGGAGCCACTCGTCACGCACCCGCAGGAGAAGGCCCGGTCCGCTGGGCCAGCCTGACCGGCCGGGCCAGCCTGACCGGCCGGGCCTGACCGGCCGGGCCGCCGGGCTACCAGCCGTCCTGCAGCACGCCGATCTGGTCCGCGACGCTGACCTGCATGCCGGTGAGCCCGATGACCTCCGCCGCGGTGAAGCCCGCCGCCACCTCGTCGAGCCGGAAGCCGTCCCCGGCCCGGCGCAGCAGGGCCAGGTCGGTGACGATCACCGCGACGCAGCCCGGCGTCGTGATCGGGAAATCGCAGCGCTCCACCAGCTTCGGGGTGCCGTCCGAGCCGGCGTGCTCCAGCATCGCGATGACCTGGCGCGCCCCGACCGCGAGGTCCATCGCCCCGCCGATCCCGCCACCGGTCATGCCGGGCACCGCCCAGTTGGCCAGGTCGCCATTGCGGCCGACCTGGTAGGCGCCCAGCACCACGGCGTCCAGCCGGCCCGACCGCGCGATCTCGAAGCTGGTGACGCTGTCGATGAACGAGCCGCCGGGGCGCATCCGCACGAACGACCCGCCGGCGTCGTGGATGTCGGCGTCGAAGGAGTCGTCCCGGACGAGCTCGCCGTAGTTGAGCAGGCCGTTCTCGCTATGCAGGAGGATGGGACGCGCCCCGATGAAGTTGGCGACCAGCGTGGGCAGCCCGGCCCCGAGATTGACCACCCAGTCGTCGCCCAGCAGGGCGGCGACGCGGCGCCCGACCTGCTCGCGGGTCAGCGCCGGCTTGCCGAGGTAGGCCCGGGCGCTGGTGGCCGGGCGGCTGACGCGCATCGGCAGGTTGGTCACGTCCATCTGGACGGTGCTGCGCACGACCCGGGTCACGAAGATTCCCGGCAGGTCGACGGCCTCCGGCGGGATCTCGCCCGTCTCGACGACCTCGTCCACCTCGGCGATCGTGACCCGGGCGGCCTTGGCGAAGCTCACGTTGAAGTTGCGGCTGCCGCCGCGGAACTGCACGTTCCCGGCCCGGTCGGCCCGGTGGCCCCGGATCAGCGCGAAGTCGGTGGTGATGGCGTGCTCCAGCACGTACGGACGCCCGCCGAAGTACCGGATGTCCTTCCCGTCGGCCACCGCCGAGCCGAATCCGGCCGGGGTGTAGACGGCGGCCAGGCCGGCCCCGCCAGCGCGCATGCGCTCCACCAGCGTGCCCTGGGGCACCATCTCCAGCGTCATCTGCCCGGCGCGGATCTGCCGCTCGGCCTCGGAGACGACGCCCGGCCGGGCGGAAAAGCAGGTCACCAGGTGGCGGATCTGGTGGTTGTCGGCCAGCAGGTGCGCCGTCGGGTGCCCCGGCTGGCCGAGCCCGTTGCAGTAGACCGTCAGCCCGGTCGGGCCCAGTTCGCCCAGCGCGGTGATCAGGCTGGACGGGAACCGGTGAGCCACGCCGAAGCCGGCCACGCCGACGCTCGCGCCGCTGCGAATATCGGCGACCGCCTGCGCCGGGGACGCCATTACCTTGTCCATGCGCCCTCCAGCGGGCTTGTCCAGCCTGACGTGCCGGAAATACTACCGGATTCTGTTGGCGGAACTGTTGACAATCGTGCTGACGACGGACACTCTAAATCCACGACGCTGACGGGTTCGCCCCGGGGCCGGCCGGCCTGCCTGAATTGTGATCCGCCTCGCTCGCTGAGCACGGATCGAACCCTCCCAGTCGCGTCGTGGTCTGGGCAGAAATCCGTTATCTGGCATTGCGAGGCATCATCAATGAACAGCTTTAACCCGGGGGCGAGACCCCGGCGCCGCGCGCGCGTTCTCGCTGGCTGTGTCCTGGCCGGGCTGGCCCTGGCCGTGTCCGCCTGCTCGTCGTCGTCATCGACGTCATCATCATCGTCGTCATCGTCCGCCGCTGGCAGCGGCGGACTGAGCACGGCCCAGGTCTCTCAGCTGGAGACGCTGGTGGGCCAGGCGAGCGCCGTCCCGGCCTTCGTCGCCCCCGGCCCGGCGTTCAAGACGTCGTCGGTCAAGGGCAAGAAGCTGTTCGTGATGCCCACGGCGAGCCAGCTGCCGGTCTGCAACCAGATTGCCAGCGACATCGTGTCGCTCGGCAAGAAGTTCGGCATGACCGGCACCAACTTCCAGAACAGCGGCGGCCCGTCCGCGTGGATCCCCGGCATCCAGCAGGCCATCACCCAGCACTACAACGCCATCATCCTGGTCTGCGGCATCGACCCTAACCTGATCAAGCCCCAGCTCCAGGCGGCTAAAAACGCTGGCATCGCGGTCATCGACTCCGGCCTCGGTGACACTTACACCAGCCCCACCGCTACCTCACCGCTGGTGACGGCGCAGACCAACGTGCCCAACGGGACCATGATGCAGCGCTCGGTGGACGTCGCGCTGCTGGCCAACCGGACCAAGCCGTTCGACATCTTCGAGATCACGTCCAACGACGTTCCCGACGCCATCATCATGGACCAGGCTCTGCGGACCGAGGTGGCCAAGTACTGCCCGCAGTGCAAGATCAAGTCCACCAACATCGCCGTCCCGGACTGGGCGACCAAGGTGCAGTCAGCGGTCAGCTCGGCGCTGCTCGCCGACCCGGCCATCAAGGCGGTCGTCCCCATCTTCGACGGCGAGGTCCCGCCTGCGGCGGCCGGCATCAAGGCCTCCAGCCGGACGGACGTCAAGCTCTACGGCGACTACGGCGGCACGCCCCAGTACATCCTGCAGATGGGCAAGGGGCTCCCGATGGCCTCGGACGTCGGCCCGACCGCGATGTGGCGGGCCTACGCCACCATGGACCAGACCCTGCGGGTGCTGACCCACGCCGGCGCGGTCTCGCCCGAGAAGGACGGCGACCCGTCGCGCCTGTTCACCATCAATAACTACAGCCAGGCCGGGACCGCCAATAACGGCTTCGGCACCGCGTTCATCCAGGGGTACGACAAGCTCTGGGGCATCAGCTAGCGATGAATCCGATCACCACCGCCGCCGGGCGGCCGGCGACTCCTCCGGAGCCGCCGCCGCCCGGCGCGCCGGCGCTCGAACTGCGGCATATCACCATGCAGTTCGGCGCCTTCCAGGCGCTCAAGGACGTTGACTTCGTCGTTAGCCCCGGCGAGATCGTGGCCCTGCTGGGCGAGAACGGCAGCGGCAAGTCCACCCTGGTCAAGGTACTGGCCGGGGTGAACGTGCCCGAGCCGGGCGGCGAGCTCTGCCTCGGCGGCAAGGCCGTCGGGCTGCCGCTGGCCGCCGGCCAGTTCCACGATCTGGGCCTCAGCTTCGTGCACCAGGACCTGGGCCTGGCCCGGACCCTGACGGTGGCGGAGAACCTCATGGTCGGCGCGAGCGACAGCCGGAGCGCGCGGCGGCCCATCAACTGGCGGGCCGAGCACCGCCGCATCGCGGCGCTGCTGAAGTCCTACGGGGTCAGCATCGACCCGGCCGCCCCGATTAACGAGCTGCCCCCGGTCGGTCAGGCCCTCGTGGCCATCGTGCGCGCCGCCGAGGAGCTGAAGGCCTACCGCGAGCGCGGGGACGTGGGGCACTCGATCCTGTTCCTGGACGAGCCCACCGTGTTCCTGCCCGAGGCCGAGGTCCGGTTCCTCTTCGACCTGGTCCGGGCCGTGGTGGCCGACGGGGCGAGCGCGGTCTTCATCTCCCACGACCTGTCCGCCGTCCGGACACTGTGCGACCGCGCGGTCGTGCTTCGCGACGGCGAGGTGGCGGGGCAGGCCGCCCTGGCGCAGATCAGCGACCAGCAGCTCATCGACCTGATCGTCGGCCCGGCCGGCGGTCGCCGCGTCGGGCACCGGCACCAGCGCGCCGCCGCCGGCGACCTGGCCAGCCTGCCCGAGCTGTGCCAGGTCCAGGGCCTGCGCGGCGGGCGCGCCCGCGAGGTCAGCCTGGCCGTCCGGCCGACCGAGATCGTCGGCCTGGCGGGGCTGCTCGGATCTGGCGCCGACGATGTGCCCTACCTGCTGTTCGGGGCGCAGGCCTGCGAGGACGGCAGGCTGACCGTGGACCGGTGGTCGGTATCGCTGCGCCGGCTCAAGCCATTCCAGGCGGTGCAGGGCCGGGTGGCCCTGGTGCCCGCCGACCGGCGGCGGGACGGCATCGCCCCGTCGCTCACCGTCGGCGAGAACGCCACCATCCTGGTCAACCACGAGTACACGGCCTTCGGGCGGCTGCAGCTGCGCAAGCTGCGGGGGCTGGTGACGCGCCTGCTGGACCGGTTCAATGTCCGGCCGCGCGATCCAGCCGCCCCCGCCTGGCAGCTCAGCGGCGGCAACCAGCAGCGCGTCGTGCTGGCCAAGTGGCTGGAGATCCGGCCCCGGCTGCTGCTCCTGCACGAGCCGACCCAGGGCGTCGACGTGGCCGCGCGGGCCGCGATCTACGGCATGGTCCGGGAGACCACCGACGCCGGCATGGCCACGCTGTGGGTGTCCAGCGACTTCGAGGAGCTGGCCACGGTCTGCGACCGGGTCCTGGTCATGGCCGACGGCCAGATCCGGTCGGAGCTAGCCGGCGACGACGTCACCGAGGACAAGATCAGCGCCGCTGTCTACAGCCACTCCACCAGTACCGCGACGGGCCTCGCCGACGCGGCCAGTACCGCCGAGCCGGGCACGCCCGCACCGAGAACCGGGGAACACCATGTCAGCAACTAAGAGCGTCACCGGGACCAAGGAGCCGGGCGAGCACCAGGCCGGCAGCGCGCTGGCCGCTCGCACGAGCCGGTTCGGCGTGCTGGCCGAGCGGTCCGCCCTGCCCGCGGCCTGGCTCGCGCTGATCATCATCTACGGCATCGCGACCCCGGCCACGTTCCTGAGCTGGGCGAACGTCTCGAACATCCTCGGCTCGCAGGCCATCTTGTTCGTGCTCGCCCTGGCCGCGCTGATGCCGTCGCTGACCGGCGACTTCGACCTGTCGCTGGGCGGGGTGATGGGCCTGAGCGCCATGGTGATCGGGGTCCTGAACACCGAGCACCACATGGGCATCGTGGCGGCCTGCCTCATCGGCCTCGTCGTGGCGGTCGCCGCGGGCTGCCTCAACGGCTTCTTCGTCGTCAACTGCGACACCAACGCGCTCATCGTGACCCTCGGCATGGGCACCGTGTTCACCGGGCTCATCTACCTGCTGTCGGGTTCCAACACCGTCACCGGGATCGACGGGTCGCTGTCCGCCTGGACCTTCACCAACAAGTTCCTCGGCATCCCGCTGGAGTTCTATTACGGCCTCGCGCTCATGCTGGTCGTCTGGTACATCTCCACATTCACGCCGCTCGGCCTGCGGGCGCTGTTCGTCGGCCAGTCGCGGGACGTGGCCCGGCTGAGCGGCATCCGCGTGTCCCGGATCCGGTGGGGCGGCTTCGTCCTCGGCGGCCTGGTCGCCGGGCTGGCCGGCATCCTGTTCGTCGGCACGACCGGCTCGGTCGACCCCACGGCCAGCGGCCCGTACCTGCTGCCCGCCTACGCGGCGGTCTTCCTCGGGGCGACCAGCATCAAGCCAGGCCGCTTCAACGCCCTCGGCGTCGGCATCGCGGTGTACTTCCTGGCCACCGGGGTGAATGGCCTGCAGCTGCTCGGCGCGGCCGATTACGTGCAGCAGCTGTTCTACGGGGCCGCGCTCATCGTCGCCGTGGTGCTGTCCCGCCAGCTGCGACGGCGCGCATGACGGAGCTGCCGGCCGGCGCGGGCGAGGTGCTGACGCGCCTGTTCGACGTGCGGGACCGGGTGGCGCTGGTCACCGGCGGCGCGTCCGGCCTCGGCCTGGCCATCGCCGGCGTCCTGAACGCCTGCGGCGCGACGGTGATCCTGGCCGACCGCGACGCGGGCGCGCTGGCGGGGGCGGTGGCGAGCCTGGCCGAGCCGGACCGCGCTGAGCAGGCCGTGATCGATGTCCGCGACGGCCCGGCGGTCGCCGACCTCACGGCCGGCATCGTGGCCGCGCACGGCCGCCTGGACGTAGCGTTCGCCAACGCCGGGATCGCGCGCGGCAGCGCCCCCGGCGACCCGTCGGGCGAGGTAGACCGCTTTGACCTGGCCGACTGGACCGAGATGCTCGACGTCAACCTGCATGGCGTCGTGCATACCGTGCGGGCGGCCGCGGCGGTGATGAAGCCGCGCAACAGCGGCAGCATCGTTGTCACCGCCTCCACGGCGGGCCTGCGCCAGGACCCGTTCGTTCCGTATTCCTATGTCGTTGCCAAGGCAGCGGTGATCAACCTGGTCCGGCAGGCCGCCCTGGACCTGGCCCGCTGGCAGGTCCGCGTGAACGCCATCGCGCCGGGGCCGTTCCGCACCGGCCTGGGCGGCGGCGGCCCGATCCCGCCCGAGGCGGCGGCGCGATGGAATGCCACGGTGCCCCTGGGCCGGATGGGCGACCCGGCCGAGATCCGCGGCCTGGCGTTGCTGCTCGCCTCCAGCGCGTCGAGCTTCATGACCGGAGCGGTCTACCCGGTGGACGGCGGCCAGCTGCTGCAGTCGCTGCCGCTGGCCCCGGCCAGCGCGATCGCAGTGAAGTAACCGAGGCCCGGCCGGCTGTCACTGGCTGCACGGCCGGATGCGCGGCCGGGGTGGGGCTGGGGAAGTGGCGGGTGGCCTGGATCGCCCGGTACACCAGGCGCGCGTAGACGATGGTTCCCGGCAGTTGGGGATGGACCTGGTCTGGCCAGAGCAGGTAGGTCCGGTTCTTGATCGTGTCGAACCAGTCCGCGAGCACGATAGCCGGATGCCGAAGGATAAAGCCCGCCTCCGTGGCGTTGACTTCTTCGCTCCACGGGTCTGGCACGTAAGTGTTGATCAGCACCAGCTTGCGGTCCGGTCCGATTAGCCGCATCAGTTGCTGGAGCTCACTGGTGGTGACGATGTAGTTGGTGCCCAGGCCCATCACCACGATCGCGCGCAGCCGGCCGCTGTCGGCGAGGCTGCGGACTATGTCCAGGCCAGCTGGCATCTGCCGGTCGGGCTTGGCATCGATGTAGATGCCGGGCAGCGCGGCGGCGAGGGACCCGGCGCTCGCCGACATGACCGAGTCGCCGATCGCGGTGACCTCCCGCCCCGGGACCTTGCCGCGGGTCAGTGAGAGCGCGGCCCTGACCGCGGGAGCGGAGGCCGGCGACGGCGCCTGCGCCCGGCTGGCCGCGCCGACCCGCTCTCCCTGGATGATCTGCTTTTCCATGCCAGCTGGCGCGGCGGGCACCCGGAAGGCGCCGCACCCGGCAGTGCAGGTGACGGCCAGGACGGCTGCCACTGCCAGCCCGAGCAGAGCCGGGGCCGGCGAGCGGCTCGCGCCAGCGGATATGGCCGCACGTTTCTTTACCAGTTCATTGGTTTTTCTTCCGCTCATAGTCGTCTTTCTCACCACGCGAAGCTGAACGCAAACGCCGTGCCATTGAATAGACTGAAAGCTGCGGTTACGCATTCTCCATCAAATTCGCGCAGCCCGGCCATTACTGCCGGCACATGTTCTGGCATTAAGCGATCACCTGATCATCAGACAGTAAAATCTATCGCCGGCGTGCAGCGGCCCCGGCCGGCGGCGGCGGAGCACCGCGTTCTGCTGCCAGAGCGCCAGGAACTCGGCGTCCTTGGACAGCTCACGCCCGGGCGACCTGTCCCGACCAGCGCCGGATGTGCAAGGCTGTGCAGATATCGAGCCGAGAGCAGGAGGTCTGCATGGCTGACACCGGGCCGGAGCCTGAACATAACGAGGACCCGGAGCCTGATCATCCCGAGGACGAGGCGAAGCGCAAGTTCCGCGAGGCGCTGGACCGCAAGCGCGCCAGGGAGGCAGACGCAAATGGCGGGCGCGCGGGCACGGACGCCGGGAAGGTGCACGGCGCCCATGGCCCGGCCCTGAGCCGGCGCTCGTTCCGGCGCAAGAGCGGCTGAGGGGGGCCAACTGGCGGCTGCGTACCTCTGTCAGCGGTGTACCTCTGTCAGCGGTACACCCACGCTACGACGACAGCGCCGGCCTGAGCGCGGCTACCAGCCCGGATCAGGCGGCAGCACCTCGGCCGCGCAAAGACGAAGGCGAAGGCCCCTCAGGCTTGAGAGAGGGCCTTCGCCTGAACCCTGCTCGAGTGAGCCCTGCTCGAGTGAGCCCTGCCCGAGGCTCGCCCGAGCAGGGCGCTAAAGCGTCTTGCGCCGAGCGATCATATTTGACCGAAACGGTCGAACTCTCCGTTTCGGACTCCTCCGAGGAAAGCGTGCCATTCTTCGGGGGTAAATCGGAGAACCGGCCCGTCGGAGTTCTTGCTGTCGCGAACACCGACCTCGTCATCTGGCAGGCTTGCTACCTCGACGCAGTTGCCGTTGGAGAAGCTCAGGGAACTCTTAATCCAGCAGGAATCAGAACCCGGACCGCCCGGGCGGTCCCCAAGCGTAAGTCTTCCCACGTTTTCACCTCGTTGAATGTCATATGATTTGTTCCCATAACCGCTGCTACGGAGAGTAGCATAGCAGCAACTTAGAGCCGCCGGGATCTTGACCAATACGAGTCAGCCGTGTCGAGTATGAGCGCCTTAGACACCGATGGATCCAGCGCCGCATCGGTGAGCATCTTATACGCTATTCTGTGCAGGTAGGTCTCTCGCTCACCTTCTACAGAGAAGGCATCTCTCAAATGCTCAGCACTAACTACATCTTGCAGCATAGCGTCATTATCTGGGCCAAAGCGGAATATAACAAATGACTCCGCGAAGACAGTATGCTGCGCGTCAAGAGGGAGGATCTGCAACGTTATGTTTGGCCGGTCAGCCTCATACGCGAGCCGCTTGAGCTGCCCATCCATCACCGACTCATCGCCGATCCGACGCTTCAAGACCGACTCGTCGAGCACGACTGACAGCTGCGGCGCCGGCTCCCGAGCCAGCGCCTGCTGACGTCGCATCCGGACTTTGACCAGCCGCTCGATCATGCCCGGCGCGATCGGCTCGACCTGGCTGTAGCTGCTGATGACATGCCGAGCATAGGCTTCTGTCTGCAAGAGGCCAGGTACAGCCTCAACGTGCCAGATGGCGATCGAGCTTGCCTCATGCTCAAGGCCGATGAACTGCTGATAGTCGGGAGAAAGGCTGTCTGCGAATTCTTCCCACCATCCCTTCCGAGCCGCATCCTCGGCGAGTTCGAGGAGGAGGGCGCGGCGGGCTCCGGTGACCTCGTAGTAATCGAGCAGTCTCTCCACTTCCCGTGGCTTCAGGCCGGTCCTGGCCAGCTCATATCTGCTGATCTTGGAAGGCGACCATTTCAACGCCGCGGCAACGGCGTCTCCGCTCTTGCCCTTGCTCTCCCTGATCCCGCGCAGCTCCGCGGCCAGTCGGCGGCGTCGCACCATGGGGCTTCCTGGAACGGTCATCGGGCGCCCCTCCCTCCGGGTCCGCGTGGGAGACCAGCGTGGCAGTTAGCTAGATCATATAAAAAATCGCGAAATTTCATTGCACCTCGCGCTGATGTCCAGCTCAGCCAGGGCTCGGCGCTCGCCAACACGGACAGGACGAAGCGCAGAAGGAGGCGGCTGAGGGGATCACGGCACGGCTAGCCGCCTCTGATGCCAGCAGGCGCAGACCGGAGGGCGGGCTCCGCCGGACGAGCTCCGGGAGGCCACCGGGACCGCGCCGCCGGCTAGCCGGCGGCCCCGTCCGATCGAGGCCTTCCTCACGCTCGGAGCGCCTGACACCCCGAAATGATCACGCTGCCGTTGCACTGGGGAGCCGGGATGACGCTCGGCGGCCTTGACCGGTACTGCATGAACGCATCCGCCAGCTTGACGAGCAGTATGACGAGGCTGCGGACACCATGCACCGGACCATCGACGCTGTGGAGCTGACACGCGGTGGCGGTGGCCTCAACCTGGTGTTCGCTGCCGGACGAGAGCTTCGGCAGTGGCGGGGCGAGCCGTGGGTCCAGGACATCAACGATCGGCTGCTGGCCCTCATGGCGGCGATCTAGTGGCAGTGGTGGAGCGTGACGGACATCGACCAGGCCAAGGAGGCCGTCCGCGACCGGGTGTGGCGCCTGCTCGAACATGAGGGTGCGGTACCGGAAGGCTCGTACGGCAAGATCCCCGGGTTCTACGGTGCCGAGGCGACCGCCCAGCGCCTGGCTGAACTGGACGTGTGGAAGCGTGCCCGGACGATCAAGGCAAACCCGGACTGGGCACAGTTGCCGATCCGTATCCGGGCGCTAAAGGACAGCAACCGTCGCAGGCCACAGGGCCTCGTGTGGAAAGACCTCACAGAGCAACAGACCTAGAGGTCACTCGGCAGGATGTCGAGTACAACGACCTGCTACCAGGAGCCTCACCCGTTCTGCCGGAAACCGGCACAACCCCCGCCACCCGCGGAAAATCACCCAGCGTGACCAAAAACCGAAGAGGCCTCGCCCGCCGATTCACCTTTAAGCCCATGGCATTGGGCCTTGACCGCGCTTATCGCCGAGGGAATATTTAACGCCGAGATCGCGGTACCGCTTTGGTGAGCGAGGCAACCGCGAAGAGCTACGCCTAACGATCGACCCACTGGAGGATTGGGCTAATCTGCGCCGCCAGCCGGGCGGCGTGCTAGCTCACCCGTGGTACAAAAGGTTGGGGCCTGAGGAGGCTGCCTGCACGTGAACCGCGGGAGACTGCCACCCCGCCGCGGACACTGTCGAGATAGTCAGGGCTGGTCCGGCCACGCCGAGCGCTAGGATTGCGGAAATGATGATAGCTCGCCCGGTGCGCATGATTCCTCCATGGCGATTCCCGAGGCCAGCAGCCCGTTGCCCGGCCCTGCCAGCCTGCACGGCGTATCTACGTCATGCGGGGTTATTTCCCAGCTTTCGGCTATATTATGCACCGCGGTAGCCATTATCTAGCCTTTAGCGTATAGTGAAATGCGCAGATGAATTGTCACCGCTTCATTTCGAGAAACCTTCACGTCCCCATGCGGAGGAATGTTAGCGAGTTCATGCGCTGAAAGGACCCGGGCAACTTTCATTGGCGCGGGCGGGGCGGCGCTAGCAATGGCATAGCCGCCAGCAGGCGCCGCAGGCATCGAACTAGCACCCGAAAGGACCGCTTGTATCCCTTATGTTCGGGTAGTAAAGTTCGCCGTGTGCCCATCGTGCCCACCGTGCCCACCATGACCCTGGCCGGCACGCTGATCGGCCGTGGCAGCGAGATGACGATCCTAGGCAAGCTCATGCGTGAGGTGGCTGCGGGCCAGGGCAGATCGCTGCTGATCGAGGGCGAGCCGGGGATCGGCAAGTCCGCGCTGGTGCGAGCGGCCCTGGCCGAGTCAGCGGATATCGGATGTCAGGTGTTCTGGGGCTCCGGTGACGAACTGGGGCAGGCGTTACCACTGCTGCCGCTGCTCGAGGCACTACGAGTACGCGAGCCCTCCACGAATCCCCGACGAAACACAATCGTCGCGCTGCTGCGCGGCGAATTAGCCGCCGACCGCGGCACGGACGTGGCGGCTGCGCTGGCGGAACAGTTGCTGGCTCTCATCGCCGAGCAGTGCGCCATGATGCCGACGATCCTGGTCATCGACGATCTCCAGTGGGCAGATCGGGCCAGCGTTACCCTGTGGGGGCGGCTGGCCAGGTCGCAGCGGCAGGTGCCACTGCTGTTAATCGGGATGATGCGTCCTGTGCCGCAGCGGGAGGACCTGCTGGCGCTGCGACGAGCGGTGGGTGATGCCGCACGACTCCGGCTGACAGGGCTCACCGAAGCGGCGGTAGCCGAGCTGGTGGCAGCCCTCGTCGGCGGCAAGCCCGACGGCAAGCTGCTGCGGCTCGCTGACGGTGCAGCGGGCAATCCGCTCTACGTCACTGAGCTGGTCGCTGCGCTGGCCCGCAACTCCAGCCTGACTATTACCGACGCGGGAGCCGCCGAGCTGACGAGCGGTCCCGCACCAAGCTCCCTGTCGGCGGCCATAGCGGACCGCCTTGGTTTCGTTTCCGGGTCGGTGCGTGAAGTGCTGCAGGCGGCGGCTCTGCTGGGCATGGATTTTGCGGTGCCGGACCTGGCGACCGTCCTGGGTCGCGGCGTGGCCGACCTGATCCCGGCCGTTGACGGGGCACGCGCCGCCGGAGTGCTGGCCGAGTCCGGCAACGGTCTCGGGTTCCGGCATCCGATGATCCGCGCGGCACTGTACGACGTGATGCCGGCGCCGGTGCGCGCCGCCTGGCACCGCGATGCCGGGCGCGCCCTCGCTGAGGCCGGCGCGCCGGTGGACCGGGTGGCCCGGCAGCTCCTGTGGGCGGTCGATGGTTCTGGCGGCACCGCCGAGCCGATGGACGAGTGGATACTGAGCTGGCTGGGTCGTACGGGCGAGCTGCTGGTCGGCCAGGCGCCACGGGTGGCGGCAGAACTCCTCCGCCAGGCCGTGGCGAGCTCCCCGGCAGGCTCGGCCCAGGATGACCGTCTTGCGGGTCGGCTCGCTGACGCCCTCTACCGTGTCGGCGATATCGCCGAGGCGGAGCAGGTGGCCAACCGCGCACTGCTGCATGCCGCCGAGCCCGATCTCCGCGTTGACCTGCACTGGACGCTCGCCCAGTGCAGCATCCAGGCCGGCCGGACCGCGGAGTCCCTGGCCACGCTGAGCCGGGCCCTGGCCGCCCCCGGGATCTCGGCCCGGCACCGAGCACGGCTGCTCGTGCTCGCGGCCCGGACGCACAGCAACTCCGGCGAGGTCGAGAAGGCCGGCCGGGTCGCCCTCACCGCACTCGCGGCGGCATCAGAGGCAAGCGACAACTGGGCGACCGGCTGGGCATTGCACGTGCTGACCATCGTGACCTCGGTGCAGGGTCGGTCGACTGACGCGCTGGCGCTGCTCGACCGGGCGCTGACCGTGACTCAGGCCGATCCGGCCCTGACCGACCTGCGGCTGCTGCTGCAGATCAACAAGGCCGTCATCCTGGGCAATCTCGACCACTACGAGGAGGCCTTCGCCGCGGCCAGGCAGGCGCGGCACCTCGCGGACCAGGTCGGCACGGCGATCCGGCTGGCTCAGGCGCGCGGCGCCCTGGGCCAGCTGCTCTTCGAAACGGGCCGGTGGGACGAGGCGATGGCTGAGGTGGAGGTCCTGCACGAAGTCCTTGAGGAGCCCGCCGCGGCCTGCAACGATCTCGGCATCGCCGCCGTGATCGGCTTCCATCGCGGCGAGATCACGGCGGCGCGCCGCCACCTCGCTGCCGCGGTCCCGCATGCCCAGCGGATCGGAAACCGGGTCATCGCCTCGCTGGCCCTCGCCCGCAGCCTGGACTCCGAGCAAGACGATGCGCTGCCGGAGGCGCTGGCCGTACTGACGGCCGGCTTCTCCGACAATACGGAAGAACTCGAGGAGGTCGAGGACCTGCTGGCTGACGCTGTCCGCCTGGCCACGAAGATTGGCGACCTAGACACGGCGAGGGCCCTCGCGGGCCACGCCGCGGCACTCGCCGCTGAATCGCAGATCCCCCATCGGCAGGCGAACGCGCTCTACTGCCGCGGCCTGCTGGACCACGACGCCACCCGGCTGCTCGCGGCCGCGGAGCGTTATGGCGACGCCAGTCGGCCGCTACTCAGCGCGCAGGCGCTGGAGGCGGCCGCTGGGGACTTCGTCGGCGCCGACGATCGCGACCAGGCACGGGCCGCTTTCACCCGTGCCGTGGAAACCTACACCTCGCTGGGGGCCGCCGCGGATGTCGGCCGCCTCCAGGCCCGGTTCCGCGCTCATGGCATCCGCCGCGGCCCGCGCACGAAGCACCGGCGGGCGCGGAGCGGCTGGGACAGCCTCACGCCGACCGAGACCAAGATCGCCGCCATGGTAGCGGGCGGATTGTCTAACCCGGAGATCGCCGCCCGGCTGTTCCTGTCCCGACGCACCGTCGCGACCCATGTCTCCCACATCCTGAAGAAGCTCGACGTCCATTCGCGTATCGACATCGCCCGCGAGGCAGCCCTGCGCAATATCGAGTCGAAGTGATCACGATTTAGCGGCACAACTGCGATCGCCCTGCTTGGTCCGGTCGCCGTCCTGGTCAGGGTCGGCCTGGAACGCGAGCGTGAAGTACACGACCTTGCCCTCAGGGGTCCGGTAAAAACCCCAGTCCGTCGACAGGCTGGCGACAAGCATCAGGCCCCGGCCGGCCTCAGCGTCGCCTGGCGCGTCCACCAGTACCGGCACGGCGCACGACGTGTCGTGAACATCAACCCGCAACTGGCCGCGGGCGCACGTGATGACAAGCGTGGCGGTCTCGCCCGCCTGGTGCCTGATGGCATTGGTCACTAGCTCGCTGGTGAGCAGGACCGCGACGGACACGTCGACGGGGGCACCCCAGGCGTGGATGGCGGCCTGGACCTGGCAGCGGGCTTGCGCCGCTGCGGCCGGCCCCGCTCTTAACATGATGCGGCGCGGGGCTTGCACGGTGGTCGAGCGGGTCAGCGCCATCGTCTCCATCTTGGTTTCCTTGCTAGGCCGGTTGAGCCGATATGCCTAGTTGTCAGTGGCCGATGCTCCGGCGATCGGGGTGCCCCTGTGCTACTTCCTGGAGCGAGGCTGCTTCCTTGCGCTCCCAGTCCTCGATACCGCGCAGGACACCCTCGGTGTAAGCCCGCATGTGGGCCCGGTAGACGTCGCCGTAGGTACGCAGGTACGCCAGCTCGGCCTGCGCGGCCCGCCGCTCGCGGTCGGTCTGCGGCGGCGCCGCGACGTTCAGGGCGGAAACCGCCGCCTCGCGGGCCCTGGCGTGCGCGTCTTGCAGGATCATGTCCGAGTGCTGCTGTGCCTCTCGCATGATGTCGTCGCGGCGCAGCCTGGCCTCCTCGGTTACCCGGCTGCTGTAAGCCTGGGCGTCGGCCACGTACCGGTCAGCGGTCACTTGCGCGGTTGACAGTATCCGCACCGCATGCACGTGCGCGTCGGCCTCGCCGAACAGCACCCCGTGCGGATCACCGCCGGCCTCTCCGGCGAGAATCCGCTTGCGCAGCCGCTGGACTTCCTGCCACAAAGATGCCCGCTCGTTCACCAGGCGCACGAGCTCGGCGTACACCAAGCTCAGGAACCTCTGCACGGGCTCTTCCTCAAAGCCGCGCCGCCCCAGCCGCGACATCGGAAAAGTCACGGCCTGCAACTCCTCGGGAGTCAGCCTGTTCTGCTCATCGAACCATGCTGTGGTCAAGGCTCGCTCCACCCGAAATCCTCGATGTGTATCTGATCCTGCGCCATGCCCGCCGCAGTCAGCCGGGCGACAGTTTCCTGGACCATCTCGGTCGGGCCGGCCAGGTAGGCATCGTGCCCTGACCAGTCACCGTGCCGGGACACCACATCCGGGAGGCTGCCGGTCTCGCCGGCGAACTTGGAATCGGCTGACACCGCTGGCGTGACGGTCAGCCACGGGTACTGGGCAGCCATCTTCTCCAGGCTGTCCAGGTCATACAGTCCGCCAGCGGTCCGCGCGCCGAAGAACAGGTGCACCTTCGGCGGCTGCGGGAGAGCCGTCACCTGACCGATGATGGCTTTCAGCGGGGCCAGTCCGGTACTCCCCGCCACGAGCAGGAGGTCCCGGTCGCAGGAGGGCTGACTCAGCGTGAGGACCCCGACCGGGGGTCCCAGCCTGAGCTCAGTGTCAGCGATCGCGCTGCTGGTCAGGGCCAGGCTCACCGCGCCGCCGTCGATCAGCCGGATGTGGAACTCCAGGAGCCCGTCGTCACGCGGCGCGTTCGCCATGGAGTAGTAGCGCCACAGCTTCGGGCGGGTCGGGGACTCGATCGCCACGGACTGCCCCGCCAGGTAGTCCATTCGCTGCTCCGTCCGGACGAACAGCACGGAGATATCGAACGCCCTCTGCTCATAGGCCACGACCTTGCCCCGCCACCAGGGCGGCCGCACTTGCTCATCGGCGTGCGCCGCCGCGGTCATGACGGAGCCGATGAGCTCGTAGGCCGCCTTCCAGTCGGCGGCCAGCTCGGGCGTCCAGGCCGGCCCGGAAAAGTGCTCTAAGGTCGCCAGCAGGCTGGCGCCCACGGCGTCATAGTGCTCGGTGACAGCGCCGAACTTCCGATGATCACGGCCCAGTCCCTGAAGGAACACCGTCAGCTCATCAGCACTGTCTACCTGGGAAACGATCTTCACCAGCGCGTCGACGAGGTGGTCGCGCTGCGCCGCCATCGAGACCGGGAAGAGCTCCCGCACGTCAGGATGCTTGAGGAACAGGTCGGAGTAGAAGAACAGCGGCAGCTCGTCACCGTGCATCGCGACACGGGCGAAGCTTTTCCGCAGCCGGACAATGTCCAACACTCCCGCCTTCTTCCGCCGTCGCCACCAGCTGACTGACCTTGGCACTCTGACCTCCGGCCGCCGAGACTGGCGCAAGCTGCTGACTGGATCTCGCCGGTCCTTGCACGACAAATCTCCTGCAAATTGCACGGCAAGACATCGGTCAACTGACGGATCTTTGAGCTGCGACCGTGCGGGACGTCCTTGAGACTCTGCTACAGGCGCGCGGCGCGGCGGACCCGTGCTTTCAGGGCCTCGGGTAGCAGGTCGTCCTGGCCCCAGTCCTTGAGGACCACATCGAGCGGCCGGGCGGCTTGGATGGCGGCGTCGCGCAGGCATGCCGCTAGGGCGGGCAGGTGAGTGCCGTGCTGCCCGGCAGCCTGGATGGCTGAGCGGACTTCCTCCTCGGTGCCGGTGCACTCGAACGGCTTGTCCCCGGCTCCGGGCAGTCCGGCCATGGCCTCGTACAGCCCGGAAAGTTCAGGGTCGGCGAACAGGTCGCCCCCGGCCTTGCTGACGGCGAGGTCGTGACCGAACAGGCCGCTGGTCGCCAGGAACACCCAGGCGCACTTGGCGCACTTACGGCACCAGCCGAGGCCCCTGGTCTTGTTGCAGCTCGCGGTCTTCAGGTAGGCGCCCATGTGCGGCGCGAGGGACCGGATGATCTGCAGCTCGAGCAGGGGCCGCAGCGGGCTGCAGTACAGCGGCGCTCCAGGAAGCCACCTGTCCCGGTAGGCGCCGAGCGCCGCCTCGAACTCGTGGCTCTTGGTCCACTGGTGGTTGACCGGCATCCCGAGGTAGGACCCGACGTTCGGCTCGTCGTCGCTACGCGAGTTCCCCGCCAGCACCATGGGGCTGCCCCGCAGGTACCCGACCAGCAGCGCGGCTAGCGCCAGGTAGGCGGAGTAGGGGGTGTGCCCGTTGGGGTGGCCGGAGGCGTTCAGGACCAGCAACTCGGGGAGCACCTGGCGGCGGACCTCGATGATCCTGCCGCCGCCGGCCAGCGACTCGGCCAGGCTCCGCTGCCCCTCAGTGGGGTTGTACAAGAAGAAGTCGGTCGCAGGGACGGCGTCGTCGCGGATGGCGTACGCGAGTGCCAGGGAGTCCTTGCCGCCGCTGAACATCACCAGAGGCGGCGCGCTGGCCTGGCTGCCAGTGGCTGATCCGGCAGGCTCCCCAGCCAGCGCGGGGCCGGGCCGGGCGGCAATGCGCAGGAAGCAGGGCACGGTGAAGTCGATGCCGTTGCGGTAGAAGAACTCGCCCATCGCCTTCGGCCAGAACGACTCCCACCAGGCGGTCTCGGCCGGGTCGGCTGGCGGCAGGGCTACCTCGATGACCGGGCTGCAGAACGCCTTCCAGTAGCTGAACGCCTCCACGATGGCCAGCGCGCGGACAAGGCGCCGCGCGGTCGGCGTGTCCGCGCGGGCCGCCTCGTCCGGTCGCAGGCCGGCGAGCTCCACCGCCGGGGCGAACGTCGTCTCCCCGCAGGTGAACTGGAACTCCAGCCTTACCGTCCCGCCGTCGGCGGCGGCGCGGGCGTCCTCGACGCGGAACACGGGATGTGAGTCCCGCAAATGCCCGAGCTGCTCGTTACGTGCGGGATCGGCGGCGAGAAGAGGCACGTGGCGAGGCTACCAGGCACCGTCTTCTACAGGGCCGCCTTCGCCGGTGACCCGCCGCCGAGCTGGTCATGCTCGTACATGTCACGCTGCCACAGCCGGGTCGCGTCGAACACCGCCCGCGCCTGAGAATAAGCCTGCAATTTCCATCGCCAGCCACTTGCAAGTTTCATCGCAAATGCGATGCATTTAGCATACGAGGATATGCACGACCGCTGCCAAATCCGGCCATAGAGATTGCATATTTGCCGGTAAGCGCATAATGTATTAGCGTAGATGCTTGGGGCTACCCGGGGAGGTCTTCGTGGGTCTGAACCAGGATCGAATCCTCCTGGACCGGCCGGCGGAATCTTGGCCAACCCCGCCGGCCGGTGCGCAGGACCGGGCGGCCAGTCATGCACCGTCGCGGCCCGAACGACTGGAGGTCATGGCGCCCGGAAGTACCTTCTGGGCGCGATCCCGGTCAGTACATCCAGGGTACTTGAATAATGCGCACAGAGTTTACATGGCCGACATTGCCGTGGCTCGACAATGCCGCTACTACGGCTCCGAGGCTGCCGAGCACGAGAGCCATAATGAGAATCCCGCGCGTCGCCCGGACACGAGCCGTTCCTGTCGAGGACTTATCGGGAGCGCCGCGAGCCGATCCACTGGCCCGCCTGAGGGCATGCAATAACCACTCATGATTCTTCATCGGGAAGATCCTCCTCATCGGTAATTTAATGGCAGAGCTTCCAGAAAGGAGAAACTACACCACAATCCAGCTCAGGGTGCGCAGGATGCAGCATTCGGGTCGATCTGGGTGGAAGCCGGGGCCGTACTAGGCCTCGGCCGGGCGCGAGAGGGGCCGAGGTGCTGCATTCAACGATCTCGCAAGTAATCCCGCTCCCCCGCTATCCCTGCAGCAACGGGCACATCAGTGGCCGTATCGTGCCACGACAGCCCGCGCAGTCCCGGCCATCACTCACCACGACCAGCCCGTCCGAGCCATTATGCGAATGCGCCTTTCATGATGGAATTACGAGCAGGACAGCGGGCGGCGACATGAATTCAGCGGAATGCTTCGGCGCGTCTTACTCAGATACCAGCTGCAACCTCGCCCACAGGCGGTAGAAGATGCAAGGCGATCATGGAATTCCGGGCGCTCGGACCTGTTGAGCTCTGGTCGGACGGTCAGCAACATGATCTCGGACCAGCCAGGGCGCGGTCTATCGTGGCCATGCTCCTGCTGACGCCACGCACGATAGTGCCGGTGGAGACTCTCATTGACAGGCTGTGGGATACACGGCCTCCGCCAAAGGCCCGGGAGAGCCTCTCGGCCTACATCGCCAGGCTCCGGGCGTCGCTCCGGCAGGCCGTGGGCGACAGCGTGCAGCTGGTCGGGCGCGCGCGAGGCTACGTGCTCGACGTCGATCCCGAGGCAGTCGACTTGCATCAGTTCCGCCGGTTGCGCCGGCAAGCGGATGCGCTGGCCGCCAGCGGCGATTACGATCACGCAGCCGTGCTGCTGCGCGAGGCGGACGGGCTCTGGCGCGGCCAGGCGCTGGCCGGGATCCGCGGCGACTGGGTAGCGCGGATGCGTGACGGTCTCGAAGAGGAGCGCCGGGCGGCCATCCTGGAGCGCGTCGAGTGTGAGCTGGAGCTTGGCCGGCACGCCGACCTGGTAGGCGAGCTCCGCCGTCTGCTGGCTCAGTACCCGCTGGATGAGACGTTCATCGCCCACCAGATGACGGCTCTGTACTGGAGCGGCAGGCCAGGTGAGGCACTTAGCCTCTACCGGGAGACCCGCGGCCAGCTAATCGATGAGCAGGGCACAGAACCGGGACCCATACTGTCCGAGCTCCATCAGCGCATCCTGGGCCGTGACCCTCAGCTCGCTGTCAGGCCCGCCGGCCAGCGTCCTGGCCGAGGGACGCGGCCTGACACCCTTCCGCCCGAGACGGCGGAATTCGTGGGCCGTAGCGAGGAACTCGGGCTGCTGACCGAGGATCACGGCAGCACTCCCCGGATCGCCGTGATCGAGGGCATGCCGGGCGTGGGGAAGACCGCGCTGGCGGTCCACGCTGCCCGCCTCGTCTCCGGGCAGTATCCGGACGGGACGCTCTATCTCAACCTTCATTCGCACGACCCGGGGAGCCTCTCCCTCGACCCGGCCGAGGCGCTGCACCGCCTGCTCCAGATGCTGTCGGTGCCGGCCACGCAGATACCTGACGCTATCGGCGAGCGCGTCGCGCTGTGGCGAGCCCAGCTGAGCCGCCGTCAGGCCATCGTTATCCTCGATGACGCCGCCCGGCCTGACCAGATCCGCCCGCTCCTGCCGGTGGCAGGCCGGTGCCTGATCCTCATCACCACCCGGCGCAGGCTCTCCGACTTTGGGGGCGCCCGCACGCTGACCCTCGACGTGCTGTCCATCGACGACGCGATCATGCTGTTCCAGCGGATCGCGGGCGAGGGCAGGACCCGGGACGCGGATAAGGTCGCCGTGGCCGTGGGACTGTGCGGGCGCCTGCCGCTGGCGATCCAGCTCACGGCGGGCCGGGTCGCGCGGGACCACCCGCTTGAGCTCGCCGGCCTGATCGAGGAACTGTCGCGGTCACCCGCGCGGCTGGGCGGCACAGGCGTGGCGAGCCCGGAAGTGATGTCTGCCTTCGACCTGTCCTACGGTGCGCTGGAACCCGACCATCAGCGCCTCTTCCGGCGACTGGGCATCAGTCCGTGCGCTTATGTCAGCCTGCCGGCTGCGGCAGCCCTGGACGGCTGCACTCTCGCCGAGGCAGAAAAGGCCCTGGCCACCCTGCTCGATCATCACCTGCTGGCGCGAGCCCCGGACGGCCAGTTCCGATTCCATGACCTCATCCGCGGATATGCAGCCGTGCGCGCCGTGCGCGATGACTCCGAGGCACAGCAGCGACAGGCGGTCAGCAGGCTCCTTGACTACTACCTGCACACAGCGGATCAGGCTGACCGGGTACTACATCCGTACCGGCGCAGGATGCCCGTGCCCGTCACCCAGCTGCCCGCCGCTAGCCCGGCCCTGGGCACGCCAGAAGACGCGGCAGGCTGGCTGGAGGCGGAATGGCGCAATATCCTGCAGGCCGCGCAGCACGCGGGCAGGCACGAGTGGAAGCGCAAGTGCGCCGATCTCACCCACCTGCTGGCCGACTTCCTAGAGATCAGGGCGTACTGGGACGAGGCGATCGCGGCCCACACCGTGGCCCTGCGCGCCTGCCGTGACCTTACTGATCCGGCCAGGATCGCGCAGGCGTCATTGGAACTCAGCGCGGTGAGTCAACAGACCGGACGCCACGAGGCCGCGCTTCCCCTAGCCGAGGAGGCCGCGGCGCTCTACCGGTCGCTGGCCGACCGGGGAGGCGAGGCCGAGGCCCTCGACCAGATAGGCCTGGCCCATCAGCGCGCGACCCGTTCCCGTGCGGCACTCGCCTACTTCCAGGAAGCAAGGATTCTTTACCGAGCCGCGGCGGACCAGCGCGGCGTCGCCGGCACACTGAGTCATTCCGGGATCGCCTGCTGGCATCTTGGACGCTACCCCGAGGCAATGGCTCACCTGCGTGACGCGCTTTCGGCCTACCGCAGCATCGGCGACAGACGCGGCGAGGCTAAAACTCTCAATAATCTGGGGAGAATATACCTGTATTGCGGCTGCCATAGAGATGCGCTCGACGCCTACCAGAATTCTCTGCAAATATTCAGCGAGATAGGCGGCGCGCAGAACGAAGCTATCCTGTACCATAGCATTGGAAGCGTCTACCATTATAAGGGCAATTACGAGGAAGGTCTTGCCGCATGCCGGCGAGCGCTCGCGATATACCGCGACATCGGCGATCTCCCGGATGAAGCCGACGTGCTCAACGACATTGGCGCCATTTACCAAAGCGCGGCGTGCTACGACGAGGCACTTATTTATCACCAGAAGGCGCGGCTGATCGCCGAGGAAATCGGGAATCTGTCCCAGCAGCTGATCGCACTTCGCAAGATTGCCGACATACATCGCGGATCTGGCCAGTACGGCGACGCATTTGATCATTACCACACCGCTCTTAGACTGGCCATGGAGATTGGCGACCCATACGAGGAAGGCAAAATCCTCGAAGGAATCGCAGAATCAACGCTCAGCACACAGCGGCCCGATGCGGCCCGGATTGTATTCAGGCAGGCGCTGGACATCTTCGAACGGCTAGGCGTTCCGGAGGCCGAGTCCGCCCGGATACGCATAGAGACCATGGACCCCGCCTTCGGCCTTCGCATCTCCTAGTCCGGCGTGCCGCCGCCGGTACCCGGCTTGCGCCCGTGACCTGCGGTGCAAGGTAGGCATCAAGGCCGCTACAACACAGGCGTCCAGGCTGGTAGCACACGATTGTGCTGCAGTTCCCGGTGACGGGAGTCGCTGCCGGCAGGGAGGTCTTTGTGGGATTGAATCTAGGCCGAATCCTTCCGGGACAGGCCTGCCCGGTAGCGGTGGACGAGACCGACGGTTTCGCCGCCGACGTGGGCGTGCTTCCTGCCTGTCGGTCCTGGGCGGGCGATGATTCGTCTGGCCTTGGCGGCCTTGACGGCCTTGACGGCCTGCTGGCCTGTGCCGAGCGGTTCATCACGCTGTTCCACAACGAGAATCGCGGGGGGCCGCCCGATGGGCGGCTCCGGCAGGTCCGCCGCGAGATCGAGACGGCGGGCACCTACTGGCACACTCCGGCTGAGCTGGCCTTCGGCGCGCGTGTCGCCTGGCGAAACAGCTCGCGGTGCATCGGGCGGCTGTACTGGCGGAGCCTGCGGGTGCGTGACCGCCGCGAGGTCACCGTGGCACCCGACATCGCCACAGAGTGCGTTCTGCACCTGCGCGAGGCGACGAACGGCGGCCGGATCCGGCCGGTGATCACCGTGTTCGCGCCAGACGCACCGGGCCGACCAGGCCCGCGGATCCTTAACTCGCAGCTGGTCCGGTACGCGGGATACGAGACCGCCGACGGCGCCGTTATCGGCGACCCGGCGAACGCGGGCATCACCCGCCTGGCCCGTGACCATGGCTGGCCAGGCGGCCAGGCGGCCGGCCGGTTCGACATACTCCCCCTGTTCGTGCAGGAGGCCGGTGCACATCTCGCCATGTACGCGCTGCCCCCCGACGAGGTACTCGAGGTAACCATCAGGCATCCGGAGTTCGGCTGGTTCGCCGACCTCGGACTCCGGTGGTATGCCGTGCCGGTGATCAGCAACATGTACCTCGACATCGGCGGCGTCTGCTATCCCGCCGCGCCATTCAACGGCTGGTACATGTGCACCGAGATCGGATCGCGCGACCTCGGCGACACTGACCGCTACGACCAGCTTCCGGTGATCGCCCAGCACATGGGCCTGTCCACGGCCACCGACCGGACCCTCTGGAAAGACAAGGCCATGACCGAGCTCAACCTCGCGGTCCTGCACTCGTTCAGCACCGCCGGGGTAACGATCTCCGATCACCACACCGAGTCAGTTCGCTTCCTCCAGCACATACAGCGCGAAGAACGGCACGGCCGGCTGTGCCCGGCGGACTGGACCTGGATCGTTCCGCCTGCCGCATCCTCCGCGACCCCGGTGTTCCACCGGACCTACCTCGACTTCGACCAGGCACCGAACTTCTACCGCCATCCAGCCGGCGTCCCGGCGTGAATCATTAGAGTTCGCCGAGCACACGGTCGAACCGTTGATCTTCCCATGTCATTCGCCATACGCTGACCGCACCCCCGCGAGGCGGCACAGCCTCGTATGCCCAGATGAGGAGGCGTCGGCCCGATATGCCGCGGACGGTCACCTGCAGGCCAGCGGTGTACCGCCACCAGCCACCTGATCGTCGACTCGGCGGTCGCGCCCGAGCCGAGGGAGCCGACGTGATCGCCGGTGGCGCCCGGCCAGCCGGGGAAGCCCTGCAGGACGGGTGCTACGAGCAGGGCGAGCCCGGGCTTCGCTTCTATACCCGCCTCAAGACGGCCGCGGTCCGGTCCGCATGGTGACGGCGGCCCGCCTTGCCCACCCCGTCGGCGTTATCGGAGCGGGCCTCGTCGGGCTGGCCGTGGCACGGCAACTGGCGCAGTCGCACGTTCCCGTGGTGGTCTTCGAGAAGGAGGCGGCCGTCGCCCGGCATCAGTCGGGGCACAACTCCGGTGTCGTGCACGCCGGGGTCTACTACCTGCCCGGCTCGGCCAAGGCCACGATGTGCCGGCGCGGTGTCGAATTGCTCCAGGCCTACTGCGCAGCCCGGGACCTGCCCTGGGACGCACGCGGAAAGCTGGTGGTCGCCCGCGACGAAGCCGAGATGGCGAAGCTGCGGGAGATCGAGAGACGGGCGGTCGCCAACGGCGTGCCCGGCGTGCGCTGGCTGGATACCGCGGCCATCCGGGAACTCGAACCGGACATCGCCGGCCGGGCCGCGCTGCTCTCGCCGACCACGGCCATCGTCGACTACCCGGCCATCGCGCGCTCGTTCGCGGACGACATCGTGCGCCACGGCGGGCAGGTGCTGACGGGCATGCCGGTGTCTGGCGTGCACCGCCGCGGCGACGACGTGGAGGTCATCACGCCCGTCGGGACGCACCGGCTGTCCCGGCTGGCCATCTGCGCGGGCCTGCAGGCGGACCTGCTCGCCACCGCGGCCGGCGACGAGGCCGCACCGGAGATCGTCCCCTTCCGCGGCGAGTACCTGCGGCTGCGGCCGCACGCGCGCGGCCGCGTACGGCACCTCATCTATCCCGTGCCGGATCCCGCCTACCCCTTCCTCGGCGTCCACCTCACACCGCGCATCGACGGCGAGGTCGACATCGGCCCCAACGCGGTGCTCGCCCTGGCGCGGGAAGGCTACCGCCGCCGGGATGTCTCCTGGGCTCAACTGTCCCGCCTGGCCCGCTCCGCGGCGTTTCGCCGGCTGGCGCGGGATAACTGGCGAGCAGGCCTGCGCGAGATGCGCGGGTCGCTGTCGCGGCGGGCCTTCCTCGCCGAGGCCCGCACCTACCTGCCCTGGCTGGAACCCGGCGACGTGGTCGCGGCGCCGGCTGGGGTGCGTGCCCAGGCCGTGGATCCCGACGGGTCGCTCGTCGATGACTTCCGCATCCGCCAGATCGGCGCGGTGACAACTGTCCGCAACGCACCGTCACCAGCCGCGACAGCATCGCTCGCCATCGCCGAGCGCATCGTCGCCGAACTCTCGCTCCCCCTCAGTACAGGAAGGTAACCAGTCCGTGTTCATCGTTGAGCACGGTAGTATGGTATCTGGTATGGCATCGAAGAAGGTAACGATCACGCTCGATGAGGCGCAGCTCGACCGGGTCCGCGCACTTGTCGAGGCCGGGAGTGCGCCGAGCGTGTCCGGGTTCGTCCAGCACGCCGTCGGCGTTGCCCTGGATGACGTCGCCGGGTGGGGCGCGCTGCTGGCCGAGGCCCTGCGGGAAACAGGCGGCGCGCTGTCCGACGACGAGCGCGACTGGGCCGACGAGACGCTCGGCGTGACGAAGCATCGGAGCAGGCCGGCCGCCTGATGCCCGGGATCACTCTCGACGCGGGCGGGCTGATCGCCCTGGACCGGAACGATCGCCGCGTAGTGGTATTGCTTGCCCGCGCCAGCGAGACAGGCGCCCGCATCACCATTCCGGCGACCGCACTGGCCCAGGCTGTGCGGCGACCAGACAGGCAGGCCCGGCTCGCACGGCTGGTCCGCCAGCCCACCACAGACATCATCGACCTCGACCGCGTGGACGCGACCAATGTCGGCAGGCTCCTCGCCTCGAGCGGAACCTCCGACATCGTCGATGCCCACGTCGTCATCTGCGGTCGCCGCAGCGACCAGCGCATCGTCACCTCCGACCCTGGCGACCTCCAGGCCCTCGACCCGGCCATCCAACTGATCGCATTGTGACCCTGCAGGGACACTTATACGCGACGGCTAGGAGCCTCTGCCTGCGTGGGCGGGCGGTGCCGGGTTCCAAAAGCCGGCCTGGCCCTGTGACTGTCGGCTTGTCGGCTGAGCGTTTCTTCCCGATCCCGTCGTACGACGGGAACTGCGCAGCGCGGCCGGTCCTGAACTTGCTGGCAATCCGTTTCAGGTGGTACGCGCGGTGCGCGTTTAGCCGGTGCCTGACAATCACGAATACCGAGAGCGCGCGCTGTGAACTGGTCGTCCAGGATGACGGGTACGTGAAATGGGATTACTGGCCCGGGGACGGTAGGGGCAGGGACCCGGAAGATATGACACGGCTGATAAGCTGGAAATACGTTTCGGGTAGCGCGGTGACTACTAGCATATGACGCATTGCGTCATATCGAGAAAAATGTCCTGTGCGCTAGGCGCGGGGCTGCCCGTGTTCGAGGTTCATGACTTCGCCTGACAGGTAAGCGCGGTAGGCGTTAGCCAGGCGGCGGGCAAGGCGCGAAATCACGAGGTCTGGCAGGTCGCTGACTGCCACCCATTCAGTCTTGCCGATTTCGGTGCCGTCAAGTCGTATATGACGCTCGTCGTCGCCAAGTTCCCCGCAGTCGAAGATGTAGAGGATCTTGTCGCCTTCTGCGCCGTTCGGCGCCCAGTCGTGAACCAGCAGGCGCCTGACAGTTCGTTGCAGCCCGAGTTCTTCTCGCAGTTCCCGTTCGCAAGCCGATGCCGGGGATTCGCCGCGATCAACATAGCCACCTGGAATATCCCACTGATTGCCATAGGTCTTGCGGACCAGGAAAGCCTTGCCGTGGTCAACGAACAGCGCCCCGGAAGCGAGTCGCGGTGTTGCGAACCTGGCCGCAGGATCTTGCATCAGGCTGACTCGCTGAGCTTCACGCGTCTTGCCAGCTTATCGAGTTCGACAGCCGGCTTCCCCTTCGCGGCCCGCATCAGGTTTAGTACTACCTTCCTGCTCAGATAATGCTGGCGCACCTGCTCGGGCGCTATTCTCTCGGCAGTGAGCATCGTGCCGAGCGCGTCATCTCGGTTGCCCGTCAAACTGTGGACGCGGGCGACATCCAGGAGATACCGA
>DATKRH010000075.1:0-27638 GCA_035532295.1 Streptosporangiaceae bacterium
CCGGGAGCGGAACCGGGGCGCCTGGGTCCGCCCGGTCTCCCTGGCGGAGGCCATCGAGATCACCGAGACCCGCGCCGTCCTGGAGGGCCTGTGCGCGGCCAAGGCCGCCGCCGCGGCCACCCGCCAGGACCACAAGGAACTGAAGGCCCTCGGCCAGGCGATGACCGCCGCGGTGACCAGCGGCGACATCGTCACCTACAACACCACCAGCCAGCAGGTCCACGCCCAGGTCCGGGACATCTCCCGGCAGGACACCGCGGCGGCGATCCTGGACCGGCTGCGGTACCAGAGCGTGCGCTACCAGTTCAGCGTGGCCCTGCTGCCGGGCCGGCCGGCCCAGGGGCTGAAGGAGCACCTGGCCATCATCGACGCCGTCACCTCCGCGGACTCCCACCTGGCCGAGCAGACCATGCGCGCGCACCTGACCAGCGTGATCAGCGCCCTGCACCAGCTCGCCGAGATGGGCGTGCCGCCTATCACCGCCGGGCCGGCCTGGCGATAGGCCTCGCGATGCCCGCCCGCCTCCGCCCGGCCCCGCCCGCGGCCAGCCCGCCCGGCGGTCCCGCGGCCAGCCCGCCCGGCAACCCGGCCGGCGGTCCCAGCGGCACGCCTTCCGGCTGCGGCCCCGGCGAGGACGAGATCTTCCGCCGCCTGGCGCAGACGGCGCCGGCCGGGCTGGTGCTGCTGGAGCCGGACGGCACGACCCGGCTGCGCAACACCGAGGCGGCCCGGATCCTCGGGGCGGCCACCGGGCGGCTGGACGCTGCCCTGCTGGCGGCGGCGGACCGGTGCGAGCGCACTGGCGCGGTGCAGACGGTAGCGGTGCAGACGGTAGCGGTGCAGGCGGCGGCACGGGCAGGGGCGGGCCCCCGCCGCCGCCAGCTGGAGATCGAGTGCCAGGTGGTGCCGGCGCCGTGGCTGGCCCCGGCGCGGGTGCTGTGGCTGACCGACGTGACCCGCGCGCGGCTGCTGCAGCGGCGCCTGAACGCCATCGCGCACGCATCAGCCACGGTCGCCGACGTCGGGAACCTGCGGGCCACCCTCGACGCGGTCGCCAGCGAACTGGTCCAGGCGGCCGAGATCGCCGCGATCCAGATCATCATCCTCGATGACTCCGGCACCCGGCTGCGGCTGCTGGGCGCCGCCGGGTTCACCGACACCGCCGGGTTCACCGAGCGGCTGCGGGAGTGCCAGCAGCTCGGCGCGGAGCTGAAGATGCTGACCGCCGCGACCTCGGGGCAGCCGCTGCTGGTGCCGCACCGCAAGCGGGACGTGCTGGCCGACCCGCGGTGGGCGCCACTGCACGAGATCATGGACCAGCCGGACTGGGACAGCTTCGTCAGCCTGCCGCTGATCGTGAGCGGCCGGACCATCGGCGTGCTCAACGCCTACTACGCTCCGGCCGACGGTGTCCCGGCCGACGACGTGATCGCGTTCCTGCAGTCCATGGCCGATCACGCCGCGCTGGCCGTCGACCATGCCGCGCTGGTCAGCGCGGCCGGGATCGAAGCGCGCCGGGAGGAGCGCCGCCGGCTGGCGGCCGACCTGCACGACAGCGTGGTGCAGGAGGTGTTCTCGATCAAGATGCACGCGGAGGCGCTGCGCCTGGGCATCGGCCGGGGCACCCCGCTGCCGGCCGACTGGCTGGGCGCCCAGGCCGAGAACCTGGCCGCGTCCTCCCGGCAGGCCCTGGACGACCTGCGCGCGCTGATCTTCGAGATGCGGCCGACGGGCCTGGCGGACCGCGGACTGGTCGCGGCGGCCTCGGGCTGGCTGAGCTCGGTGGGGTCCCGGGAAGGGCTAGAGGTGACCTTCCGCGGCGACCCCGGCCTGATCGCGCTGCCGCCCGATGTCGAAGACGACGTCTTCCGCATCCTGCAGGAGGCCGTGCACAACGTCATCCGGCACGCCGGCGCGACGGCGGTGGCCGTCGAGCTGTCGGCCTCCGGCCCGGCCGCCCAGGAGCTGGTCCTGGACATCGTGGATGACGGGCGCGGCTTCACCGCCCCGGCGCCGGCCGCGCCGCCGGGCCGGTCGCTCGGCCTGGTGACCATGCGCGAGCGGGCGCAGCGCTGGGGCGGCTGCGTGGTGCTGCGCTCGAGGGCGGGCGCCGGCAGCCACCTGCGCGTGACGATCCCGCTTCCCGCGGTCCCCTGGCGGCCCCGTGACTGAGTTTCCGGGAACTGGGCACCCGGGAAGCGAGCGCCCGGTCCGCGTCTACATCGTCGACGATCACATGGTGGTCCGCCGCGGGCTGGCCGCCTACCTGGACATGCTCGATGATCTTGAGCTGGTCGGGGAGGCCGACGACGGCGCGGGGGCGCTGCGCGGCCTGGCCGCCCTGGCCGCCGATAGTGAGCTGCCCGACATCGTCCTGATGGATCTGGTCATGCCCCAGCTGAACGGGGTCGCGGCCATCGCGCAGGTCACCTCGCGGTACCCGTCGTGCCGGGTGGTGGTCCTGACCAGCTTCGGCGACATCGAGCGGGTACAGGCGGCGCTGCGCGAGGGCGCGGTCGGCTACCTGCTCAAGGACGCCGAGCCTGCCGAGGTGGCGGCGGCCATCCGGGCGGCGCTGGGCGGCGAGGTGCACATCGACCCGCTGGTCGCCCGGCGGCTCACCCAGGACCTGCGGCCGGGGCCGTCGGGCGTCGCGTCGCTGACCCCGCGTGAGCGGCAGATCCTGGCCCTGCTGGGCGAGGGCCTGTCGAACCAGGAGATCGCCGACCAGCTCGTGATCAGCGAGCGCACGGCCCGGACGCACGTCAGCCGGGTGCTGGGCAAGCTGCACCTGTCCTCGCGGACGCAGGCCGCGCTGATCGCCATCCGGGCCGGGCTGGTGCCCGCGCCGGAGTAGCCGGCTACGTCTTTCGTCTCGGCAAACTGCCGTCATCTGCGGCTCGGGCGGCGCGGCCCCGCGCCCGTAGCGTGAAACGCACTGGCAGGCAGCCGGCCGCAGCGGCCGGCCGGATGGGCGGGCTGATGACGACGGCGACCATGACCGAGGGCGGCACCGCCGCCGGGGGCCGGCCGGGCATGCCCGAGCGCGAGGTTGTCGTCGGCGTGCGAGAGCCGGCGGCCACGGCAGCGTTCTGCCTGATCCTGACCGCGCCGGGCTGCGGACCACTCCCCGGCTGGTCGCCCGGCGCCCATATCGACGTGCTGCTGCCCGGCGGGCTGGTCCGCCAGTACAGCCTGTGCGGAGACCCGGCCGACCGGGCGAGCTGGCGGATCTGCGTGCAGCGCGAGCCGGACTCGCGGGGCGGCTCGGCCTGGCTGGCCGAGCAGGCCCGGCCGGGCACGGTGCTGCGGGTGCGCGGCCCGCGCAACAACTTCGCGCTGGTCCCGGCGCCGCGCTACCGGTTCCTCGCGGGCGGCATCGGGATCACGCCGCTGCTGCCGATGATCGCCGAGGTCAGCGCGGCCGGCCGGCCGTGGCGGCTGCTGTACGGCGGCCGGACGCGGGCGTCCATGGCGTTCACCGGCGAGCTGTCCGGGTACGGCGGCGCGGTCACGCTGGCGCCGCAGAGCGAGGCGGGCCTGCTGGACCTGGACTCTTACCTGGCCGCCCCGCAGGCCGGCGAGGCTGTCTACTGCTGCGGGCCGGAACCGCTGATCGAGGCGGTGGAGCAGCGCTGCGCGAGCTGGCCCGCGGGCAGCCTGCACGTCGAGCGCTTCGCCGCCGACCCGCGCGAGGCGGCCAGCCGCGACGGTGACCTGGCCTTCGAGGTGACCTGCTCGCGATCGGGCCTGACCCTCACCGTGCCGCCCGGGCGGTCGATCCTGGCCGCCATGCGGGAGGCCGGGCTGGACGTGGACTTCTCCTGCACCGAGGGCATCTGCGGCACCTGCGAGACGGCGGTGCTCGGCGGCGTTCCCGACCACCGCGACTCCCTGCTCACGGCGCAGGAGCGGGAGGCCGGCGACACGATGATGATCTGCGTCTCGCGCTGCCGGGCCGGCCCGCTGGTCCTGGACCTGTGAGGCAGTTCCGTCACCCGGATCGCCGGAATGACGACAGAGCCGTAATGACAACACAGCCGGAATAACGACAGAGAGGTAACCGCGGTGTCCTTCGTGCTCAACGGCTGGTATCAGGCCGCCTGGTCGGACGAGGTCGGCCGGGCGCTGCTGCAGCGCTGGATCTGCGGCCAGCCCGTGTGCCTGTACCGGACGCGGGACGGCGCGCCCGTCGCGCTGGCCGACCGCTGCCCGCACCGCAAGTACCCGCTGAGCCTGGGCCGCCTGGACGGCGACATCATCGAGTGCAATTACCACGGCTACCGGATCGACGCGGCGGGCAGCTGCGTGGGCGTGGCCGAGCAGAGTGAGCAGCCCCGGGCGGCCGTGCACCGGTACCCGCTGGTCGAGCGGGACAGCGTGCTCTGGCTGTGGCCGGGTGACCCGGCGCAGGCCGACCCGGACCTGATACCGGACCTGCGCTGGATCTCCGACCCGGACTGGACGCACGTCCGCGGCCTGGTCCCGCTGGGCGCCCGGCAGGAGCTGCTGGTGGAGAACCTGCTCGACCTGTCGCACGAGACGTTCCTGCACCCGACCACGATCGGCAACGCCGCGGTGGCGGGCACGCCCATCGAGGTGTCCGGGGAGGGCACGACGGTCCGGTTCAGCCGGCGCATGCTGGGCATCACCCCGCCGCCGTTCTACGTGAAGTCGATGGGGCTGACCGCGCCCGCCGACCGCTGGCAGGACGGCGAGTTCTACGCGCCTGGCGTGTTCCTGCTGCATATCCGGCTGGCTCCGGCCGGGACGCAGGAGCCCGAGGGCTACCACATGGAGGTGTTCCACGGCATGACGCCCGCGACACAGAGCGAGTGCCACGACTTCTGGGCCCTGGGCCGGGACTACCTCACCGGTGACGCGGGACTGTCCCGCTTCCAGCAGGAGCAGCAGCTCGCGGTGATGGCCGAGGACGTGGCCGCGCTGGAGGTCCAGGAGGCGATGTACGCCACCGGCGGGGCGACCATGCCGGAGTCCAGCATCAAGGGCGATGTGGCCGCGCTGCGCAGCCGCCGCGTGATGCGCCGCATGCTCGCGGCGGAGCAGTCAGCGTCGTGACCGGTGGGCCCTCCGGGCCCGGCGCCGGCCTGCCCTTCGTCCTGGTCTGGCACGTCGCCGAGGGCGTGCTGCGCGCGCGGTGCGGGTGCGGGGCGGAGCACGAGGCACCCGGGCCGGTCGCCGTCCTCGACTGGCTCGACGAGCACCCGCACCTCGACCGCCCCGGCCCGCGAACCGCACCGTGAGCCGCACCCGCGCAGGCAGGAGAGCCCATGCACGTCCGCCACTTCATCAACGGTGAGCACGCCGATTCCGCCGACGGCGCCACCTTCGACTCGCTCACCCCGATCGACAACACCGTGCTGGCCACCGTCGCGCTCGGCGGCGCGGCCGAGGCGGACCGCGCCGTGACCGCGGCCCGCGCCGCCTTCGAACCGTGGTCGCGGACGTCCGCGCGGGCCCGCGCGGCCCTGCTGCACCGGGTCGCCGACCTCATCGACGCCCGCCGCGACGAGCTGGCCGAGTGGGACACCAGGGACATGGGCGCCCCGATCAGCGACACCCGGGCCATGGACGTGCCTCGCTCGGCGGAGATCTTCCGGTTCTTCGCCGAGTGGGCGGCCGGGGCAGGCACGCAGGCGTACGCCCGGCCGGAGGACGGCATCCTTACCTATACGCTGCGCGAGCCACTCGGCGTCATCGCCGCGATCGCGCCGTGGAACCTGCCGCTGCTCAGCATGGCCTGGAAGGTCGCCCCGGCCCTGGCCTTCGGCTGCACGGTGATCACCAAGCCGGCGGAGCAGAGCCCGGTCACCGCCACGCTGCTGGCGGAGCTGTGCGCGGAAGCCGGGGTACCGCCGGGCGTGGTCAGCGTCGTGCACGGCTCCGGCCCGGGCTCGGCGGGCGAGGCCCTGGTCAGCCACCCCGGCGTGGACGGGGTCGCGTTCACCGGCGCGTCGGCCACCGGCCGGGCGCTGATGCGCTCGGGCGCGGCGACGCTGAAGCGGCTGTCCCTGGAGCTGGGCGGGAAGTCGGCCAGCATCATCTGCGCCGACGCCGACCTGGACGAGGCGGTGCCCGCATCGGCCCGCGCCATCCTCGGCAACTCCGGCCAGATCTGCGTGGCCGGCTCGCGCGCGCTGGTGCACCGCAGCGTGTACGACGAGTTCCTGGCCCGGTTCACCGACCTGGCCGCGACCTGGGTGCCGGGCGACCCGATGGACCCGGCCACCCGGCTCGGCCCGCTGGTGAGCCGGGAGCACCTGAGCCGGGTGCTGGGCTACATCGACCTGGCCCGCGCCGAGGGCGCGAAGGTCCTCATCGGCGGCGGACCGCCGGCCCGCCCCGACCTCGCGGCCGGCAATTACCTGGAGCCGACCGTGCTCGTCGGCGCGGACAACTCGATGCGCTGCGTGCGCGAGGAGATCTTCGGGCCGGTCCTGGCCGTCCTGCCGTTCGATGACCTGGGCGAGGCCATCGCGGTAGCCAACGACAGCCCGTACGGCCTGGCGGGCATGGCCTGGACGCAGAGCCTGGACACCGCGCAGCGCATCGCCCGCGAGGTCCGCACCGGCAACATGTGGATCAACTGCTTCTCGGTCCGCGACCCCCGTGCCCCGTTCGGCGGCTACGGCGACTCGGGCATCGGCCGCGAGGGCGGCGATCACTCCGCCGAGTTCTACACCGAGCTGAAGTCCGTCGTCCTGAAGACCCGGGTTTAGAACTCCTAACAGAGTGGTCATGGGGTAAGGGTGATCGTCTGCTGGCTGAGGGCGCCAGCGGGGAAGGGCGAGCAGCTGCCGTGGATCGTCTTTGACGGGTGACGGGCGCGGATCAAGCTGTTGCGCCGTTGCTGCCGGTCGTGTCCTGGTGCGCTGATCATCCTGGCCGCGAGAGGCTCCATGACCGCAGGATGCTGTGCGGTGTCATGTTCGCGCGGGTTGCTGCTGGCCGGGCTGAGCGCTGCTGGCACGCTGGGCTGGTCCCGGGCGGTGATCGGCGGGACGGTGTTCATTGATCAGCGGGCCCTGGACGCCGCGGCCGGGGAGCTGGCGGTTGCCATCCTGTCCGACCCCCGGCACGCCAGCCAGGTCGAGGCCGCGACTGCCCGGCACGAGGAGGAGGCCGCCGCGCTCGACTCGCTGATCGCCGAGGCCGAGCAGACCGCACTCGCGCTGGCCGGCCGGCTCGGCCGCGGCGAGAGGACCTGGCCCGGTACGACGCCGTGTCCGGCCCGCTGGACAAGAGGCTGGCCGGGCTGCGCGGGCGCAGGGAGGGGCTGAACGCCCCGGATCGCCGCGACGATCAGCGTCACCTGTCACTGCCGCGCGGTTGCTGCCATCCGGTGGACCAATGCGATTAATTAATCGCAGCATAGGACCGCCAGCGGGCACAGCCTCAGACCCGGGACCATAGGCAACCGGGACGTCCGACAGGACGTCATGCCCATGGCCGCAAGAAGGCCCGCCCGCCGGGCGATCGCATCCGAGATCGCCGCGATTGCCCGCCACCATCCCGGCGGTGACCCCCGTCTCCCGCAGCTGCGCCAGCATGGCCAGGCGCTCAGGGCCGCCGAGGAGCTGACGGACTGGGCGCAGCGCGGCTGCGCTGGAGCCGTTCGCCCCCCCGCGAGGCCGCCGAGGTCGGCCGCCTGGCCGCCATCATCGACGCCCGCGTCGCCCGCCCGGGCGGCGGCAGCGATGCCACCTGACAGCAAGGAGCGCTGCCCCCGGCCAGGAAGCAGCGCCCCACATGACGTGACCATTGGCGGCGGCAACGTCGTATTCACCGTAGCGCAGGCCGGGCCCGCTGCCGTCCCGGAGCTGCCTGCCGCGTGGCTGCGCCGGCGGGGCATTCACGCTGACTGGACCGTGGGCGCGTGAGCCGCGGCGATGCCCTCGGCCGCCTGCGCCAGACCCTCGGAGAGCACGGGTCGACGGTTCGCGGCACATCAGCTCAGTGCCCCGTCCCTGCCCACGATGACCGCAACGCCAGCCTGTCGGCCGACCAGGGCGACCGCGGCGCCGTCCTGCAGTGCCACGCGGGATGCCCGACCGATGACGTCCTCGAAGCGCTCGGCACTGTTCTACACCGCGGCCGACGACGGCCTGGCCCAGCCGTGGAAAGGCCGCGTCTGGCTGAACCCTCCCTACGGGCACGTCATCGGGCAGTGGATGGCCAGGGCCCGCGGCGAGGTCGCCGCCGGGCACGCCGAGCGGGTCGTCGGCCCGGACCAGCGGGTTCTCGACGCGATGGCTAGCTTCACTACACCGCCTCAGCAGCAGGGAGTACCCGAGCACTGCATGCCCGTAAGCGCATGCGTGAGCGAAAAATCACCGAGGATGAGGTGCTCGCAGCGCTCAACCGGAGGTCAGGGCCGCCCAGGCCTGGTGACAATGGAAGGGTCGTAGTCTTTGGATACGGGCGCGGCTCGCGCATACTGAAGATAGTGCTGACCGCGGACGAACAAGAGATCGTCAGTGTCATGGCGCTCGGCGAGGACTAGCGAGGGAACCATGCAACTCGAGTACGACCTGAACGCCGGTGCGCTCTACATCAGGCTGAGCGGTGAGGAGATTGCCCGCACCCGGGAGGCTGGCGACAACGCTGCGGTCGACCTCGATGCCGCAGGTGGCGTCGTAGGAATCGAGGTCATATCTGCCGTCCACCCTTGGCCGATGGCTGAGATACTGGCCAGCTACCGGATCCCGGCTGGCGAAGCAGCGCAGATCAGTGCTTACTTCTCCTACGCAGGGCAGCCCGTACGGCGTCAGCCGCTGCCTCTCAGCATGTCCAGCCCCGCGCCGGCCGCGCTCCTATCAACTGCTGCAGCCTGACCAGCGAGTCAGCGACTATCCGCATCGGCTAAGCACCAGGACGGCAGCGACGGCCTGGCAGATCGTGCGGCTGAGTACGGCGCGCTGCTGCTCGCCGCGCAGGGTGAGCGCGACCAGGACGGCAGAGACGAGACCGGTCACGCGCGTCGCGGGCCTCCTGGCCGCCCACGGTGGCCGCGTTGGGGATGTCCAGGGCCTCCAGCGCGGCCCGGAGCGCGTCGCGGGCCGTGCGGCCCTCATAGGCGAGCACGTCCGCGACCGTGCGCAGCACCGCGGTCGCGCGCTGGCTGCGGACCCGCGGGAAGATCGTCTCGTCCCCAGGGCCGGCCGGGACCGGGATGTCCAGCGCCGCCGCGATCGAGGCCAGCAGCGACCTGACGGCCGTGGCGCCGAGCTCGCGCCCGGCCGGCCGATCCCGTCCGAGACGCAGCTCATGGGCGAGCACGGCGTAGCGCGGCTGACCGCTCGCAAGGCCGTCCGGGTGCTCGCCGATGAAGGACTGGTTGAGGTCGTCCAGGGCCGCGGCGCCTACGTGATCAAGCGCGGCTGAACCGTCCTGTAGGGATTCGGTGAGGATGTCATCTGTGCGCAGCCTTGTTGTCGCTCGGGGAGCCCGGATGCCTGCCCTCTTGTGACTCCCAGCGTTAGTTGGCGTTTCCCAAATTCACTTGGCGTGGCCCAAGCTCATGGAGCCGATTCCCAGCTGACACGGCGGGACGCCATCAAAATTGGACTAGCATGCCAACTAAACCTGGTAGATCACGCCAACTGAACCTGGTACGACCCACGAAACGCCAGGATCAGGCAAGATCACCAGCGATTTTACGCTGGCAGTCACACCTCTTGCGCGGGGAAGTTGTCATTTCCTGATCCGGCGGGTTGGCTCTGGCTGGCCCAGGTGGAACTCGAGGTATATGCGGTTGACACCTGCGGCACGAGGGGCATTTAAGTCAGTTCCATGAGACTGTACAGATCGTCACAATTTAGTTACGATCTGTTCGTGGCGGCGCAAGGCAAGGCAAATCACCTTTGGTTCGGCGACAACCTTGAGATTCTCCAGAGCAGTATCGCGGACGAGACAGCTGACCTTGTGTACCTTGATCCGCCGTTCAACTCCAGCCGCTCCCATAACGTGATCTTCGAGAAGCACCCGGATGACTTCGAGGCCGTTGCGGCGCAAATCAGGGCGTTTAACGACACCTGGCACTGGAGTCCCGCGACCGATTACCTCTACCAGCGGTACGCGCTGGCGGAAGAACTGCCCAAGCCGGCCGCGGCGGCGCTGCGGGCGGTGCACGGGCTGCTGCCCGAGGGCGACACGATGGCGTACCTGGTGCACATGGCACCGCGGCTGGTGGAACTGCGCCGGGTACTCAAGCCAACCGGGTCCCTGTACCTGCACTGCGATCCGACGATGAGCCATTACCTGAAGCTCCTGCTGGATGCGGTCTTCGGTGCCGGCAACTTCCGCAACGAGATCATCTGGAAGCGCAGCAGCGCGCACAACTCCGCGAAGCGGTACGGCCCGGTTCATGATGTCATCCTGTTCTACACACGAAGCCGTCACTACACGTGGAACCGCCTGCCTCAGCCGCTCCCGCCGGAAACGATCGAGCAGTGGTACAGCAACGTCGAGCCGGACACGGGGCGGAGGTTCAAGCGGGATGACCTGACGGCCCAGGGCATCCGCACCGGCCCATCCGGCCAGCCATGGCGCGGCATCAACCCGACGGACAAGGGCAGGCACTGGGCCATTCCCGGGTTCGTGGGCAGCATCACAGCCGGCATGCCCGCCCAGCAGGCCCTCGACGCGCTCGATGCGGCCGGCCGGATCTTCTGGCCAAAGCAGGCGGACGGAGTACCCCGGGTCAAGCGGTACCTGGAGGAGGCCGCGGGCATCCCCGCGCAAGATGTCATCACGGACATCAGGCCGCTGCACAACGTGGCGGACGAGCGACTCGGCTATCCGACCCAGAAGCCCGTCGCGCTGCTGGAACGGATCATCGCGGCGTCGTCCAACCGCGATGACATGGTCCTGGACCCGTTCTGCGGCTGCGGGACGACGATCGAAGCGGCCCAGCGGTTAGGCCGGAACTGGATCGGCATCGATATCGCCTACGTCGCTATCGACATCATCGTGAAGCGGCTGCGAAAGAAGTACGGGAGCTCCGTCTCCTACGAGCTGAACGGCAGTCCGCAGGACATCGCCGGAGCGTACGCCCTCGCAGAAAGGGACAAGTTCGAGTTTCAGACATGGGCCGTCACCCAGCTGGACGCGACCCCGACCGAGCAGCGGTCGCGTGACAAGGGGGTGGACGGCGTGGCCAGCTTCTACCTGGACCGCAAGACCACCGGCCGGGTGATCATCTCGGTCAAGGGCGGGACCAATGTCGAGCCGGGCGATGTCAGGGACCTAGGGGGCACGGTCCAGGCGCAGAAAGCGCAGATGGGCATCTTCCTGATGCGGGGAGAACCGACCGCCGGGATACGCGAGGCCGCCAGCCACGGGGGCACCTACACCTGGCCGCTGAACGGCCAGGTGTACCCGAAGATCCAGGTGCTCACCGTGGCGCAGCTGATCAACGGCATCCGCCCCGTGCTGCCGCCGCAGGTCCAGCCGTACGGGCGCCGGGCTAAGGCAGTCAGGACGCTGGACGCTGCCGCCCTCCTGTCAGGGCGGGTCCTCGCGCATTCCCGGCCCGCAGACGTCGAGCCGCTCCTTGCCCTGCTGGACGCGCAGCGCAGCGGACTGATCCTGACGGGCAACAGCGGCATAAGACTCGCCGAGTCACGCCGCAGGGCGAGCGGCGTCGAATGCCCGATAGTCTCCGATCCCGCCGCCTACCTCACCTGGAGGGCGACACCGCAAGACCCCTTCCGCGGCCCTAACGGTCCTCTCCACGGACGCGCACTCGACAACTTCCTCAAAGAGATGTGCCGGGCAGGCGCCCACGCCGTGCTCACCCCAACCGGGTACATCGGCGAGTCAGACATCGACTCGCTTGAGGCCGTGCTCCGCGCCGCTCCGGGCCTGAATGCCGAGGCAGTCATCAGCTTGCCCCTTGACATCACCTGGGCCACCACCGAATGGGTGGACGTACTCGTCGATCTCGCAGCGGCCACGCCCGCACCCAAGGCGATCATGACGACCGGGCTGCCCCGCGACCCGGTCTCGGCCAAAGAGATCCTCGCCAATCTCCGGCTCGTCGCATCCCAGGTGCCGCAGGTCGCGTTCTTCCGCTCCGGGCTCGGCGCGCTCGACCTGATGGCCCACGGCGCGCTCGCCGGGTCGATAGGAACTAGCAGTGTCACGCGAAGGGTGATACCGCCCGACGTACGGCGCCTGCCAGGTGAGAACCCCGACGAAGAGGACGCGGCAGCTCCGCAGGTACTCGTGCCTGACCTCGTTTCTTACCTCCCTGGCGACGTGCTCGCCGCCCAGCTAGCCGGCACGGCCGTGCCCTGCTGGTGCCGGTACTGCGCAGGGCAGCCGCTAGGCCGCTTCACAGGGCGGATGCACTGGAGAGACGCAAGGCTGCACGGATTCGCCACGTGGACCGAATGGCTTCCAAGCCTGCTTTCGAACGCATCGCTCACCGAGCGGCAGGTGGCCTGGACCAGGCTGTGCCAGCGAGGCCTCGAAGCCCACGACCGATTCGGGGCCGGGGGCGACGATGTGATCAGGCTGATACCAGACTTGCCCCTGATGTTCTGGGCACGCGAGGCACCTCTCTCGCCAGCGGGGGCGGTAGAGCTGCTGCGAAACCGCAGACGGGCCGCCAGAGGCTGACACAGCCCGGCTGCTGCCACGTAAGACCGGCGGACGACTGACTGCCAACCCCGGTCTGGTGTAACCCCTCGGCAAGCAGGACAGCCACAGGCAGCCCGACATCGCAGATGACAGCTATCTGCGCAAATGACATCTGAGATGACAAGCGGGCGGTCCAGATGACAACTCCAGCGGACCCCTACACGTCCGGCCCGGTTCAAGAAGGTTTACTGAACGCCCGGCGCCGTCACAAGCAGCCTGTCTTTGATACCCGGCCGAGGCTGAAATCCGTCTGGCGCAGAAGGATTTCGAGAGCGCCGCTGTCCAGCATCGATTCACGCTGGCGGCCGAACTCGGCTTGCCCGGATATGGGCGGGCATGGCTTCCCGGCAGGGTCCGCCAGCGTGAGCCACGGGGCCGTACAGGGCCACATTCCTGCAGGTAACTAGATACAGATTGTCCGAGCAAATCCTGTACAAGTTTTAGTACACTATAAGTATGGCCAGTCGTCCCGCAGCGCTTCAGGTCCACCCACTGTCGGAGGTCAGGCAGCGGCTTTCCGGGATCCTCGCGCGGTTCCGCCGCGAAGGCGCCGCAGCCGAGCCTGTCGCCTTCGGATCGCACCGCAAGCCCGAGGCCGTCCTCCTGCCGTACGAGGTCTACGAGCGGTACGTAGCGCTTGCGCGCCAGCGTACGCGCCTCGACTACGCTCTCTCCGCGGCGCAGTCTGTACAGGTTGAGCTGCCGGGGCCGTTCAGCCCTGATCATGACCGGGAGGTCTCGGCGTACGTGGACGGGGAGATGAGCGCCGCGGAGCTGTACCGCAGGACCGTTGCCCGCTACCGGCGGCCGTAAGTGGCGGACGATCCGTACACCGACCCGGTTACGGGAGTCCTGCGCAACAAGCTCGGCCTGAGCACAGCCGGAGAGTTGGAGGCCGCAGAACGGGAGATCACCCACGCGGCACTCATTCTGCTCAGTGAGTCGCCCGTTCGTCCCAGCTACGACCTGCCGCACCTGTGCGCGATCCACCGGAGGATCTTTGGTGACATATATGACTGGGCCGGGAAGATCCGGACCGTCGCCATTGCCAAGGGAAGCCTGTTCTGCCTGCCCCAGTACATAGAGACGTCGGCGGTCGATTTCTTCCGTGCTTTGCACGGCGAGAACTTCCTGCGTGGCCTGGACCGGGAGCCATTCGTCGCACGGCTGGCCTACTACCTGGGCGAGGTCAACGCGGTCCATCCGTTCCGCGAGGGCAACGGGCGGACCCAGCGCGCCTTCTTTGAGCAGCTTGCCCGCGACGCGGGGTTCACGCTCGCCTGGCAGCACCTCGACGCCGCCCGAAACATCGAGGCCTCCGCCACGATCATGCGCGGCGACGCCGAGCCGATGCGGAAGATGCTCGACGCGCTCGTTGCGGGCGGAACATAGCCAGTACCGCAATGCCGCGAACTCACTGGTGGGACATGTGAGCACCAGCAAGAGCCGCCCAGGGTGTGATAACCACTCAGGTTGTCCAGAGCTTCTCCCGGAAGGAGCCGGACCCATGGGCGAGGACAACGACGGCCGGTCCCCTGACGAGACCCCGGTGGAAGTCCGCTACCCGCGCAACCGGCAAGAAGAGCTGAGCGACTGATCGGCGTGGCCGTGGCCGCCGGGTTCGGTTCTAAACAGTGCAGCCCGGACGACTGGTTCGGTCGCCTGGTGACTGCTGGAAGAGAATCTGTCGGCCCGGGAGCGGGTGTGCCGCATGCAACTGCTGCGCCGCAACAGCGCCCGCGAGTACGCCAAGAGCGTCAAGGAGGTTGGCGAGGACCTGACGGTGGCGGGCAAGGAGACGGTCGCCGGGATCGAGGCCGAGTGCCGCGACCTCGGACTGGCCGCCTTCACCCAGCAGGGGAACGAACTAGAGGGCCAGACCCGCCCTGGGTACACGGCGCGGGTGAAAGCCCTGACCGACGAGCTGGGTTACCAGGGCGGGTACAGCATCTACTCCTCGGCGGCGCACGCTGAGCTGGCCGGGGTCTGGCGGCTGTTCGGGGAGACCGGTGCGACGTTTCCGGCCCGCAAGCCGATCTACGGCCCAACCGCGAATCCGAAGGCATCGTTCGCGGCCGCCGACGGCGCGCTCAAGTCGATGATGGGGCCGATGGAGCGGATAGCGTCGCTGTTCGGGTGGACCGTACCCGGTCGTGGCGACGAGATCAGCGCGACGATCGACTACATGAACGGCGAGATGAAGCGACTCCGGCCGCAAGCCCTCCGGCTCGCGATCTGCACGCACGCCGACCTGGGCAGCGCGCATCGAGGCGGGAGCTCTCCGCGGTCGCCGGAGGGTTCCGGCCGACGCTCCGGACCGTCCCCCTCCAGCCGTAGGAGGCACTGGCGCAGCGCGCTGTCCGGCGAGAATTCCGTTCGGCTCCGATGCGCGCCCTGGCTTAAGCTGCGTCACAGTCCGGGAGACGCCGAAGACGCGCTGAGCGCCTTCGGGTATCGGCACCCGGTAGCCCCTGAACCAGCACCAGGATCGTCGGCGGGCCGGCTTCTTTCCGCGCAATCGCTGCGGGCACATGTGCGTCTCGCCGGTTTGCGTTTACCGGGCGTGAACCGCAGGTGAATCACGGCGCTGCTTCCACCAGGCCAGGCCAGGCCAGGCCAGGCCCCGGAGCCGGGACGCGGCCTTCGACGACACGGACAAGGAGGACCGGTGAAAGTCCGGCGGGTTCGCAGCGCCCCGACAGCGACTATGACCCGGAAGAACTCGGCGGTGGCCTGACCCCTTTCCGCCGCGATGGCCTATCTCGCTCAGGTAAGCGGGAAGATCGTCAGGGCCGGCACCCTTGACGAGCTGAAGGCGAAACTAGCGGACGCGCGGCCCTGAGAGCCGTTCTAGGTGCCTGGCAGGACGCCGCCGCGCCGGGCGTCGCGGGTCGTGTCCAGCACCGTGCCCAGGAAGAACGGCCGCGCGTCCCGCAGCATCGCCGTCGGGTAGCCGTCACCCGGGTCGGACACGGCGTCTAGCTGGGCCAGGGCGTCGGCCGACAGCACCAGGTCGGCGCTGGCCAGCCCCTCGGCGAGCTGGCCGGCGGACCGCGCGCCCAGCACCGGCACGACGTAGCCCAGCCGCATCGCCCAGGCGGTCGCGACCTGGGCCGGGGTGGCCCCGGCGGCCCTGGCCACCTCGGTGGTGACCTCGGCGATGGCCAGGTCCCGCTTTCCCGGAGCCTGGTCGCCCGACAGCCGCACGCTGGCCGCGGCGTCGCCGCCCGGCCCGTCGGCCCCGGCGCCGTTGTCCTTGCCGGTGAGGTTGCCCTTGCCGGTGAGGTTGTACTTGCCGGTGAGGACGCCGCGGCCGAGCACCGACCAGGCGGCCAGGGTCAGGCCCAGGGCGTCGACGGCGGGCAGCAGCTCGCGCTCGGGCGTGCGCTCGAGCAGGCTGTACGGCGCCTGGACGACGGCGAACGGGGTCAGGCCGCGCTCCAGCGCGTAGGTCTGGGCGCGGGCCACCACCCAGGCCGGGCTGTCGGAGATCCCCAGGTACAGGACGAGCCCGGAGCGGACCAGGTCGTCCAGCGCCCGCATGGTCTCCTCCAGCGGCGTGTGGTAGTCCCAGAAGTGCACGTACAGCACGTCCAGGTAGTCCGTGCCGAGCCGGGACAGGCTGGTGGTGACCGCGTGACGCAGCGACTTGCGGTGCGTACCCCCGGCGTTCGGCTGCGACCGGTCGATGGTGATGCCGTACTTGGTGGCCACCACGAACCGCTCCCGGTCGGCGCCGAGGAACTCGCCGAGCAGCCGCTCGGAGGTCCCGTCCGTGTAGTTCACCGACGTGTCGATGAAGTTCCCGCCAGCGCTGGCGTAGCAGTCGAAGATGGCCCGCGCACCGTCACGCCCGGTGCCGAAGCCCCACTCGGTGCCGAAGGTCATCGTGCCAAGCGCGATCTCCGAGACCCGCAGCCCGGTATTGCCGAGCAGTACATGCCGCATTAGTTGCTCCTCACGCGTTGAGTGCGCCGTCGATCAGATGGGTCGCCCCGGACAGGTAGGAGGCCTCGTCCGACAGCAGGAAGACCACGAGGCTCGCCACTTCCTGCGCCGTGCCGTACCGGCCGAGCGGAACCTGGGCGCTGACCCGCTCGAACACGCCGTCCGGGTCGTCCGGGTCGATCTGGGCGGTCAGGTCCCGGGCCATCCGGGTGTCGATGTGACCCGGCGCGACGCCGTTGACCCGGACGCCGTGCGGCGCGCCCTCCAGGGCCGCGCACCGGGTCAGCCCGACGACGGCGTGCTTGGACGCCACGTAGGGCGCGAACGTCGCGCCGCCGCGGATGCCGGCCATCGACGCGGTGTTCACGATCGCGCCGGACCCCTGCGGCTTCATGACCCGCAGCACGGCCCGCAGCCCGAGGAACACCCCGCGCGCGTTAACGGCCTGCACCCGGTCATAGTCGTCAACGGACAGCTCGGTGATGGGGGCCATCCGGCCCTCGATGCCGGCGTTGTTGAAGAACAGGTCGATCCGGCCGTGCGCCGCCACGGCGGCGCGGGCGTAGCCGTCGACGTCGGCCTCCTGGCTGACGTCGGCCACCACCGGCAGCGCGCCGTCGAGCGCGGCGGCGGCCTCGTGCAGCGCGTCGGCCGCCCGGTCCACCAGCACGAGCCGGGCGCCTGCGGCGGCCAGCCGGGTGGCGACGGCCAGGCCGAACCCGGCCGCCGCCCCGGTGACGACCGCGACCTGGCCCTCGAACCGTGCGCTCACCGGGCCACCCCGGCACCGGCCAGGACGGCCCGGTGCCGTTCCTCGATCTGGCTGTCCCAGTCATGATCGGTCAGCAGGTACCGGTCGCCGCGGCGGATCGCGTCCGCGAGCAGGTCGGCGACCTGCTCGGGCGGCATCCCGGCCGCCAGCGTGGCGTGCATGCGCTCGCGCAGCTCCGCGCCCTCGCGAGCGCCGTCGGTCTCGCTGTCCCCGCGCAGCTCCGCCGGCCGGTTGCGGCTGCCGCGGAACAGGTTGGTGGCGATGATGCCCGGGCACAGCGCGGTCACCCCGATCGGGGCGCCCCGCTTGTTCAGGTCGGAGGCGAGCACCTCGGACAGGGCCAGCACGGCGTGCTTGGTGATGCCGTACATGTTGGCCGCGCTGACCACCGCGGTCATCGAGCACGTGTTGACGATGTGCGCGGGCTGGCCGTGGGCCAGCATGCCCGGCACGAACGCGCGGATGCCGTGCACCACGCTCCAGAAGTTGACGTCCACCGTCCACGTCCAGTCCTGGGGGGTCGCCTCCCAGATCGCGCCGTCCAGGTAGCCCTCCACGCCGGCGTTGTTGCACAGCAGGTGCACCGCGCCGAACCGCGCGGCGGCCGTGTCGGCCAGCCGCTGCACCGACGCCGCGTCCGACACGTCCGTCGGCACGGCCAGCACCTCGCCGCCGGCCGCCGAGATCTGCGCGGCCGCGTCGCCCAGCGCGTCTTCCTGGATGTCGGCGGCGACGATCTTCATGCCCGCGGCGGCGAAACGGGCGGCGAAGGCCCGGCCCATGCCGCTGCCCGCGCCGGTGACGACCGCGACCCGGCCGGCGAACTGATCCATGCTGCGCTCCTTGCTGTTCGTGCTCATTCCGCCTGCCCCGGGCGGGCCAGGACGCGGACGAGGTCTCCGGGCTGGCTCAGCCGGGCCAGCGCGGACGGCGTGCCGGCCAGGCTGACCCGCTCGCTGACGAGGCTCGCCACCGGGGCCCGACCGGCGGCGATGTGCTCCACGGCCGACCGGTAGGCGGCCGGGGCGAACGCGCAGCTGCCCGCCAGTTGCAGCCCGCCGCCGACCAGGTGGCCGAGCGGGACCGCGGGCGCCTCGTCCGTCAGCGCCACCACCACGCAGCTGCCGCCGGGCTCCAGCACGTCCAGGGCCTGCGCGACCGCGCCGGGCGCGGCCGAGCATTCCAGCACAGCGGCGAAACGCTGGCCGCTGCCCTCGGCGTAGGTCCCGACGCTGGTCTCGCGGGTGTCGATCACCACATCGGCGCCCACGCCGGCGGCCGCGACCCGGCGGCCCGGCGACCGGCCCGCCGCGACGACGCGGTCCACGCCGGCCAGCCGCAGGCCCATGATGACGCAGAGCCCGATCGTGCCGACGCCGTAGACCAGCACCGCGTCGCCCGGGCCGACGCCGGCCTGGCTGACCGCCTGCAGCGCTACCGCCAGCGGCTCCGCGTGCGCGCCCAGTTCCGCGGGGAGTCCGTCGGGCAGGGCCACGAGCTGGGCGGCCGGGACCGCCACGTACTCGGCGTAGCCGCCCGGGACGCTGAGCCCGAGGTTGGGCCGGGCCGTGCAGCGAAACGGCACGCCGCGGTGGCACGCCCGGCACGCCCGGCAGGAGCCTAGCGGGTTCACCGCGACGACCTGGCCGGCCCGCCAGCCGGACACGCCCGCGCCGAGCGCGGCGATCCGGCCCCCGAACTCGTGCCCGAGGATCTGGCCCGGCGTGGTCAGCCCGCGGCGCACGGCGTGCACGTCGGACCCGCACAGCCCGCACGCGTCGACCTCGACGACCACCTCCCCGGCGGCCGGCCGGGGATCGGGCACCTGCGTCACCTCGCAGCCGCCAGGCACGCACACGACGGCCTTCATGTCCCTCCCCTGGCCGGCCTCCGCGTCCGCAGGAGCGGGCGGCCGGCACGAGCCTTATGGTCAAACGAGTTGTTAACGATTATGTTGGCATAAACGTCCGCAAGCAAGGGCACGGTGACCGCGCCAGCCGGAGAGCGGGATGCAGCCAGCCGGAACGGCGGGGATGCAGCCAGCGGGGAGAGCAGGGGATGCAAGGGATGCAGATGACGGGCGAGCAGTCCGCCGGCCGCGGGCCGGATATCGCCGGCCTGACCGCCATCGACGTGCACACGCACGTGCAGCGCTCGGTATCGGCGGGCGGCGCGGCGAGCGCGGCGGCCGGCGAGTCGCGGGAGGCGATGGCCCGGTACTTCAAGGCCGACGCCGCGTCCTACACCGTCGATGACCTGGCCGCCTACTACCGGGAGCGGCGGATGGCCGCTGTCACCTTCACGGTGGACGTGGCCGGCCAGGACGACCCCGGGCGGCCGTCCAACGAGGAGATCGCCGAGCGGGCCGCGGCCAACGCGGACGTGATCATCCCGTTCGCCAGCATCGACCCGGCTCGCGGCGCCGCCGGGGTACGGGCCGCCCGGCGGCTGATCGAGGAGCACGGCGTGCGCGGGTTCAAGTTCCACCCGAGCGCCCAGGGGTTCGCGCCGAACGACCGGTCCGCGTACCCGCTGCTGGAGGTGATCGAGGCCGCGGGCCTGCCCGCGCTGTTCCACACGGGCCAGACCGGCGCCGGGTCCGGGCAGCGCGGCGGCGGCGGCATCCGGCTGGCGCTGTCCAACCCGATGTACCTCGACGACGTCGCGGTGGACTTCCCGGACCTGACCATCATCGCCGCCCACCCGTCCTTCCCCTGGCAGGAGGAGGCCCTGGCGGTCGCGCTGCACAAGCCGCGGGTCTACATCGACCTGTCCGGCTGGTCGCCGAAGTACTTCCCGCCGCTGCTGGTCCAGTACGCGAACACGCTGCTGAAGGACAAGGTGCTGTTCGGCACCGACTTCCCGATGCTGACCCCGGACCGCTGGCGCGCCGACCTGGACCAGACCGCGATCCGCGACGAGGTCAAGCCCGGGCTGTACAAGGACAACGCGGCCCGGCTACTGGGCCTGAACTGATCACCTGCGAGGAGGTGCCATGAAGATACCGGCGGCAGTGCTGTGGGAGTACGGCCAGGACTGGCGGGTCGAGGAGATGGACCTCGACGACCCGCGGGAGGGCGAGGTGCTGGTCCGGCTCGCGGCCTCCGGGCTGTGCCATTCCGACGAGCACGTCCGGCTCGGCGACCTGCCGATGGCCGGGCTGCCGTGCATCGGCGGGCACGAGGGCGCCGGCGTGGTGGAGCGCACCGGGCCGGGCGTGTCGAAGGTCGCCGAGGGCGATCATGTCGTGCTCAGCTTCATCCCGGCCTGCGGGGACTGCACCTGGTGCGCGTCTGGCCACCAGAACCTGTGCGACCAGGGCGCCGGGCTCACCGTCGGGCTGCAGCGCGACGGCACCGCGCGCCACCATGTCGGCGGCCGGGACGCGCGGCTGATGTGCCTGCTCGGCACGTTCGCGCCGTACACCGTGTGCGGCGAGAGCTCGGTCGTCCGGATCGACAGCGACATCCCGCTGGACAAGGCCGCGCTGGTCGGCTGCGGGGTGACGACCGGCTGGGGCAGCGCCGTCTACGGCGCGGGCGTCCGGGCGGGTGACACGGTGGCCGTGCTCGGCATCGGCGGCGTCGGCGCCAGCGCCGTGCAGGGCGCCCGGATCGCGGGCGCGACGCAGATCATCGCCGTGGACCCGGCCCCGTTCAACCGCGAGCAGGCCCGCCGCTTCGGGGCCACCCACACGTTCGCGACGGCCGCGCAGGCGGCCGCGGCGCTGCCCGACCTGACCCGGGGCGCGATGGCCAACTCGGCGCTGATCACCGTGGGCCTCGCCACGCCGACGATCATCTCCGACGGCCTGTCGCTGGTCGGGAAGCTGGGCACCGTCGTGCTCACCTCGATCGCGCCGGTCACCTCCCGCGCGGTGGAGCTGCCGATGTTCGAGCTGACCGCCTACCAGAAGAAGGTGGTGGGCTGCCTGTTCGGGAACGCCAGCCCGCGGGCCGACATCCCCCGGCTGCTGCGCCTGTACCGGGATGGCGATCTGCTGCTCGACGAGCTAGTCACGCGCACCTACGAGCTCGGCGAGGTCAACGCGGGCTACCAGGACATGCGCGAGCACCGAAATGTCCGCGGGATGATCCTCTTCGGCTGAGCGCGGCTCGCCGCGCGCCGGCTATCCCTCGGCGGCCAGCTCCAGCGCCCGGCGGACCACGCCGCTGACGGTCAGCCCGTACAGCTCGTACAGCTGCGCGGGCACCCCGACCTCCAGGTCGGCGTCGGGCAGGCTGATGCTGGCCAGCCGGGCGCCCAGCCGACGCCGGCCGGCCACCTCGGCGACGATGCTGGCCAGGCCGCCGATCTCGATGTGATCCTCGATGGTCAGCACGCGGCCGGTCCGTGCGGCCGTCTGGGCCAGGGCCTCCTCGTCGAACGGCTTGAGGTAGGCCGCGTCGTAGACATCGGCGGTGATGCCGCGCGCGGACAGCTGCGCCGCGGCCTGCACCGCCAGGCCGACGCCCAGCCCGTGCCCGAGCAGCGAGATGTCGGTCCCGGAGCGCAGCCTCGGCCACTTCCCGAACGTGAACTCGGGCACCGTGTCGTAGACCGCCGGGGTGCCCTCGCTGACCCGGACGAAGGCCGGCCCGTCCAGCGCGATCGTGGACCGCATCAGGGCCAGGACGGCCTGCGGGTCGGCCGGCGCGATCACGGTCAGGTTCGTGAGGGACCGGGCGATGGCGATGTCCTCGACAGCGTGGTGGCTGGTCCCGAAGAACCCCATGGCCAGGCCGGACAGCCGGCCCACGAGGACGACCGGCAGGTGGTTGTAGGCCACGTCGGTGCGCAGCTGCTCGGCGCACTTGAGCACGCCGAACGGGGCCATGGAGAAGATATAGGGCCGGTAGCCGCACGCCGCCAGCCCGGCCGCCAGGGACACCGAGTTGTTCTCCGCGATGCCCAGCTCGATGTAGCGGCCGGCGTGCCGGGCCCGGAAGTCGGCGACCGTGCTGCTGAGGTCGGCGGTCAGCGCGAGCACGCGCGGGTCCGCGTCGCCCAGCTCGGCCAGGGCGTACCCGGCCGGGTTGGCCAGCAGCGCCGTCTCGATCTGCGTGTCGGAGAAGACGTCGACCATCTTGGGGGCGGCCGGCGCCGCGGCCGCGGCGGGGGCCTCGGCCGCGGCGGGGGCCGCCTCGGCCGGGGTCACCGCATCCGCCCGGAGATCTCCGCCACGACCTTCTCCTTGTCTGCCGCGGGCAGCAGCCCGAGATGCCAGGCCTGCGGCGCTTGCTCCGTCAGGCTCGCGCCGGCGCCCTTGCGGGTGCGGGCGATGATGCAGACCGGCTGCGCCGAGCCCGGCTCCGGGAGGCCGTCGAACGTGGCGCTCAGGGCTCTCACGTCGTGACCGTCGATCTCGTGCACCAGCCAGCCGAATGACTCGAACCGGCCGGCCAGCGGCTCGATGTTCATGGCCGCCGACGTCGGGCCCGAGCCGGAGAAGCCGTTGGCGTCGACGATGGCCACCAGGTTCCCGAGCCGGTAGTGGCTGGCCGCCATCGCCGCCTCCCAGACCTGGCCCTCCTGTAGCTCGCCGTCGCCGGTGACGACGAACACCCGGTAGTCGCGCTGCGACAGCCGCCCGGCCAGGGCCATGCCCGCCGCCACGGACAGGTTGTGGCCGAGCGCCCCGGAGCTGAAGTCGATGCCCGGCGCCAGCCGCATGTTGGGGTGGTCGTTCAGCGGCGAGCCGACCGCGCCGAACTGCTCCAGCCACTCCTGCGGGTAATAGCCCAGGTCGGCCAGGACGGGCCAGAGCCCGGTGGCCACGTGTCCCTTGCCCAGCAGGAACCGGTCCCGGTCCGGCCAGTCCGGCTCGCCGGGCCGCAGCCGCAGCGCGTGGTAATAGAGCGTGGCAAAGATCTCCGCGCAGGAGAAGGTGCTGGAGTAGTGGCCGAGGCCGGCCCGCTCGATCAGGTCCACGGTGGCCAGGCGGATCCAGTCCGCGCGCCAGGACAGCTCGGCCGGGGTGGCCGGGGCGGCCGGCCGGCCGCGCTCCAGCGTCACGGGGTCGTCGGGCCCGCGCAGCGCAGTGCTGGTGGCCGCGGCGCGATCGGTAGCTCCGGTCATGAAAGCTCGCTTTCCTCGCATCCTTCGCTTACCTGCTCAGCGAATTGCTAGCTAACCGCCATGCTAGATCGTTTGCGAACATGTTGACAATATGATCCACGATCTCCTAGCCTGCGGCTATGGTGCAGGCCGTCGTTCCGTCACGTGAGCATGTCCAGGCCCAGCTCTTCATCGCCGGAGAGCATCGAGCGGCGCAGCGCTACCTGCCCGTCACCGGCGAGGACCAGGTCATCGGCGGCCCGCTGGTCGCCAATGAGTCCGTGGCCAAGGTCTGCTTCACCGGCGGGCTGGCCGGCGGCCGGCGGATCATGGCCATGGCCGCCCAGACCCTCAGCCGGGTCACCCTGGAGCTCGGCGGCAACGACCCGGTGCTGATCCTGGACGACGCCGTGCTGGACGACGACCGGGCGCCATTCGGCGGATTCCGGTCCAGCGGCATGGGCCGCGAGTTCGGCATCGACGGCGTCCGCGAGTTCATGGATACCCGCTCGGTCACGACCGCGGCGACCCGGCCGGCCAGCGCATGACCACCTTCGTCCTCGTGCACGGGGCCTGGCACGGCGGCTGGTCCTGGCAGCTGGTCGCCCGGCGGCTGGAGGCCGCGGGCCACCGGGCCCTCGCGCCGACCCTCACCGGCCTGGGCGAGCGCGCTCACCTGTCCAGCCCTCAGATCGGGCTGGCCACCCATGTCGAGGACGTGGCGGCCATGCTCCGCTGCGAGGACCTGTGCGACGTGGTGCTGGTCGGGCACAGCTACGCCGGCCTGGTCATCACCGGCGTCGGCGCGCAGCAGCCTGACCGTATCGCCCGGCTCGTCTACTACGACGCCTTCGTGCCCGAGCCCGGGCAGAGCGCCCTGGACCTGCTCCCGACGCACATTGGCCAGCACTTCGTCGAGCTGGCCGAGTCCGACGGCGACGGCTGGCTGATCCCGCAGCGGCCGCTGGAGGCGCTCGGCGTGCGCAGCGCCGAGGCCAGGGCCTGGCTGGAGCCGCGCCTGGTGCCTCATCCGCTCGCTACCTACTCTGACAAGCTGTGGTTCGATCCCGCGGTCCGCGACCTGCCCGCCGGCTACGTATCGTGCACGGACTGGGCCGCGGTGTTCGCCCCGCAGGCCGAGAAGGCCCGGGCGCGCGGCTGGCCGGTGCGCGAGATCGCCGCCGACCACGAAGCGCTGGCGACCGCGCCGGACCTGCTGGTCAGCGCGCTGCTGGAAGTGGCGCAGGCCGACATCCCGGTGACCGGAAAGGTGCAAACATGAGGCTGGTACTGCCATGAGGACCCGCGCGGCCATCGTCCGCGAGCCAGGCAAGCCCTGGGAACTCACCCAGCTCGAGCTGGACGAGCCGCACGCCGGCGAGGTCCAGATCAAGTTCGCGGCCTCGGGGATGTGCCACTCCGATGAGCACCTGCGCACGGGCGACGCCACCGGCCGGCTGCCGATCGTCGGCGGCCACGAGGGTGCCGGCGTGGTCGAGGCGGTCGGCCCCGGCGTGACCAGGGTCGCGGTCGGCGACCATGTGGTCTGCTCCTTCATCCCGGCCTGCGGCACCTGCCGGTACTGCTCGACCGGCCGGCAGAACCTGTGCGACCAGGGCGCGCAGATGCAGACCGGCATGCTCGCCGACGGAACGTTCCGGTTCCACGACGACGAGGGCAGCGACCTGGGCGGCTTCTGCATGCTCGGCACCTTCTCCGAGCGTGCGGTCGTCTCGCAGGCCTCCTGCGTCCGGATCGACGACGACATCCCGTTCGAGGTCGCCGCGCTGGTCGGCTGCGGAGTGCCAACCGGCTGGGGCACCTCCGTCTACGTCGCCCGCGTACAGGCCGGGGACACCGTGGTGATCTTCGGGTCCGGCGGGGTCGGCAGCAACGCCGTGCAGGGCGCGGCCTACGCGGGCGCCCGCCACGTCATCGTCGTGGACCCGGTCGCGTTCAAGCGGGACAAGGCCCGCGAGTTCGGCGCCACCCACGCCTTCGCGACGGCCGCCGAGGCCCAGCAAGCCGTGATCGAGCTGACCCGCGGCCAGCTCGCCGACCACGCCATCTGCACCGTCGGCGTGCTGAGCGCCGAGGTGGTGACCCAGGCCGCGGCCATCGTCGGAAAGGGCGGCCAGGTCACGATCACCTCGGTCGGCCGCAGCTCCGAGGAGCAGATCCGGCTCGCCGCCAACGGCATGATCGTCGGCTACCAGCGGCGGATCCAGGGGCACGTCTTCGGCATGTGCAACCCGCTCTACGACATCCCCCGGCTGCTCAGCCTGTACCGCGGGGGTCAGCTCAAGCTGGACGAGCTCATCACCCGCCGGTACGCGCTGGAGGAAATCAACCAGGGCTACTCCGACCTGGATGACGGCATGCTCATCCGCGGCGTCATCATCCACGCCTAACCCGGTGACCGACCTGTCCCGGTGCGGCGGCATCACCGAGGCCGTCCGCATCGCGGCCCTGGCCTCGGCCGCCGGCCTGCAGCTGTGCTCGGCTTCCTACGAGCTCGGCGCGGACGGGACCGTGCTCCCGCTGGAGGGTGCCGGGCTCGGGGTAGAGGTCGACGAGGACTTTATCCGCGCCCATCCCCTGACCGACCATCCCGCCTGGCATAGGAATGACTCATGAAGCGACAGACCCCGCCCTTCCGTGCCGACCATGTCGGCAGCCTGCTGCGGCCGGACAGCCTGCTGGCCGCCCGCGCCGACGCCGCCGCCGGCCGCGCTGACGCCGCCGCGCTGCGGGCCGCCGAGGACGCCGCCATCACCGAGGTGGTGGCCATGCAGCGCGACGCCGGGCTGCAGGCCGTGACCGACGGCGAGTTCCGCCGGGCGCTGTGGCACATGGACTTCATCAACCAGATCGGCGGCATCGGCCAGGCGGCCGGGAACATGGCCGTCCGGTTCCACAATGCCGACGGCGACCTCGAGTGGACCCCGGCGGCCCTGCACGTGGACAGCAAGATCGTCATGAACAAGACGATCTTCGGGGACCACTTCCGGTACCTGCGGTCCGTCGCGGCCGGGCTGGTCCCGAAGCTGACCATCCCGTCGCCCAGCATGGTCCACTACCGGGGCGGCCCGGCGGCGATCGACCCGGCCGTCTACCCCGACGTCGAGGAGTTCTGGCACGATCTGTCCGCCGCCTATGCCGACGAGGTCGCGCGGCTGGCCGCTCTGGGCTGCACCTACCTGCAGCTCGACGACACCAGCCTGGCCTACCTGAACGACCCCGCCCAGCGGGCCGAGATCGCCGAGCGCGGCGACGACGCCGACCAGCTGCACCTGCGTTACATCCGCCAGGTCAACGACGCGCTGGCCGGACGGCCGGAGGGCCTGGCCGTGACCACTCACCTGTGCCGGGGCAACTTCCGGTCCTCGTGGGCGGCGTCGGGAGGCTACGACTTCGTGGCCGAGGCGCTGTTCAGCGAGCTGGCCGTGGACGGCTTCTTCCTGGAATACGACGACGAGCGGTCGGGCGGGTTCGAGCCGCTGCGGTTCGTCCCGCCCGGCAAGATGGTCGTCCTCGGCCTGGTGACCACCAAGTCCGGCGCCCTGGAGGACCGCGACGTCCTGCGCCGCCGGATCGACGAGGCGGCCAAGTTCGTCCCCCTCGACCAGCTCTGCCTGTCCCCGCAGTGCGGCTTCTCCTCCACGGTGGAGGGCAACGACCTCACCTACGCCGAGCAGGTGGCCAAGCTCGAGCTGATCGTCAGCGTCGCCGCCGACATCTGGGGCTAGCCGCCGGAGCGCGCTACGCTACCGGCGCGGCCGCCGTGCCGGTAGCGTAGCGGTATACATGGGCGACACAATTGTCTGTCATCCTGTGATCGATGGCACCGAACCCAGTCCCGCCTGCCAGCCCAGTGACACGACGGCCGGAGGCCTGGCTTTCCCGTCGGGAGGACGTGGTGGGAGTGCATGAGGCCCCTGAGAACCTGCCGGAGGCGCTCAGCCTGCTCGACAGGCTGCGGATGGCGATCTATCACGGCGAGCTCAACCCCGGCCAGCGGCTGGTCGAGACGGAGCTGGCCAGCCGGTACGACACCTCGCGGGGCGCGGTGCGGGAGGCGCTGGTGCTGCTGAGCAACGAGGGGCTGGTCACCCGGGAGCGGAACCGGGGCGCCTGGGTCCGCCCGGTCTCCCTGGCGGAGGCCATCGAGATCACCGAGACCCGCGCCGTCCTG
>DATKRH010000076.1:0-27098 GCA_035532295.1 Streptosporangiaceae bacterium
TGACCGGGCGGGCTGCCTGCTTCGGGTGGGGCCTCGGCTGGCAGGATCGGTCCTGTGATGCTCCCTCCTCGACGCTCCGGAACCCCGGGCTGCCCGGCGGGCGCGGGCCAGGACAGGGCGACTGGCCCGGTCGGCTTCGACCTGGACCTGACCCTGATCGACTCCAGGTCCGCGATCATGGCGGCCTGGTCGGCGGTCGTGCTGGAGACCGGCGTCGAGATCGACCTGGTAGCCGTCGAGCGGCGGCTGGGCGTCAAGCTGGAGGACGAGATCCCCTTCTGGTTCCCGGCCACCTTGGTGGAGCCGGTAGCAGCGATCTACCGGCGGCATTACATCCGGGTGGCCGCGAGCCTGACTACCGCCCTGCCCGGCGCCCGGGAGTCCCTGGCCGCAGTCCGGGAGTTCGGCGGGACGCCGGTCGTCGTCACCGCCAAGCATCCCGTCTCGGTGGGGCCCAGCATGATGGCTGCCGGCCTGACGGTGCAGGAGATCTTTACGCACGTCTATGGCCCGGAGAAGGCCGCCGTGCTGGCCCGCATTCGGGCCGCGGTCTACGTCGGGGACACGCCGCAGGACATGATCGCCGGGCGATCGGCCGGGGCGCACGCGGTGGGCGTGCCGACAGGCTCCTTTGCCCGGGCGGAGTTGCTCGCCGCCGGCGCGCACGCCGTGCTCGGCTCGCTTCAGGAGTTCCCGGCCTGGTACGCGGCCTTCAGGCGCGCACGCTGAATCACCAGGAGTCGAGCAGCGGCCTGAGGTCGGCCAGGCGGCTCACGACGGCGTCCGGCGTCGAGCCCGGGAAGGTCGGCACGTCGCTGTTGGGGATCAGCACCGCGCGCATGCCCATGCTCTTCGCGCCGTGCACATCGTCGAATGGCCGGTCCCCGACGAAGACGCAGGCACCGGGATCGGTCATGCCCACGGCGGCCATGGCCGCCTGGAACGCCGCCGGATGGGGCTTCGTCCAGTCCAGCTCGCTGCTGTAGACGGCGCCGTCGATGAGATCTAGCACTCCGTCGCGCCGGAAGATCTCCTCATGCCAGCTGCGCGGCCAGAAGGTGTTCGATAGCACGCCGACCTTGACGCCGCGCCCGCGCAGGTAGCTCAGCAGCGCGGGGGCGTCCGGGTCGGTAAAGGTGTGCGGCTCCCAGGCGCTGGAGTAACTGGCCAGCAGCGCGTCGCTGGGCGTGACTCCGGCTCGCTCGAAGACATGGTCCATGGTCGAGCTGCGGTGCTCCCGCTCGGCGAGCTGCCATAGCTCCCGCTCGGCGGTATGCATGGCCGTCGCGACCTCAATGGCCCGCTCGGCGGCGAAGTGCCGGGTGCAGACCGAATCCCAGAGCGCGGTGAGGTCAACGGTGTGCCAGGGCGTGAGAGTGCCGCCCCAGTCGAAGATCACGGCTTGCACGGTCACGGAAGGAAACTCTATCGGCGCGGGCGGCCGTCCTGCCGGATCGGGGCATTGTCACGACCTTGTCGGACGCCGACGTTTGCCATGTTCGCCAAGCCTGACTACTACGTGACGACGGGGCCAGCGACCTGCGCCGGAGCGTGCACGCAGCGCCGGCCTGATCAAGGGCGAACTGGAGAACGCGGCGTTCGGTGACCGGCAGATCAGGCAGGTCGGCGCACAGATCTTCGCGTGCCGCCTCCTCATCGACCAGGCGCAGCACCTGGCCAGCACCAGCTAGCCGCCGCCGGGCGGCCCGGCCGTCCCGGCGGCAGCACGCGGCCCCCGCCCGCCGTGCCCCGGCGGGCGGGCGGCGCTAGTAACCTCCTGCGTGGGTGCAGTGATGTTTCGCCTTGGCGTGCGACGACGACCCAGCTCCAGTCGACGGCGACGTGGCAGGCGATGCGGGCGGTGACGACGACTGGGACGATGACGTTGATGTCGTCGACGTGGTCGTCGCCTGCGACGCAGCCCCGTTCGTGGCGGCCAGCGCGACACCGGTCGCGCCCGCCCCGATGCCGGCGGCGAGGAACGCGGTAATGACGAAGCGCCGCGCCCGGCCGCTCGAGGTGGATACCATTTATCCCTCCTTTCTCCTGGCAGTGCTGCAGGCTGTTCCGGCCCGATGCCGCCAGCATGCGTGGCCAGACCCCGCCGCCAGCCGAGGTGCTGCTCTCAGCGGACTCTGAGAAACGCCCGGATGAGCAACATGCCAGCCGGCCGGACGTGGGCCGTGGCGGACTGGGAGACTAGGCAGAAGTCATGGTGCCAGCGAAATCCCCTGGCGCAGGAGGGATGCGTGCGATGGCCGATCCGGACGGCGCAGTCGAGGTGCAGGGCACAGTCGCGCCGCGCGCTGCGGCGGGCAAGCGAGATCCCGACATGATCGTGGCCGACATCGAGCAGACCAGGGAGAACCTGACCCGCACGATCGACGCCCTGACCGAGCGGGTCAGCCCCGCCAACAACGTGCGCCGACTGAAGGAACGGGCGGCCCAGCAAGCCGCCCGGCCCGACGTTCAGCTCGTGGCCGTCGCCGTGGGCCTGGCGGTGGTCGGCTTCGCGATCTACCGCATCTGGGGCCGAAGGCGGAAGTAGCGCCCGCTACAGGAACCTCTGGGGGACCGGGGCGCCGTGCCACATCGTTAGCTCCCGGACTCGGCGGTCAGCGCGGTGTACTCATCGGCCGACAGCAGGCCGGGCGGCAGCTCTCCGTCGCCATCGCCCTCGGCCAGGCTGATCTTGAACAGCCAGCCAGCCCCGTAGGGGTCGGAGTTGACCAGGCCGGGGTCGTCATCGATCTCGGCGTTGACCTCGGTTACCTCGCCGTCGACCGGGGAGTAGAGGTCGCTGACTGACTTGGTGGACTCCACCTCTCCGCACGGCTCGCCAGCAGTTACCTTCGCGCCGGGCGCGGGCGCCGACACGAAGACGACATCTCCCAGGGCTCGTTGTGCGTGATCGGTAATGCCGACCGAGGCGGTGGAGCCGCTGATGGCCACCCACTCGTGCTCGGCGGTGTAGTGCAGCTCCTCGGGAACGCTCATCTGCACCTCTCTTGTCCCGTGTGGTTCTTATCGGACTAGTTTGACGCCGGTCTGCCGGCTCGATGAGCAATTGTGCTCTATGGCTCAGGCCGGCCGCCTATAGAACGGCAGTGGCACCAGTCTCGCAGGCTCCGCGCGTCCGCGTACGTCCACGGCCAGCCGCCCGGCGTCCTGTCGCGCCGCCGCCGCCTCCGTTACTGCCTCCTCCGCAACCGCCGGGGTGACGTAGGCCATCGCGATCGGCGCGCCGAGTGTCGGTGACGGCGCCCCGCTGGTGACCGTCCCGCACGCGGCGCCGTCCCAGAGCACGCTGTACCCGTGCCGCGGTACTCGCCGCGACTGGCCGACCAGGCCGACAAGGGTCCGCTCCGGGGCGGCCTGGGCCCGCTCCGCCAGGGCCGCCCGGCCCACGAAGTCACCGGGCTTGTCGAACTTCACCACCCGGCCCAGCCCGGCGTCGAACGGCGTCATGCCGGGGCCGAGCTCGCTGCCGAACAGGGGCATCCCCGCTTCGAGGCGCAGCGTGTCCCGGGCGGCCAGGCCGGCCGGGACCAGGCCATGATCCGCGCCCGCCTTGCTGAGCGTCGCCCAGATGTCCTCGGCGTCCTGCGGCCGGGCGAAGATCTCGAACCCGTCCTCGCCGGTGTAGCCCGTCCTGGCCAGCAGCACAGGAGCCCCGGCGACGGTGGCCGGGTAGCTGGCGTAGTACTTGACGTCGCCGAGGCTGGCGTCGGTGAGCGGCCCGAGTATGTCCGCGCACCGCGGACCCTGGATAGCGATCAGCGCGTAATCGCTGGTGCGGTCGGCGACGGCGGCATTCATGCCCGCGGCGCGGTCGGTCAGCAGCGCGGCGACGGCCGCGGCGTTGGCCGCGTTGGCGACGACCAGGAACTCGGTGTCAGCGAGCCGGTAGACGATGAGGTCGTCGAGCACCCCGCCGTCGGCGGCGCAGATCATGGTGTAGCGGGCCCGGCCGGGGCGCAGCGCGGTGAGGTTGCCGACCAGCGCGTAGTCAAGCGCGGCCCCCGCCTGCGGGCCGCTGACCATCAGCTCGCCCATGTGGGACAGGTCAAACAGGCCCGCGGCGGTCCGGACAGCCTGGTGCTCGGCGGTCTCGCTGCCGTAGCGCAGCGGCATCAGCCACCCGGCGAAGTCGGTGAGCGTGGCACCCAGCTGCTCGTGGACCTGGGTCAGCGGCGTCCGCCGCGGCGCCGTGGTGGCTGGCGCCGTGGTGGCTGGCGCCGTGGTGGCTGGGTCGGTGATCGCGTGATCTGTCATCGGAGCTCCTCCGGCCGGCGCGGCTGGCCGGCTGGCAACCGGGCATGAATCATCCGCCAGCATTCCCCTGCCTGGCAGGCGATGGCCAGCCTACCTGGATCGCGGGTGGCCTCCGCGGTCGAGTCGCGGTCATGGTCGCGCCGCGCCGGCGGAGGCGCCCAGCCACGCGCCCGGCCGCCAGATGTGATAAGCGGGATACATGAAGCTACTAACCAACGACGAGATAACGGCCCAGCTCGGCGTCCTGCCCGGCTGGGAACGGCACGGCGAGAGCATCTCCACCACCGTCACCCGCGCGGACTTCCGCGACGCGCTGCTGTATCTCGGCGCGGTGGCCTACCTGGCCGAGACAGCGAATCATCACCCGGACGTCGCGATCTCCTGGAACAAGGTGACGCTTACGCTGTCTACCCACTCGGCGGGCGGCCTGACGGCGGCTGACTTCGCGCTGGCCGGCCAGATCAGCCAGCTGTCATGAGCGCCAGCTCGTTATCCCGAAGAGTTTTGGGCCACCGGTGACGCGAACGCTTCGGGATGGTCGGTGGCGGGGGCGAGGATGGCGGTGAGGTCGTCGGGGGTGGTGTCGGTGAATGGTGATCCAGATGGTGACCTGGTGGGTGTCTTTCTTGTAGAGCATTTCGAGGCCGAGCGCGTTGCCGGGGTCGTAGGGGCGTTCGAGGTCGATGATGAGTCCTTGCTGGGCGACTTCGACTTGCTGGAGTTTTTTTGCTGATCTCGGCGCTCCGGGCGTTGCGGCGGGCGGTGCTGGCCGCGGCGTATGCACGTAGAGGGGTTTCCGGGTTCCCGAGCGGATCTATCTCAGCCATGCCCGTACTGTAGCGCACATATAGCACATAGAGCTTAGAGTGCTCTTATAAGACGTCATGGGGTAGTTCGTCGTCGTGTGGCATGAGCGGATGCTCGACCAGTAACGGGCCGTCGAGTTCGATCACGACCATACGGCCATCGAATTCCGCCACGAACGGGCCGTCAGCGGCTAGCTCGCGCAGTCTCGCGCTGATGGCCAGGCTGAGCGCGATCACGGTCGGCGGCGTCCCGTCGCCCTGCTGTGTTGCGCGGCCAACTTCCGCCGGGTCCATCCCCGCGAACACCTCCGTGAGGACTAACCCGTGCCGCTCCTGATAGCCGGCTACCAGTTGCTCGTCGTGGGCATGATCGGTGCACCTGTGACCGGGAGTGCAGTCGTCGCAGGGGGAACCTAGCCTGCCCAGGCGGAACGCGAGGGCGTCATCAAGTGACTGCAATATCCCCAGCCTGGCGGATACCTCGGGATCGAGCAGTGACACGGAGGCTTGCCTCTCTTTTCAGTTGCAGGCCATGACAGCGGTCTCTGCCAGGCTCCAGGTCATCACTGCGGCGATTAAGAAACGGTCTGCTTGCGCCCCGGTGGCCAGGTGACCTCTGCCCACGCCGTGCGTGCCGGCCCTGGCCCGGCGGTAGCCCCGGCGCGGTCGGTGACCGCCGCGACGATGGCCAGACCCCAGCCGTTGCCCGGCGCGGCAGACCGGGCAGCGGCCGGCCCTGGGTCGGTGACCTCGATCCGCGCCCACCGGGGCGCCGTGCGGACCCGGACGGTGAATGCCCCGCCGTCGCCGTGCCCGGCGGCCGACCACGCGACCGCGTTGGTGGCCAGCTCGCTGACCGCCAGGGCGAGGTCATCAGCACGCGGACAGTCCGCCAGCGCATCCAGCACGAACCGCCGCGCGACCCCCGCCGACGCAGGCTGGCCCGGAAGGGTGATCTCGGTCAGGAACGGTGACCCGGTACATTCTGTGACCGCCGACTCCAACACGGCAGAACCCCCCGCGTCCTTCACGGGACGAACCTCCGCCGGGCTCGCGCCCCGGATGGCTCTGGAGACACGCGCGCAGCGCTTAATGCAGCCAGCTCGGCAGCGACGGCTGTGAGGTCCGTGATGACCTCGGCTGGATCGGCTGGGGCGTGGGTCATGTCGGAGTCTCCGGTTCACGTCGTGGAGTGGCGATGGGCTGCGCAGACGGGTACTGGCCGGGCGGATACCGCCAGTGCGATCATGTTCTGCTTCTGGCGCGCGACAATGCGACGTCAAGCAGGCGGCAAACCTGCGGCAAACCGCTAGCCGGGCACTGATCTAGAGACCACAGCGGTCCCCGGCGGGTACGGTCAGAGCATGCCGAGACCATCGGGAGCGTGGACGCCGAACCTGACGCTCCGGGCGTTACGGACTCGGAGCGGCCTGCTTAGCCAGGAGGCTCTCGCCGCGGCCTTGCGTCGCGCCGGGTGGGATAGCTGCGACCGGCGGACTGTGCAGCGCTGGGAGTCCGGAGAGACCGGTATCCCGCAGTACGGTGCCCGGCGTGCGCTTGAGTCCGTTCTTGGCGTACCGTTTAGTGAGTTGGGTTTTCAAGACCCTGAGAGCTTGCGGGAGACTGGAGTGAACCGGCGGCAGTTGCTAGCGGTCGCCGCCGCCAGTACTGCGACTGGTGCGCTTGAGCCGTTCGAGCGGCTGCGGTTTGCGCTTTCGGGTGCCGGTCCTGACACTGCGCTCGTGGATGATCTGGAGCGCAGTACGGCGACTTTCTTCGACACGGAGGAACGTACTCCTGCCGGACAGCTTTCCGGTGCCCTGGATGCCCATGTTGACGTGCTGGCGGGCATGACCGCTGTGGCTCGCTCAGATAGCGTGCGACGACGGCTGATCGTCTGCGCTGGGGAAAGCGCCGCGCTGGCGGGCTGGGTTCGCTACGACCTTGGCGAGCATCGCGCGGCACGGGGCTACTGGGATGCGGCGATCACTGCGGCGCGGGAAGCAGGTGACGGGCCGCTCCTGGCCTGCGTTCTGTCATACCTGTCGTACCTGAGCGCGGAGCAGGGTGACGCCCGGCAGGCATGGATCTTGCTGGACCAGGCATCGGAGCACGTCCGGTCGCGTGAGCACGCCGCAGCCCGGGCCTGGATTGCCGCCCGTCAGGCCGAGGAAGCTGCCAGCCTGGGCGACGCATCGGCGCTCGTCTCCCTTGAACGCGCCATGACCGCGATGGACTATGCCGAGCCTGAGACGGGCCGTTCATGGGTGCGGTTCTTCGACAACGCACGGCTGGGCAGCATGGCTGTCACTGCATACGGGAGGCTGGCGCACCCAGGACTCACGCCGGCCGCTGATGCCGTGCTTGCGAGCGTGCGCGAGGACGCCAAGACCCGTGCCGTAATTCTCGGTGACGTCGCCACCGCACATGTCCGCGCTGGCGACATTGATGCCGGATGTGATCTTGCTGTAAGGGCGCTGGATGCCACGCTGACCGGGGAGGCCACACTCGGACGCCAGCGACTACGGGCGCTGGCGCCGATGCTCCGCGATGTGGATTCCCTGGCCGCGCGGCAGACCTATGAGCAGATCACGTCGGCTGTGCCGTAGCCGTCTCTGCCGCGACCCACGCGAGATACGCATCGTTTCCGCTGAGCACGGGAGCTACCAGTACTTCGGGCACGTCGTAGGGGTGGGCCTTCTTGATGTACTCCACCAGCGCTGAGCCGTGCGCCTGGGTGGTCTTGAATGTCACGACGTGCTCGCGGGCGCTGTCTACGGCACCGTTCCACCAGTACACCGATGACACCGGGTCTGAGACCTGGGCGCAGGCAGCGAGTCGCGCCTCGACAGCTCCGCGTGCCAGCGTCTCGGCTTTGCTCAGATCATCAACGGACGTGGTCACGGTCACAAAGTCAGTCATGGTCGCAGCGTACGACGCCCGGAAGCTACTTCGGTGCTACCGCCAGAGTCATTCCTTCTTAGCTGCTGCCTGGGCCGTAGCCAGTCGGCCACGCTTGCATCTGGATCCTCCAGGAGCATCAGAGTGGCACTCCTACGCGGATGTGATGGCGGACGGCTTTGAAGGATTCCTCACAGTGCCTCCGGTGACGCGAACGCTCCGGGATCATGGAAATCCGGCGACCGGGCTGCTCTCCGCCTGCGGGCGGCGCCACGCCCCCGGGTGGCGCCGCCCACAGGACGAAGATCCCCCTCCGCTCGTCGCGACCCTCGTACACCTGGCGCGGTGCCGGCTGATGCCGGACACCGCGCAGCCGGGCGATCCCGCCGGGGATCGATCGGCCCCCCGGACGAAGGTCCCCCTCCGCGACTCACGGTTTCCCCATATCCGCGCGGCACCTTTCCCCCTGGGCCCGGACTACTAACGGGCCCCCAGTGCCGCGTGGGGTTCTAGTTATACACGCTGCGTAGCAGCGATTACAGCTTGTTACAACATTGAGGTCAGACGGGGTGCGAGCGGGGTGTGAGCGGGGTGTGGCAAGATCGACACGCCGACCGGACGGGCCTCGCGGCCGGCGGTCGGAGTCCCCTCGCGGCGGCATCAAAGCGACCGCGGGCGGGTGGCCGCCGCCCGAGCGCCGGCCCGCGCGGGCGGGACGGTGAGTGATAGCTAATCGATCTCGCACCGCAGGTGCTTGATGCCGTTGATGAAGCTCGACAGCAGGCGATCGGGCTCCGCGGTGGCCCGGATGCGCGGGGCCCGCTGCATCAGCTCGCGGAGCATGGCGGTGATCTCCCGGCGCGCGAGGTGGGCGCCCAGGCAGAAATGCGGGCCTGCCCCGCCGAACCCGACCTGCGGGTTGGGGGAGCGCGAGATGTCGAACCGCCACGGGTCGGTGAACACGGCCTCATCCCGGTTGGCCGACCAGTAGAACAGCAGCGCCTTGTCGCCCTCGCGGTAGTCGTGGCCGTTCAGCGTGCAGTCCCGGGTCACCGAGCGCCGCATCCAGATGACCGGCGAGACGTAGCGGACGATCTCCTCGACCGCGCCGCCGATGCGGCCGTCGAGATCGGCCAGCAGCAGTTCGCGCTGGTCAGGATGGTCGGTCAGCAGGGCCAGCGCGTGGGAGATCGCCGTCCGGGTGGTCTCGTTCCCGGCGACGACCAGCAGGATGAAGAACGAGGCCAGTTCCGCCGGCGACAGCTGCTCGCCGTCGAGGTTGGCCGAGGCCAGCGCCGTGATCAGGTCGTCGGTCGGCTGCTCCTGGCGGCGCGCGGCCAGCCCGGTGACCAGGTCGGCGAGCTCCTGGCCGGCCGTGAGGATCTGAGTGATGGCCTCATCGAGGTCGCCGCTGATGAACTCCGGGTCAGAACCCGACAGGATGATGTTGGTGTTGCGCAGCACCATCGCGTAGTGCTCGTCGCCAATCCCCATCATGTTGCAGATGATCGTCAGCGGCAGCCGGGCCGAGACGTGCTCCACGAAGTCGCAGGGCCCGATGGCCAGCAGGTCATCGACGATCCGGGCGGCCGCCCGCTGCACGTCCTGCTCGAACCGCTTGATCATCTTCGGGGTGAACGCGCGGGACACGATCCGGCGCAGCCGGGCGTGCCGCGGGTCATCCATGCTGATCATGGAGCCGAAGTACTCGTTGAACTCGGCGGGAAGGTCGACGATGCTGGTCGCGCCGCGGGCCGAGGAGAACAGCTCGGGATGCCGGCTCGCCTCGCTGACGTCCGCGTGCCGCACCAGCGCGTAGTACCCCTCGCCCACGCTGGCGATGCCGGTCTCCGGCTCGGCGAACAGCACCGGCCGCCCGAGCGCTCGCAACTGCGCGAACGCGGCATGCCGCTGCGCGGGCGGGAGTCCCCAGAACTCGTTCGAGGACAGGTCGATGCCGGCGGGCGCCTGGGCCGGAGCCTCGGCGGGGCGTGGAGTTGTCACGGGTCGCCGCCCTTCGAACTAACAACGACGCATGGTGCCATCCATGGTGCCATCCATCGTGACAGACCGAGCCCCGCCCAGGAAGGTCCAGGCGACCGCGCGGTCGTCGCGGCGCGGCGCGTCGGTCGCGATCGCGATGGCGACGGGACAAGGCAGGCCACTGATCTCCACGACGGTGCACGCCACCCGCATGCCGGCAGCCTCCAGCAGTGCCCAGCCGTCCCCCGTGACCCGCTCGAACGTCACCGGCTCGGCCGCCGGGGCCTGCGCCATCGCCAGGCACGCGGCGACGGCCCGCAGCCTCGCCGCCGACGCTACGGGCGGCTCGGGCAGGTGGCTGCATAGTCGCGAGAACGCGGCCCCCAGACTATCCGCCCCGGCCGGCCAGACGGGGTGCCGCGGATCGGCCAGCGCCCATCCGCAGGCCGCGAACCTGGTGGCGCGCGCCTCGAGCGTGAGGCCGGCCAGCGGCACGGGCCCGGCCCCTACCGCGCCGTGGTCGGGATCGGCTGGCTGTCGCGGAACCGAGATGCGGGGCAGCCATGCGGAGCCGGGGGACCGCGGCTGAGGGACGGTGGCCCCTGGCCGCGGGTCGCTGGCTTCCGGCTGGCTGGCAGCCGCGGGCTGGCCAGGCTCGATCGTGATGCGCAGACCCGGATCCAGGCCGAGGTCAATGGCAGCCAGCTCCAGGTAGACCGCCAGCAGGGACGGCGGCCAGACCGTAGTGCGGGGCAGCGGTCCCGCCTCGCGCAGCCGCACCCCGTGCCAGGTGACGAGGGCCTGGCCGGCCGCGTCAACCGCCTCGATGTCCCAGGTCAGCCCAAGGGCGGCGGTGGCCCGGATCTCGACCGCGCCGTCGGCCAGCCGGCCGCTGAACGATACCGACTCGCAGGCCGCCGGCCACACCCGCCGGTGCGGCACGCACGCCTGCACGGCCTGGAGGGTCGCGTCGTTCAGGCCGGGACTGCCCAGCAGCAGCCTGCTGTCATCGGCCGCGTCACCTTGATGGGCCGGCTCGCCGGGCCCGGGCAAGAACCACGTGCGGTCCTCGGCCCCGCGGGCCAGGGCCCGGACTGCCCGCGAGCTCAGCTCGGCGAGGCTGGCGATGCGCCGGAATCGGCCCGACTGGAAGCAGACCGAGCCGTACAGGTCGGCGCCATCGACGAGCCCGGCGGCCGGGGGCACGGCCGGGGTGGTTCGGGGACCGGCCGCGGCGGGCGGGCCGTCGGCGGGCGGGCCGTCGGCGGGCGGGCCGTCGGCAGGCGGGCCGTCGGCGGGCGGGCTTGTCGGCTGCTGGTCGTCGGCGCGGAACTCCGCGCGGACGTGGTCGACGAGCAGGCTGCTCTCCGCGCAGCGCAGCGCCGCCGTGATCTTGCCGCCCTCGGCGAGGGCGCATACCCGGATCACGGTCTCGCCGCCGCCCGCCGGGAGCACCACCGGCGCGTCCATCGTGATCGCGGTGGCTCGCCGAAGCGGCCGCCCGGCGAGGGCGCAGGCGGCCTGCGCCAGTGCCTCCAGCGCCATGGTCGGCGGCAGGACCGGCAGCCCGTCCACCCGGTAGTCCGCGAGATAGGGATCGGTGATCAGGGACAGCCGGGCGTCGCAGACCAGCTCGATGCCGGGATAGTCCACCTTGACCTGCTGGAGGAACCGGCCCCCGGCAGGCCGGCCGCGCGCCTCGTCCGGCGGCCCGGCGTGGCGCGGACCCGGCACGCCGATCCGGCCGTGCACGGCCATCCGGCTGGGCAGGTCCGGGGTGGCCAGCATCTTGAGCAGCAGCCGCGAGGCCTCATCCACCCCGATAGCCGCCGTCCCGGCCTCGGCCATGCTCTCGGCCAGGCCCGGCCGGTCGCCGAGCCCGCTGCCCGACCATCCGGGCAGCTCGAGGTGGAGCGCGCGGCAGCCGGGAATCGCCGCGGCCGCGGACTCGGCCTGGTCGGCCAGTGCGGCGCTGGCGGCCCCCAGCAGGCCCTGCCGGGGCAGGCCGTGGTGGCCGGCCACCGAGCCGAACGTCAAGATCAGCCGCAGCCGCCGGGAGCTGACCGGGCTCAGCAGGTCCCGCAGCCCCGCGTGCTCGGCGGCGAGGTGATCATCCACCGCCCGCGGCGTCAGGCCGGCGATCGGCACCGTCGGCGCCGGGCCGGCGGCGTGGGCGATCGCCGTGACCGGGCCGAGCCGGCGTTCGATGCGCTCAACCGCCAGTGCCAGGTCAGCCGGATCGGCCACGTTCACGACCTCGTACGCGATCCGCGCGCCTGCCAGCCGCAGCTCCTCCAGGCCCGCCACGACCGCGCGGTCCTCGTCCGGCCCGGCCCGGCCGATCACGGCTACCGCCGAGCCGCAGCACGCGAGTACCTGCGCCAGTGCGAGCGCCGCGCCCCCGCAGCCCCGGCTGACCAGGACGACGTCGCGCGTGCCCAGCGGGAATTCGCCGCCGCCTGGCACCTTCCGCTCGACCGGGACCGGCTCGCGCACCGTGCTGTCTTCGGTGATCACCAGCTCGCGGAACTGGCCGGGCTCGGCGCTGGCGTACCGCCGCGCCAGACGCAGGCCGCCCGGCGTGAGCGGTACCCGCAGCACCGTGACGCCCAGTGACGGCTGCTCCGCGTGCAGGGCGGCGAAAAAGCCGGTGAGCCCGGGGCCGGTCGTGATGACCACGAGCGCTTCCACGCTCAGGGCGTCCTGGGCTGCCAGCAGCGCCGCCCGCCAGACGCCGGGCGCGGCCGGGTCACCGAGAACCGCCAGCGCGCGCCCGGCAGCGGGATCGCCGCCGAAGACCGTGCCGACCTCTTGCCGTAACGGGTAGCTCGCGGCCGTCCGGATTCGCCACGGCCGGTCGTCGGCCGGGTGCGGCGGACGGCCGGGCGGCCGGAGCTCCTCGGCAAAGCAGCGCACCCAGGGCGCGACGCCGGCGAGGGCGTCCGCGCCGGCCGTTGCCTCGGCAGGCATGGACGTGCCCGATGCCGCGATAGCTGGCACCCGGGGGGCCGGGACGGCCGGGGCGGCCGGGGCGGCGGCCGGGGCGGCAGCCGGGGCAGGGGCCGGGGCAGGGACGGCGGCCGCCTGGCAGGGACTGGTGATGAACACCTGATCGCGCCACAGATCGATCGGCCGGGATGGCTGCCCGGCGAACAACGGCTGAGCCTGCCCGACCGCCCCGGCCGCGAACAGCGCGGCGGCGGCCCAGGCGAGCTCAGCGCGGTCGGCGTTCTCGGAGCGCATGCCGACGGTCGGCACGCGGCACACCTGAGCCGCCGTCGATGCCAGCAGCCTGCCGGGCCCGGTCTCGACCAGCAAGGTGGCGCCCTGCGCACCTGCGGCCACGGCGTCGGCCAGCCGGTCGTTACCAGTGAAGCCGTCGCAGATGAGGTCGATAACCTCGCCGGCTGACGCCAGCTCGTGGCCGGTCATCGTCGAGATCAGCCGCCGCCGCGGCGGGCCGAACCGGAACTGCGCCATCGCGGCGCGCAACTGCGAGAGCGCGTCCGGGGCGGCCGGCGGCCCGTCGTGACGTTCACTCGCATGCCGGCCGGCCGGCGAGAGTATCCGCACGGCCGGGCCGCTCAGGAACTCGGCCCGCAGGGCCGCGATCTCCGCGACATCGGCTTCGCTCAGCACTCCGGCCCAGGCCAGGCCGACGATCTCGCCCAGGCCGTGACCGACGGCCGCCGTGGCATTCACGTCGAGCGACTCAAGCCAGCGCAGCATGGCCAGTGAGCGACTGACGGCCTCCGGCGGCGAGACGAGGTCCGACGGCGGGGCGTCATCCGCCGTGCCGGGCCGGGCCTCATCCGACAACAGGAGCGTGACCCTGCCATCCGCGTTCTCGGCGGCGAAAATCCCCGGCCGGGTGGTGACCAGGCCGTCGGCCAGCTCAGGCAGGAGCGTGACGGCGGCCTCGGCCAGGCGCGCCAGCTCCGCCTGGTGCCCGGCCACAATCGCGACCCGGGCGGGGCCCTGCGTCCGCGCGTCGCGGCCGAGCTGGCAGGCCAGGTCCATCATCTCGGCATCGGATAGCGAGCCGGCCACCTCGGCGACCCTGGCCAGGGTCGCCGCCAGTTGCTGCCGGCTCGGAGCGTGCAGCAGGTACGCGGCCAGCGGCCTGCTCTGGTCCGGGAGGCGATCCGTGCACGCTGCCCGTTCCCTCCCGGAACCCTTGGCCGGCCGGGGCAGGACCCGGAGCATCCGGTCGTACCGCGATGCCCGGCTGGGCGCGTTGCGCAGCACGAGGTGCACGTTGATCCCGCCGGCGCCCATCGCGCTGACGCCGGCCAGCCTGCTCCCGGCCGGCCACTCCTCGGCCACCTCGGGCAGCCAGAATGCGGAGTCACTGCCGCGCAGCAGCGGATGCGGCCGGACCACGCCAGTGGTCGGCGGGATGACGCCAGTGCCCAAGGCCAGCACGGTCTTGATCAGTCCGGCGGCGCCGGCGGCGGCCTTCGCGTGGCCGATATTGGCCTTGATGGACCCGAGCGCGGCCGGCTCGCGGGCGTCGGCGCGCAACTCGGACAGCGCGATGAGCTCGGCATCGTCTCCGGCGGACGTTCCGCTGCCGTGGCCCTCTATCAGCTGGACCTCCCGCGGCTCGACGCCCGCGCGCTCGTAGGCCCGGCGCAGCGCCAGAAGCTGGCTGCTCGCGTCGGAGGCGACGACGCCCGGCATGGCGCCGGCCGACGTGCCCCAGCCGACGATCTCCGCGAAGACGGGCAGGCCAGCGGCCCTGGCCTGCGCGGTGCGCATCAGCACGACCATGCCGCAGCCCTCACCGGGCAGGTAGCCGGTCGGATTCTCGTCGTAGATGCGCACGTCCTGCGCGGCGACGGCGCCGGCCTTGGCCAGCCCGATCAGCTCAAGCGGGTCGAGGCTGAGATCGACCCCGCCCGTGACAGCGACGTCGATGTCGTGGGAGCTGAGCGCGGCGCACGCTGACGCGACCGCCTGCAGCGACGACGCGCAGGCGCCGTCGATGGCATGACTGCCGCCGCGGAACCCGAAATAGGCGCTGATCCTGGCGGGGATCGTGGCGGGCAGACTGCCGGCCAGCGTGTGCTCGCTGATCCGGGGAAATGGCGCGAGGTACCGCGCGGCGGCATGCCGGAGTACCTTCCTGGCCCGGTCGGCCCGGACATCGCCGGCGGACAGCGACTCGGTCAGCACCCGCCGGACATACGGCCACCGCAGGCGCAGGGCATTCGCGCGGGACGTGTCCCCGGTCAGGGTGTTGCCGATCATCACGCCAACCCGGTCCCGGTCCAGGCCGGCGCCGCCGGGCAGGCCGGCGGCGGCCAGGGCGCGGGCAGCGGTCTCCAGCGCCAGCCAGTGCGCCGGGTCGGTCGCCTCGTAGACGGGCGCCGGGATGCGGAAGGCCTCCCGGTCGAACTGCCAGCCCTCGATCAGCCCGGCGCGCGTGCTGTAGGTGGTGTCGAGACCGGCCGGATCGGCGCTGTAGTAGTCGGCCAGGTCCAGCCGGCCCGGCGGCAAGCGCCGGAATGCCCGCCGCCCGGTGAGGATCGTGTCGAGCAGGGTCGGCGGGTCGTCCGCATCCGGAAACCGGCACGCCAGGCCAATCACCGCTATCGAGGGAACCGGCAACGGGGCACGCGGAGGATGCCGGGAGGGCTCAGCCACGGCATGCCCCGGTGCTGCTCGCGGCGCGGCCGGGCTGCCCGTGGTCGCGAGAATTCCCGTGGTCGCGAGAATTTCCGTGCCCGCTGGCCAGCGGGCTAAAGCGAGACCCGTTAGTCGGCGCGCGGTGAAACTCGCGAATCAGGCGCAAGAATTCCGCGCATGGCCCCGCGCATGGCCCCGCGCATGACCCAGTAATCATTGTCCCCCCGGTAATGGCCTAATTTTCCCCCGGACCAAGCGCGGCCCCGCACCACCCCAGGCACGCCCCCAGGCTCGCCCCCAGGCACGCCCCCAGGTCACCCCCAGCACGCCCCCAGCACGCCCCCCGGCCCGGCGACGCAGCGCTCCGCTGGCGCCATCGGCCCAGTACCGGCTGGCCCCGGCCAGCGCTGGGCGGCGGCGCCGCGGATCGATAAGGGCGGGGTGTCAGCACATTATTGGCGGTGCGATCGCAGCGGTCAAGGTGGATTTCAGGTTACGCGGGTTACGCGGGTTACGCGGGTTGAGTGAGTTGCGCCTTTTCGTATCCGATGGAATTTCTAGATTGCCGAATCGCAGTTGCCGGATACCTTGTTTATCGCATTAATGAGCGGCCTGTCAGGGGGCAGGCTGCGTCGCCGGTTCTGGCTCGTTCGGGCCCGTTCCGTGGCTGCCCGGGCGGGACCGGCCGGGACCGGCCGGGTGTGTCCCGGCGCGCACCGGGACACACCCGCTCGCCGCGTCGGCTGCCGGTCATCTGGCTGCGGCAGCTGCGCTACCCGATGCGCTACCCTGGGTGCATGCATTTCGCCCGGCTGCTCCTTACCTAGCCGCGCCGACTGTCCTGTCGTTGGCGCGGCTGCCCCTCGTGAGCGAGGGGCATTTTGTTGAGGAGAACAGGCCAGGCAGGGGCCGAACCGGACCTCATCACCCCGCGAGGAGCCATGACAGCCGCCGACAATGCCGATCGGGCACACTACGACCCGCGCGCTGCCCAGGAAAAGTGGCAGCAGCGCTGGCCGGCCCTGGACCTGTTCCGGGGCAGCGACGACCCCGCTGACCCCCGGCCGCGCACCTATGTGCTCGACATGTTCCCGTATCCGTCGGGTGACCTGCACATGGGCCACGCCGAGGCATACGCGGTCGCGGACGCGATCGCGCGCTATTACGTGCTGCGCGGGCACAACGTGCTGCACCCCATTGGCTGGGACGCCTTCGGGCTGCCCGCCGAGAACGCCGCCATCAGGGGAAACTCCCACCCGGCCGACTGGACTTACCGGAACATCGAGACGCAGGCGGAGTCGTTTCGGCAGTACGCCCTGTCCTTCGACTGGTCTCGCCGCCTGCACACCTGCGACCCGGAGTACTACCGGTGGACGCAGTGGCTGTTCCTGCGCTTCTACGAGCGCGGCCTGGCCTACCGTGGCGACGGCTACGTCAACTGGTGCCCGGTCGACCAGACGGTCCTGGCTAATGAGCAGGTGGTCGACGGCAGGTGCGAGCGCTGCGGCACCGAGGTCATCCGCCGGGTGCTGACCCAGTGGTACTTCAAGATCACTGAGTACGCAGACCGGCTGCTGGCGGACATGGAGCCGCTGGAAGGCAAGTGGCCGGAGCGCGTCCTGCTGATGCAGCGCAACTGGATCGGCCGCAGCCAGGGCGCCGAGGTCTCGTTCGTGATCGAGGGCCGTGATGAGCCGGTCACCGTATTCACGACGCGCCCCGACACGCTGTACGGGGCCACCTTCTTCGTGGTCGCCGCCGACTCGCCGCTGGCCCAGGAGCTGTGCGACCCTGAGCACGCCGGCGAGCTGAGCAGGTACATCGACGAGGTGCGCAAGCTGACCGACATCGAGCGGCAGTCGACTGACCGGGAGAAGACGGGGGTCTTCCTGGGCCGTTACGCCATCAACCCGGTTAACGGCGAGCGCATCCCGGTCTGGGCGGCCGACTACGTGCTGCCCGACTACGGGACCGGCGCGATCATGGCGGTGCCCGCGCACGACCAGCGCGACCTGGATTTCGCCAGGAAGTTCGGCCTGCCGGTGCAGATCGTCGTGGAGACCGGCCTGCCCGACCCCGCGCAGACCGGCATCGCGACGCCCGGCGAGGGATCGCTGGTGAACTCGGGGCCGCTGAACGGGCTGGACAAGGCGGCGGCCATCGCCGCGATCACCGAGATCCTGGCCGAGCGCGGCCTGGGCCGCAGCGCGGTCAACTACCGGCTGCGCGACTGGCTGGTGTCGCGGCAGCGCTTCTGGGGCGCGCCGATTCCGGTTGTCTACTGTGACGGCTGCGGAGAGGTGCCGGTCCCGGACGACCAGCTGCCGGTCCGGCTGCCCGACCTGCGCGGCCAGGACCTGGTCCCCAAGGGAGTCTCGCCGCTGGCGGCGGCGACCGACTGGGTGAACACCGAGTGCCCCAAGTGCGGCGGCCCTGCCCGGCGCGACACCGACACCATGGACACCTTCGTCGATTCGTCCTGGTACTTCCTGCGCTACTGCTCGCCGGGGTTCGGGAGCGGCCCGTTTGAGGTAGAGGCGGTCCAGCGCTGGTGCCCGGTCGACCTGTACGTCGGCGGCGTGGAACACGCCATCTTGCACCTGCTGTACAGCAGGTTCTTCACCAAGGTCCTGCACGACATGAAGATGCTGGACTTCGTCGAGCCCTTTACCCGGCTGGTGAACCAGGGCCAGGTCATCAACCAGGGCAAGGCCATGTCGAAATCCCTGGGCAACGGGGTCGACCTGGGAGCCCAGCTGGCCGCGCACGGCGTGGACGCGATCCGGCTGACGATGATCTTCGCCAGTCCGCCGGAAGACGACATCGACTGGGCCGACATGCGGCCCGAGGCGTCGGTCAAGTTCCTGGGCCGGGTGATGCGGGTCGCGGCCGACGTGGCCGCGGCCGGAGCGGGCACGGTCCCGGCGGATACGGCGACGGCGGTTACGGCGGCGACGGCTGGCAGCGCCGAGCTGCGGAAGGTCACCCACCGCACCATCGATGAGGTGACCAGGCTGGTCGAGGCGACCAGGCTGAACGTGGCCGTCGCGCGGCTGATGGAGCTGGTCAGCGCGGCCCGCCGGGCCATCGACACCGGCCCGGGCGCAGGCGACCCGGCGGTTCGCGAGGCCGCTGAGACGCTGGCCATCCTGCTGTCGCTGTTCGCGCCCTACACGGCCGAGGAGTGCTGGGAGACGCTGGGGCATGATCCCTCGGTCGCCGTGGCTGGGTGGCCGGTGGCTGACCAGTCCCTGCTGGTGGAGTTGACGGTTACCTGCGTCGTGCAGGTGGACGGGAAGGTCCGGGACCGCCTGAGCGTCCCCGCGGGGATCGGGGAGGACGAACTGCGCAACCTGGCGCTGGCGACCGCCGGCGCCAGCCGCGCGCTGGCCGGCCGGGACGTCGCCGCCGTGATCGTCCGGCCGCCCAGGCTGGTCAACATCGTCTCTGGCTGACGCGCGCCGGGCCGGGAATGCGGCAGGTAGTGCCTTCATGACCACAGGCACTACCTGCCCAGCTCGCCAGCCCTGGCGCTCAGACCCGCAGCTCAGACCCGCCGCAAGACCGCCACGACCTTGCCGAGAATCTCGGCCTCATCCCCGGGGATCGGCGTGTAGGCCGGGTTGTGCGGCATGAGCCAGACGTGATCGGGCGAGCGCTTGAAGGTCTTGACCGTGGCCTCGCCGTCGATCATCGCGGCGACGATGTCGCCGTTCTCAGCGACGGGCTGCTGGCGCACGACGACCCAGTCGCCGTCGGCGATGGCCGCGTTGATCATGGAGTCACCGACGACCTTGAGCAGGAAGAGGGTGCCCTCACCGACGATCTGCCGCGGCAGCGGGAAGATGTCCTCCACCGCCTGCTCGGCAAGGATCGGGCCGCCTGCGGCGATCCGGCCGATCAGCGGCACGTAAGCAGCCTCCTGCGAGGTGATGTCCATCGGCATGTTCTCGTCGATGTCGGCCTCGGGCCGGACGGCGGGGTGGCCGGGAAGACGTACCTCAACGGTGCGCGGCCGGCCCGCGTCGCGGCGCAGGTAGCCCTTGTTCTGCAGGGTGGAAAGCTGGTAGGAGACGCTGGAGGTGCTCGTCAGCCCGACAGCCTCACCGATCTCCCGCATCGACGGCGGGTAGCCGCGCCGCTGCACGGAATCGCGGATGACCTGGAGTACCTTGCGCTGCCGCCAGGTGAGAACATGATCTGGGTCGGGCTTGTCCGGGAGCTCAGCCACGACGGCGGGAACGCTGCCCCGCGGCTTGCGCCCGGGCCGCCCCCGCTGTCTGGTACCCGCGGGTGCGTCGACGTGCCCGCCGGCTGCTGTGCCGCCATTGACGGTCGAGGCCCCCCGTGTCCCTCCGTCATCGGTCGCGTCGTTCATCATCGGGCCTCCGGGCTCGGTGGGTTGTCGTTGATGCCGACGCTAGCGGTTACGGTCGCGGATCTCAAACATCTGTTCGACCGACGCGAAAGTGTCGGACTCTTGCGATAGGACTATACCGCATCTTCGTTCGATCGAACGAACATACGATAGAACAGAGATGCGATCGAACAGTCATTCGTGAGGGAGGGGTAACGATGACAGCTCTGAGTATTCCCGGGGCGAGTCTGGCCACCGCCGAGGTGAGGCGGTCGGCCGGGCCGGTCAGGCTCACCAGGCGGGGGCGCCTGGTGCTGGGCGGCCTGGTCGTCGTGCTGGCCGCCGCCGTCGTGTGCCTGTTCTCGCTGGACCTGGCCGGCGGGGCGCTCGCGTCCAGTCACGGGTCGGCCGGAGCCGGTTATCGGGGGATGCGGCAGGTCGTCGTCCAGCCGGGCCAGAGCTTGTGGTCCATCGCGGTCGCCGCCGAGCCCGCGGCGGATCCGCGGCTCGTGATTCAGCAGATCGTGGAGGCCAATTCGCTGGCCGGCGCCACGGTCTACGCGGGCGAGCAACTGTGGGTGCCCGGGCGCTGAACAGCAGTCGCCGGCAAGGGCCGCCGGCGCGGGGCAGGCGGGCCGCGGGCTGGCGACACGCCGGCGGGGGTGGCCGATACCAGGGCTTCGAGCAGGCGTGCGGGGGCGCCCGGCCTGCCTTCCATGGCTCTTCTGGTGACAACTGCTTGCGCCTACGGGTAGCGTGGACCACAATATCTAGTAGTTACACGGCTGTAGTTTTCTCTAGGTTGTGCTTCGCGGCAAATGTCCGCTCACGGTGAGGGGGTGATCGCTTGTACTGCCCGTATTGCAGGCATCCGGATAGCAGGGTCATCGACAGCCGGGCCGCGGAGGACGGCGTGGCCATCCGCCGCCGCCGGTCATGCCCGGCGTGCGGCCGCCGGTTCACCACTCAGGAGAGCGTGATCCTGACGGTGGGCAAGCGCAGCGGGGTCACCGAGCCGTTCAATCGGGACAAGATCGTGCACGGCGTGCAGCGGGCGTGCCAGGGCAGGCCCGTTACCGAGGACCAGCTAGCGATCCTGGCTCAGCAGGTCGAGGACACCATCCGCAGCCGCGGCAGCGGCGAGATTCCCTCGCATGAGGTCGGCCTGGCCATTCTCGGGCCGCTTCGCGAACTCGACGAGGTGGCCTATCTCAGGTTCGCCTCGGTCTACCGCGGTTTTCAGTCGCTGACCGACTTCGAGGACGAGATCGCAGCCTTGCGTTCGGCGCATCTCGACCAGCGGCAGTCAGCGGACCAGGGATTGCCAGCACCAGACGAGCACCACCTGTCGGCACGCTGAGCCGGCCGAGATCAGAACATCGGGACAGGACCTGACCAGGTCCGCGATGGGGTCCAGGCGGATTCCCGAAGGGGGCAACATGACCGAGACGACGAGCGGGTCGGCCGCGCGCACGGGCAGGAGCGCTAAGAAGGGGCTCACCATGAGCCGCATCTACACCCGTGAAGGCGTCCATCCCTATGACGAGGTCACGTGGGAGCGCCGCGATGTCGTCATGACGAACTGGCGGGATGGCTCGGTCAACTTCGAGCAGCGCGGCGTGGAGTTCCCCGAGTTCTGGTCGGTGAACGCGGCGAACATCGTCACGACCAAGTATTTCCGCGGCGCGGTCGGCACCTCCCAGCGCGAGTGGAGCCTCAAGCAGCTGGTCGACCGGGTGGTTGGCACCTACACCAGCGCCGGCCGCGAGTACGGGTACTTCGCGACGCCGGCCGATGCCAAGATCTTCGAGCATGAGCTGACGCACGCGCTGATCCACCAGGTGTTCAGCTTCAACTCGCCGGTGTGGTTCAACGTCGGCACCGCATCGCCGCAGCAGGTGTCGGCCTGCCAGCCCTACGACGCGCCAGTGAGCACGCCGGACGGCCTGATCCCGATCGGTCAGCTGGTCGCGGGCAACGCGGTCGGCACCAAGGTGCACGACGCAAACGGGACCACCCGGATCGTGGCGACCAAGGCTAACGGCGTCAAGGAAGTGCTGCGCCTGCACACCGAGGACGGCCGCGCGCTCGATGCCACCGCGGATCACCTGGTGTGGCGGGCCGCCGACCTGCAGGCCGGCGAGTTCACGGTGGCCGGCTTCATCCGGCCGGGGGACCACCTGCTGCACGTAGACCCGGAGGTCGGGGGCACCGACCGGCACCTGGTGCAGGTCACCAGGGTCGAGCGGCTCGGCGACCTGGAGGTCTACGACATCCAGACCGAGAGCGGCGAGTACCTGTCCGGCAGCCTGCGGGTGCACAACTGCTTCATCCTGGCCGTCGACGACACGATGGACGCGATCCTCGACTGGTACCGCGAGGAGGGCCTGATCTTCAAGGGCGGCTCCGGGGCAGGTGTCAACCTCTCGCGGATCCGCTCCAGCAAGGAACTGCTGTCCTCGGGTGGCACGGCCAGCGGCCCCGTCTCGTTCATGCGCGGCGCCGACGCCTCGGCCGGCACGATCAAGTCCGGCGGCGCCACCCGCCGCGCGGCGAAGATGGTCGTCCTCGACGTCGATCACCCCGACATTGAAGAGTTCATCGAGACCAAGGCGCGCGAGGAAGAGAAGGTCCGCGTCCTGCGCGATGGCGGCTTCGACATGGACCTGGGCGGCAAGGACATCGTCAGCGTCCAGTACCAGAACGCCAACAACTCGGTCCGCGTGTCGGACGAGTTCATGCGTGCCGTCGAGGCGGGCACCGACTTCGACCTGAATGCCCGTACGACCGGCGAGGCCCTGAGCAAGGTCAACGCCAAGAACCTGTTCCGGCAGATGGCCAAGGCCGCCTGGGAGTGCGCCGACCCCGGCATCCAGTACGACGGGACCATTAACGGCTGGCACACCTGCCCGGAAACCGGGCGCATCACCGCGAGTAACCCGTGCTTCCCCGCTGACCAGCGGGTGGTCACTGATCAAGGCCTGATCCGGATCGGCGACCTCGTTACGCGCGCGGCAGGGGGTGCGGCCTTCGCCGTCTACACCAATGACGTCACCTCACAGACCGTTCCGGAGGAGCGTGTCGTGGCGACGACCCCGACCCGTTACCTGGTTACGGGCACTAACGAGGTCGTCGAGCTGCGATTCTCCGACGGCTCGCGGCTGCGCTGCACGCCGGGCCACCGGGTCTGGACGGCCAATCGCGGCTGGGTGCACGCCGAGGACCTGGCGGCCGATGACCGCGTCGTCCGCTCCGCCCAGTACGCCGCGCGTGCCGCCGCTGACCTGTGCATTCCAGAGCACGCGCTCGCGGCAGCCCGGTCGGTGACGTCACGCAAGCCGCTTGACCTGCCGGTGAAGTGGGACGAGGAGTTCGGGCATTACCTCGGCTGGCTCGTCGGCGATGGCTGCGTGACGGACCAGAATGCCGTCACCGTGTACGGCAGCGATGACGATCGCAGTGTGGTCCTGCCGCGGCACCGTGCGCTGATCACGGCGATTACCGGATTTGACGCCAGGCCCAGCGTTCAGGCCAACGGCACGCTCCAGCTGCGGGTTACCCAGGACGCTTTCATCGCCTTCACCCGGGCCCTGGGCGTGTCGTCAGGGCGGGCTCCGGCCAGGCGCGTGCCCGACGCGATCTTCGAGGCGCCGGAGGAGGCGCTGATCGGCTTCCTCCAGGGCCTGTTCGACGCGGATGGCTGCGCCGTCAGCATGCCGAACGGCACTCGCTACGTGGGTCTGAGCAGCCGCTCCGAGGAGCTGCTGCTGGGGGTCCAGGAGCTGCTGCTCTCGCTCGGAATCACGAGCCGGATCTACCAGACCGGGACCGGATCTGACGGCCCGGGCTTCGACCTGCGGATCACCGGCCGCTCGCTGCGGGAGTTCGGCGCCCGGATCGGGTTCAGCCTGCCGGGCAAGGCACACAAGCTGCTGGCCATCGTCGCCTCGACGGCCTTCCATCGCACCGACGAGACGGTTCGCCTGGTCAGCAGGACGTCGCGTGGCTTCGAGACCACCTTCAACCTCACCGAGCCGCGCAACCACTCCTACATCGTCGGCGGGACGGTCGTCGCGAACTGCTCCGAGTACGTCCACCTCGATAACTCGTCCTGCAACCTGGCCAGCATCAACCTGCTCAAGTTCCTGAACGACGACGACACGTTCGACGTTCAGCGGTTCCGCGACGTCTGCGAGCTCGTGATCACGGCGATGGACATCTCCATCTGCTTCGCTGACTTCCCGACCGAGAAGATCGCCGAGACCACCCGCGCCTACCGCCAGCTCGGCATCGGCTACGCCAACCTCGGCGCGCTGCTGATGGCGACCGGGCATGCCTATGACTCCGACGGCGGCCGGGCGATCGCGGCGGCGATCACGTCGCTGATGACCGGAACGGCCTACCGCCGCTCCGCCGAGCTGGCCGCGATTGTCGGCCCGTACGACGGGTACGCGCGCAATGCCACCGCCCACAAGCGGGTGATGAGCAAGCACGCCGAGGCCAGTACGCAGATCCGGACCATCGGCGGCATGGACAAGGAGATCCTCTCCCTGGCCAACAAGACCTGGCGCGAGTGCCTCAAGCTGGGCGAGGCAAACGGCTACCGGAATGCCCAGGCAAGCCTGCTGGCCCCGACTGGATGCCTTACCGGCGACACCCTGATCACGACGGATCGAGGGCTCGCCCGCCTTACCGAGCTTGGCGATACCTACGGGGACCGCTGGCAGGACCTGGACCTCACGGTGTCGACCGATGAGGGCCCGCGGCGGGCGACTAAGTTCTTTGTCAACGGCGAAGAGCCGACCCGTCGCGTCCGCACCGAGGGCGGCTATCAGATTCAGGGAACGCTGACCCACCGGGTCAAGGTTGTCGACGAGCGCACCGGAGCGTGGGCGTGGAAGCGCCTGGCTGATATCGCTTCCCACGACCTGCTTCCCCTGCAGATGCGTACGCTGATCGGGGAGCCGCGTCGGGTTCCGCTGCCGGTGCTCGACCAGGCGTATTACACCGGTGACCAGCACCTGCGCGTACCCGATTCCGTCACTGCCGAACTAGCCGAGCTTGTCGGCTACTTCATGGGAGACGGCAGTCTGCACGCCAAGGGAATCCGGTTGCGCGTGGCGAACGAGGACCTGGACGTGGCTGAGCGCCTCGGCATCCTCGCCAAGGAGCTCTTCGGCCTGTCACCGATCATTACTCCGCGGGAGGGTTACCAGGAAGTCACGCTGCAGTCCGTGCGCCTCGCGCGCTGGTGGCAGAGCGCCGGATTCGCCAAGGACCTGCCCTCGTCAGACCACGGTGGCAAGGGCTGGGTTCCGCGGATCCCCTCGGCGATCCTCGAGGCAAACGACCCGGCTGTGTATGGCGCCTTCCTGCGCGGCTTGTTCGAGGCGGACGGAACAGTTCTCGACGGTTTTCCCAGCCTGTCCACGGCCCACGAGTCGTTCGCCGGCGAAGTCCGGACTGCGCTGCTCACCCTCGGGCTGGCCACCACCACGCGGGAGACAGTGAGCGGCTGGGGAGGGCCGATATTCCAGGTCAGGCTCCGCAACGTGGATCACGCGCTGAACTTCGACGAGACCGTCGGATTCATCAGCGAGCGCAAGTCGCGGCTGATGGCCTTCCTAGAGCCGGCCGCGTCGGCGAAGCAGGACTGCATCTTCCTGCCCAAGCACACCTGGAACGAGCTGGTTCCCGCGGGCCACTCCGCGCACGGCGCCGTTGTCCAGTCCGTCTGTCAGGCGGGCGGGGTTCCGCGCATGCTGGCCCGTCGACTATTCGAGGAGACCCTCGATGCCCGGCTGGCCGAGGCGCTGGGGTACCTCTTCGAGCGGGCCGCGAGCAATGATGATGGTGGTATCCAGCCCACCTACGACCTGTCTGTCCCGGACAACGTGACCTATGTCGCGAACGGGATGGTGAGCCACAACACCATCGGCCTGATGATGGACTGTGACACCACTGGTGTCGAGCCGGACCTGGCGCTGGTCAAGTTCAAGAAGCTGGTGGGCGGCGGCTCCATGCAGATCGTCAACCAGACCGTGCCCCGGGCCCTGAAGAATCTTGGCTACCAGCCGGAGCAGGCCGAGGCGATCATCGAGTACATCGCGGAGCATGGCCACATCGTGGACGCGCCGGGGCTGCGGCCCGAGCACTACGACGTGTTCGACTGCGCGATGGGGGAGCGGGCGATCAGCCCCATGGGCCACGTCCGGATGATGGCCGCCATCCAGCCCGCTCTCAGTGGTGCCATCTCCAAGACCGTGAACCTGCCCGAGTCGGCAACCGTCGAGGACATCGAGAAGATCTACTACGAGGGCTGGAAGCTCGGCCTGAAGGCGCTGGCCATCTACCGGGACAACTGCAAGGTCGGTCAGCCCCTGTCGATCTCCAAGACCAAGACGGCCCAGGCACCCGCGCCCGCCGAGCCGGCGGCGCCGGCCGCGCCGCATGAGGTCCGGCCGGTTCGCCGTCGGCTGCCCCGGCAGCGCTCGGCCACGGTCACCCGGTTCTCGGTCGCGGGCGCGGAGGGCTACATGACAGCCTCCAGCTACCCCGACGACGGCGTCGGCGAGGTGTTCCTCAAGCTGGGCAAGCAGGGTTCCACCCTGGCCGGCGTGATGGACGCGTTCTCGATGGCGATCTCGGTGGGCCTGCAGTACGGGATCCCGCTGGAGTCCTACGTCGCCAAGTTCACCAACATGCGGTTCGAGCCGGCCGGCATTACCGACGACTCCGACATCAGGATGGCGAGCTCGGTGATGGACTACATCTTCCGGCGGCTGGCGCTCGATCACCTCACCTTCGAGCAGCGGTCCGAGCTTGGCATCCTGACCACCGCCGAGCGCACCGCCCAACTGGCGGGGGAGGACCCGGCACCCGCGGCCGAGGACATCGACCCGGTCGAGCTGGCCCAGTCGGTACCGGTCGAGGACGTCCATCCGCGCCAGTCCAGAGCCCCGGAGGCGGGAACGGCGCGCCGCGCCGACGCACTTCCGCAGCCGCGCAGCTCCACGGAGCTGATCGAGTCCCACCAGGGCCGCGTGGCCGACGCCCCGCTCTGCCTCACCTGCGGGACCAAGATGCGCCCGGCGGGCAGTTGCTACGTCTGCGAAGGCTGCGGCTCCACCAGCGGCTGCAGCTGA
>DATKRH010000077.1:0-2618 GCA_035532295.1 Streptosporangiaceae bacterium
GTTCCCCGATCCTGGATGGGCGGGGCCAGCACCGGAGCGCTGCTCAGCCGGGGACTGCGTACGGGGGTCGCAGTCCCCGTGACGGTGCTGGTCCCGCCCTGGGCAGGACGGGCGCAGCCGTCATGCGACGGCGTTCTCGTGCTCGCCCTGCCGGTCATGGGGGATTCCTTCCGCCGCTTATCGCACGGTCTTGGCCCGGCGCTGCCGGATGATCTTCGCGGTGCTGCGCCCGGTGGCGCGGGTTGCGTGCCTGCGCCGGTCGTGTCCCCACGGGCGGGAGGGGGTCTCGCCGTCATGCCACAGAGCGAGGAACTGTGTCCGGGCGTAGGCGATCTGGGAGTAAAACTGGTCAGGGGTCTTGCCGAGCGACCCGGCGGCCTGGTGGTAGTCACCATGGACGGCCAGCGCGCCGAAAACTCCCCGGACGCGAGGCGACAGGGTGTGCCACACCTGGGCCAGGGCCAGGTGCTCAACGATGCGTTCTTCCGGGCTGGGGGTCGGGCGGGCGAACACGTGCCAGTACCGCTCGAAGTTCACGCCCGGCTCGGTGGTGCGGCCCCGCTGGCTGGAGTTGACGCCATGGGTGCGGGCCTCGCTGACGAACCAGTTGCTGATGGCGGTCATCCCGGTGCTGACCAGGTCGCGGCGCGATGGCGGCTGCTCGCTGGCGTACAGGTGCTCCACGATGGCCGACCAGGCGAGGTCGGTCCGCTCGGCGTAGTTCCGGGAGCGGTAGAACAGCTCGCAGCGCACGGCCACCAGCGTCAGCTTATTGACGGCAGCCAGCGTGTACCCGTGGCGCAGCGGCACGTCGTGAGTGAGCCCGGTAACGCCGGTCACCGGTACTCTCCGTTCATCGATCCCTGCGAGGCGCAGCACGCCGCCCGCATTGATGTGCTCGCCTGCGCTTCCCGGCGCAGTTCCCCGATGCCGTCGGTAACGATGCCGGCGACCGCGTCCGCGATCTGCGCGGCATCGCAGTCGTCGTAGTAGCGGCACTCCCAGGTGAGGTCGCCGTCATCGCTCACGCTGACCTGCCCGCGCTCGGGCCGGGCCGGGTTGCTCACCACGACTTCCGCCGACACCGCATAGAAGTCCGGGTCCTCAAATACCTCCATGCCGACCTTCAGGCCGCGAGCGGCCAGGGCACGACCCACCACGCCCTTCAGCGACACGCCCGGACGCGCCCTCGTGCGCGGCTGGCCGGCGCCTGCGGCACCGAGCACGCGCAGCACCAGCGCGGTCATCTCTGCCGGGTCGGTGCCAGGACCGCTGCCGGGCCGGTAGTCCCATCGCACGGTCCCGCCGTCTTCGACGGTCAGCTCACAGCGCGCACGTCCCGCGCTGGTGACCGTCAGGCGGCGGCTCTCCTCCCACTCCGGGCTGCGGACACCGAATCCGCGGGCGGCCAGCTTCTCCGCGACGGTGCGCATGGCCGTTCCCGGCTCGTCGCAGATGGCGAGACTCCCGTAGTCGTCGAGCGCCTTGGGCATCAGGCTTCTCCGTATCGCGTGCTGGTGTTCCTTGCGGCTGTTCACGCCGTGATCGTGGTACAACATTGCGCCATGCAAATAGCAAAATCTACGGATGGACGACCTACGAAGCGGGACATGATGTGACACCCGGAAATTTCAGGATTGCGTTGCTGCCACGCCCATGACACGCTGGTGCCCGGAAACGGGCTGCGGGAGGGGAATGTGGCGGAGAACCGGCCGGGTGCCGGCCCGACCGTGCTGCGGATGATCCTGGGCCGGCAGCTGCAGGGCCTGCGGGAAAAGGCCGGGCTGTCGTACGAGCAGGCCGCCGAGGCGATCTACTCCTCGCCGTGGACCATCCGCCGCATGGAGCGCGCGGAGGGCGGCCTGAAGCCGCTCACCGTCAAGAGCCTGCTGATGGCCTACGGCATCACCGACGTCCGCGAGATCGACGCCTTCCTGTCCCTGTCCCGCGAGGCCAGCAGCCCCGGATGGTGGCACAGCTACGACGACGTCCTGCCGTCCTGGTTCCGCATCGCGGTCGGGCTGGAGGAATCGGCAAGCCTGATCCGCGCCTACGAGCCCCAGGTTGTCCCCGGGCTGCTGCAGACCGAGGACTACATCAGGGCCATCACCGCCGCGAGCTTCCCCGGTGCCACCGGGCAGGAGACGCAGCGGCGCGTGGCGCTGCGCCTCGCCCGCCAGGAACTGCTGACCCGCCCGGCCGCCCCGGATTACTGGGTGGTCCTGGACGAGACCGTGCTGCGCCGCCCCATCGGCGGCCCGGAGGTCATGCGCGCCCAGGTCGCCCGCCTGATCGAGGCCGCCGCGCTGCCGAACGTCACGGTCCAGGTCATCCCGTTCGCCGCCGGCTGGCATCCCGCGCTGTACGGGATGTTCTGGGTCTACAGGTTCCCTGACCAGGAACTGCCCGACATCGTCTACAGCGAGGGCCTCACCAGCTCCTACTACCTGAACAAGCCCGAGGAAACCGCCCGGTACACCGAGGCCCTCGACCACATGTGCGCGCAGGCTGCACCACCCGAGCAGACTGCCGGCATCCTCCGCGACATCATGAAGGAGATCTAAGAATGGACACCCAGCGCATCCGCAACGGCATGCCCGCCGCCGACCTCGGACCGG
>DATKRH010000078.1:0-2280 GCA_035532295.1 Streptosporangiaceae bacterium
CAGCGCCCGGGCGTGGGCGAGGACGATCGGGTCGTTGTCCACGTAGACGATCCGGGATTCCGGCGCGATCGCCTGCGCTACCTCGTGAGTGTTGTCGGCGGTCGGCAGGCCGGTCCCGATGTCCAGGAACTGCCGGATCCCCGCCTCGCCGGCCAGGTACTGCACCGCGCGGCGCAGGAAGGTCCGGTTCGCCCGGACGGTCGGCAGGACACTCGGGCCGATCGCGATGATCTCCTCAGCGGCTTCGCGGTCGGCCTCGTAGTTGTCTTTTCCGCCCAGGAGGTAGTCGTAGACCCGGGCGGGATGCGCGACGCTGGTGTCGAATGACGGCGGCTCGCCTGCTCTGTCCGGGGTATCGCTGTGCGGCCCGCCTGCTGCGGCGTCCTGGCTGGTCACTGGCTCATGTCCTTCTCGCTAGGCGGCCCGAGCTTCTGCTGTTCCGGCCGGCCGGGGGGCAGCGGCCGGGCCCGTTTACATGTCATTGATCATCCCCGTGAGGAAGCCGATCGTGTGGTCCGGGTTCAGCGCGGTGGCGCTGAGCCGGTTGATGACGTCGAGGTAGCGGTCAGCGTCCGCCGGCTTTTCCAGGTACTGGGCGCCGGCCAGCTGCTCGATGTACACGACGTCGGGGACGTCAGGCTCGGCGAAGCGCAGGACGGTGAACGAGCCGCCCGCGCCGTCGTGGGCACCGGCATGGAACGGGACGATCTGCAGCGTGACGTCGGGCAGCGCGGCCACCTCGGTCAGCCGGCGCAGCTGCTCGCGCATCACGGCAGGGCTGCCGACCGGCCGCCGCAACGCCGCCTCGTCGAGGATGGACCAGACCCGGGGCGGGTCCGCGGCGGTCAGCAGCTTCTGCCGCCGCATCCGGACGCTGACCCGCCGGTCGATCTCGCTCGCGGCCGCGCGCCTTAAGCCGATCATGGTGACGGCCCGGGCGTAGGCCTCGGTCTGGAGCAGGCCGTGGACGAACTGCAGGTCGAAGGTCCGGATCCGCTGCGCTGACGCCTCCAGGCCCAGGTACGGCTCGAACCAGCTGGGCAGGATGTCACCGTACTTCGCCCACCAGGCTTGCGCGTTCGCCTGGCCGGCCAGCTCCAGCATCCCGGCCGCGATCTGCGGGTCGGTCACGCCGTAGAACTCGAGCAGATCCGACACGTCCCGGCCCTTGAACCCGATCCGGCCGTTCTCCAGGCGGCTGATCTTGGAACGGTGCGCGCGGATCCGCCAGGCCGCCGCCTCGGGAGTGATCTCGGCCGCCTCCCGGAAACGCCGCAGCTGGGCGCCCAGCATCATCCGGACAACCGCGGATCCCGCCTTAGGGCCCTTGGCGGGAAACTCGCGGTCATGCCCTGCGCTCATGTCTTGCTCCCCGGCCACCGGGCCGCACCGCTGGCCTTATCGACCGGGCGGGAAATGGCCTGATCATGCCCTTTTGACAGCGCAAACCCTACCACCGCAAGATCCGTAGCCCGGCAGGCTGCTTTCCGGCAACCGCGATGCCGGCGGCTCAGCCCAGGTCGTCGAACTCGCCGTTGCGCACCCCGGCCAGGAACGCCGTGATCTCGGCCCGCGTGTAGACCAGCGCCGGGCCGGCCGGGTGCCGCGAGTTGCGGACGGCGACATCACCGCCGGGCAGCGAGGCTACCTCGACGCAGGACCCCTGAGGGTTGCTGGCCGTGCTCTTGCGCCACGTCCCAGGTACCTGGTCGCCGGGGATGCCATTCGGGATCTGCTGCATGAGGTCTCTCCGTGCTCGGCCGCAGCGGGTGCGGCTGGTCGGATCGCATCCGCACAGCACGGAACGGCGCCACATCGCCGTGACGTAGGCGCATGGTATCCATTTGCACGTGTATAGGCCAAGGTGCAAAAGGCTGTGCGCCCATTGTTGCGGATTGCCTGTGCATGCGTCGCTAGGCGCTCGGAACTCTTTGTGGCAGGTCCGTAACTCATGATGACCGCGCGTCCCTTAACCCCGGCTCGGCAGAGCGCCACCAGCTGGCCATGGCTGGTATCAGCCGCTGAGATGGCAGCGCAGGCCTGCACGAGCCCCCTGCCGTTGGCTCCTCGCGGGCTGCCAGGGCAGTCCTGCTTCCCGCGGGTCGCCACCCGGGCCCCGGGCAGCGACCTGGGATCAGTAGCCGCCGCCCGCGGCTTCGCCCGCTGCACCCTGCAGCGCTGGGGCCTGGCGGGCCGCTGCGACGACATCACGCTCGTGCTGTCGGAGCTGCTGGCCAACGCACTGCGGCACACTGTGCCCCGGCCGGCTACCTCGCCGAG
>DATKRH010000079.1:0-3951 GCA_035532295.1 Streptosporangiaceae bacterium
GCCGACGTCGCCGTACTCCCACTCGACGATCGCGGAGTCCGGCTGCCAGGTCAGATCGGCCCGCAAGGTCTCATCGACCGGGCCGTCCGCCGCGAACGTGCGCCGCGCCAGACCCGATGCTGCCCGTACGGTGCGGCTGACCGTGACGATGGCGTAGTACTGCACCTGCGCTGCCATGGCGCTACCTCGTGTCCGCGCGGAAGTCGCCGATCTCGGCACAGCGCGGCGGCGGCCGGGTCGCGGCCGAGGCGGCCACCTGGCGGGCCCGCAATTGGGCTCGTTCCGCCGGCGGGGTCTGCGGATCGGTGATCCGCACGTAGGCGTCGTGCGTGCGCTGCAGCACCTCCCAGCTGGTCGGAGTGTGGAACTGCACCTCGAAGGCCAGGTCATGGGCCGGATCACGCCAGCGGGTCCGGATCCCCTTGTACTCGGGGCTTTCCCACCGGTTGCGCCTGGCCTCCAGCTCAAAGCCCTGCGCCTTGAGCCGGCGGTGGACCAGCCAGGTGCCGTCGGTGTACTCCTGCGGCTCAAACACGAAGGTGTACCGCGCGGCATCGTAGATCTCGGCGGCGAGGTCCTCGGCAGGCACGCCGGAACTGCGCGCAATCATCCTCGCCAGCTTCTCCTTGAAGCGCTCCGGCGACTTGAGGGTGTAGTCCTCGGTGTCGCCCGCGAGCCGGCCGTGCGGCAGGTGCGACTCCACCCGCCGGATCGCCGGGGTGAGGCCGCTCTCTCCGTAGCCGCCGAAGACGTTGCGCCCGTCCGCGGCACGGTACCGGCCAAGGGCCCGGTTCGCGATCTGTTCCTGCTCAGGCGTCAGCAGGCCGCGGCGGGCGGTCGACGGTGGATCCGCCGGGGCTACCCGACCCGCCGCGGGCGCCGCTGGCCCGGGGCCGAGAACGGGCTCGTGACCAGCGGCCCCGTGGTCAGGTGCTCCGTGACCAGGTGCTCCGTGACCAGGTGCTCCGTGACCAGCGGCCCCGTGGTCAGGTGCCCCGTGGTCAGCTAGGCCGGGACCGGCCAGGCCGCTGCGGTCGGCCTGGTCGCGGGTGGCAGTGCCGAAGCTCCCGGCGTCGAAGCTCCCGGTGTCGAAGCTTGCCGTGCTGAAGCTCCCGGTGTCGTAACTCCCCGTGTCGTAACTGCCGGTGTTGAAGCTGCCGGTGTCGAAGCTCCCGGTATCGCGAACGGGAGGCACGGGCCGGGCCGACGGCGCAGCCAGGTCACCGAGAGTGGCGTAGCGGCCGGAATGCCCGTTCTGGCCAGTCGCCCCGGCCTCAGGATCATGCCAGTCGCCGCCGAGCGCTCCCGTGCGGTCGGCCCTGCCGTTCTGCGCCGGGGCCTCCGCTCCTGCGGAGCCGGGGCTGACGAGCCCGGTGCCCCGGGTAACGCTGGAGTCGTACGGACCGGCGCCGTTGGGCTTCGCCCGGTCCCCGGCCAGGCCGTCGAGCGGGTCCGCGCCGTTGGCCGGCAGGTGGTCGAGCCCGGGCGGGGTGTGCGGCTGACCCGTTCCGTTCTGGCTAGCTTTCCAGCTGGGCGCGGGCCTGGTCTCCCCGTGCGCGCTTTCGTGGGCGCTTCCGTGGGCGCTTCCATTGGGGCTGGGGCTGGGGCTGGGGCTACCCGGCCGAGTGCCGGACGCGCCGTTGCGGTCGCCCGCGGTCGCCGCCAGCAGGCTGGCTCGCGCCGGGGGATCGGACTCACGTTCCTCATCGGCTAGCGGCAGCTCTAGTTGCCGCAGTTGCTGCGGGGCGGGCTTGCGCGCACCGGTGTCCTCATAGGGCGACGATGGGTGCCCGGCCGGCAGGCGCTCGAGGCGAAGGCGCAGCTCGGCCAGCGACCCCCTGGCGGGCCGGTCCTGCGGGCCGCCATAGCCGTCCGCCGGCCCACTCCTGCGGTCCATCACCCGGTGATCCTGACCTGACGTGTAGTCCTGGCTGCTGACGTACTCCGCCGCCTGGCTCGCGGACGCCGCCGAGCGGCGGGGGGCAGGTTCGTCAATCGGAGAGTAGTAATCGGCGGCCGCCGACTCGGGCTCGGCTGCCCGACGGCCGCTGGCAGTTTCATCCTGCCGGGCAGGCCCGGAGTTCGCACGCGAATGGGAAACGTCCGCCCCTTCTCGCAGGTCGGGCGCGGGCTCTGCGTGGGCCAGGGAATCGGGCGGGACGGCGGCGGGGCCGCCCTGACCAGCGGGGTCGCGGCTCCGCACCGGCGGCGACGGGCTGGCCGCCAGTGCCTGGAGCTCACGGATCCGTTCCGCGAGCGCCGCCAGCGTCGGGTCCGCAGCCCCAGGCGCCAGTTCCTGCATCGCGGGCAGCTGGGAGGGGGCTGCCGGGCTCGCCGGGCGGCGTGGTGGCAACTCCTGGGCCGTCGTCATGCGCGGTGGCGGTGACGCCGACCGCGGCGCTGGCAGCGACGGCGCTGCAGGCGGTCCCGGGGGATATGGCTGGTCCCGTCCCGGCGGGCGTCGCTGCTGCGGGCGGCTCCCCGGGTCCGGGTGGGCAGGTTCCGGCCGCGGCGCCGGCGGTCGCTGAGATCGGGAGCGGGGCGAGGACTGGGGCGAGGACTGGGGGAGGTCCCGGAGGCGCGGCAGGTCGATCGTGTTGTCACGGGGATCCTCCGCTTCCTGATCCCATCCCTGAGTCGACCCTGGCATCGCGCGCTACTCCCCGGACTCTGGCGATTCACCCATCGTAGTGCCAGCGCCGCACGGCCGCCGGGTTGCGGGAAAGCCACTGCCTGCGGCGGTGGCCGGTGCTAGCGAATCACGGGCAGCTCCTGACGTGCGGACAGCAACGGCCGGAAGGGGTCGCCGCGCTCCGCCAGCCGGTCCAGCGCCGTCCGGATCGTGACGGAGTCCGGCCGCAGCGAAGGGTCATCGAGCTCCTCCCACTCGATGGGCGCCGACACCGGGGCGCCCGCGGCGGCGCGCGGGCTGTAGGGGGCGACGAGGGTCTTGCTGCTGACGTTCTGGGTGTAGTCAAGCCGGGCCCGGCCGGCCCGCTCGCGGACGTCCCATTTCCAGCTCACCAGGTCGGGCACCACCGCGCCGACGGAGCGGGAGAGCTGCTCCACCCACGCCCGGGTGTCCTCGAAGCTCGGTCCGGCCGTGATGGGCACCCAGATCTGCACGCCCCGCCTGCCCGTGAGCTTGGGCCGGCCCAGTACGCCCAGATGCTCCAGCGCGGCGCGGTGCAGCCGCGCCAGGACCAGCACGTCCGCCCACGAGGTGTCCGTGCCGGGGTCGATGTCGATGAGCGCGTAGCTCGGCAGGTGCTGGTCCGAGGTGCGCGCGGTCCAGGCATGCCATTCGAGCGCGCCGAAGTTCGCCGCCCAGACCAGCGCGGCCGGCTCGTTAATGACTAGGTAGGTGTGCACCTTTCCCCGGCTGGCCTCCGGGTTATCCCAGCGGCCGATCCAGGCGGGCGCATGCTCGGGAAGCTGCTTCTGCCAGAAGCCAGGTGCCTGCGCGCCACCGGGAAAGCGGTTCATGTTGAGGGCGCGACCGTCGAGGTAGGGGAGGATAACGGGCGCGATCTGGATCGAGTAGCGAATCAGCTCGCGCTTGGTGACCGGCTCCTCACCCGGTCGTGCCGGGAAAAGCACCTTGTCGAGATTGGTGAGGCGCAGCCGGCGGCCGAAGACGTCGAGGCTGCCGGCGGCGCCCAGCGTGTCGAGCTGGCTGAGTGCGTCGGCGTTGTGATCGGATCCGGTGAGCCCGGTGCTGGTGAGCCCGGTGCTGGTGAGCCCGGTGCTGGTCAGCCCGGGGCTGGTCAGCCCGGAGCCGGCGACCGGGACTGAGGCCTCGGCGGCCGGCAGGTCCGATCGCCACACTCGCTCCGGGTCGGCCTTGACCTCGTCGTTGGTCCGGCCGCTGAGCACCGATCGCGGGAAGTCCTCCGGGTTCCAGCCCTCGACGCTGTAGTCGTCGTGCTTGTGCAGCAGGAGCCACTGCTC
>DATKRH010000080.1:0-22780 GCA_035532295.1 Streptosporangiaceae bacterium
ATCCCGAGCCCGCCAGGAGACCGGACACGACGCGACCGACCGACGGCGGCTCGACCGAGGACTACGGCCAGCTCGGTCTTGGCGCGCACGGCGATGCTGCGCTGCAGAGCGTCCTAGGCTCGACCCAGCGCCGAGTCTTGATTGGGGACGCGCGAAAAGGGGGCCAGCAGGTGAGCCAGCGTCATGCGTGTCTGGATGGCAACGAGGCCGCCGCCCGGGTCGCCTACGCGTTGAGCGACGTGATCGCCATCTACCCGATCACGCCCGCCTCGCCGATGGCAGAGCACGCCGACGACTGGTCCTCAGCCGAACGCCCGAACCTGTGGGGAGCCGTGCCCGAGGTGGTGGAGATGCAGTCGGAGGCGGGTGCCGCAGGCGCGCTGCACGGGGCGCTGCAGAAAGGCGCCCTGGCGACGACGTTCACCGCCTCACAGGGCTTGTTGCTCATGATCCCGAACATGTTCAAGATCGCCGGCGAGCTGACGCCGACCGTGTTCCACGTGGCCTCTCGGACCGTGGCGACCCATGCGCTCTCGATCTTCGGCGACCACAGCGACGTCATGCACTGCCGCAGCGCAGGATGGGCGATGCTTGCCGCGGGCTCGGTGCAGGAGGCTCACGACTTCGCTCTGATCTCGCACGCGGCGACGTTGCGCTCGAGGATCCCGTTCGTGCACTTCTTCGACGGCTTCCGCACCTCGCACGAGCTGAACACGATCGAGCTGCTGTCCGATGACGACCTGCGCGCCCTGGTTCCCGCGGAGCTCGTCCGAGCGCACCGCGCGCGGGCGCTGACCCCGGAGCGGCCGGTCATCCGCGGCACCGCGCAGAACCCGGACGTGTACTTCCAGGGGCGGGAGACGGTGAATCCGTACTACGCCGCCGTCCCGGACGCCGTGCAGGACGCGATGACCAGCCTCGCGCGGCGCGTCGGCCGCGAGTATCACCTCGTCGACTACAGCGGCCACCCCGACGCCGACCGGGTCGTGGTGGTGATGGGCTCGGCCGCGCAGACCGTCCGGGAGACCGTGACCCACCTGTGCGCGCGCGGCGAGCGGGTCGGCGTGGCGCAGCTGCGCCTGTACCGGCCCTTCCCGGTCCGGGCGCTGCTGGACGCGCTGCCCGCCAGCGTCCGCCGGGTCGCCGTGCTGGACCGGACCAAGGAGCCCGGCTCGAGCGGGGAGCCGCTGTTCCTGGACGTGGTCGCCGCGCTGGCGCAGGCGCACACCGACGGCGAGCGTCCGGTCATGCCGGTGGTCACCGGTGGCCGCTATGGCCTGGGATCGAAGGAATTCACCCCCGGCATGGTCGCCGGGGTGTTCGCCGAGCTGGCCCGCGAGCGGCCGCGGCCCCGGTTCACCATCGGCATCACCGATGACCTGTCGGGCACGAGCCTGCCCTATGATCCGTCGCTGGATATCGAGCCGCCCGGCACGATCCGCGCGGTCTTCTTCGGCCTCGGCTCGGACGGGACCGTCGGGGCGAACAAGAACACCATCAAGATCCTCGGCTCGCAGGAGAACCTGCACGCCCAGGGTTACTTCGTCTACGACTCGAAGAAGTCGGGCTCGCAGACGGTGTCGCATCTGCGCTTCGGGACCGAGCCGATCCATGCCCCTTATCTCATCCAGCAGGCCAGCTTCGTCGGCTGCCATCATTTCGGCCTGCTGGACCGCGTCGACGTGCTGGGCCGGGCCGCGCCCGGCGCCACGCTGCTGCTGGACTGCTCGCGGTCGCCCGCTGAGGTCTGGGACGCGCTGCCGCGCCCCGTTCAGGAGAAGATCCTCGCCAAGCAGGTGAACGTCTACGCCATCGACGCCGGGCGGATCGCCCGCGAGGTCGGGCTGGCCGGGCGGACCAACACCATCCTGCAGACCTGTTTCTTCGCCATCTCCGGGGTGCTCCCGCGCGAGCGGGCCATCATCAGCATCAAGGCCTCGATCACCAAGTCCTACGGCCGCCGCGGCGCCGAGGTGGTCGCCAGGAACCAGGCGGCGGTCGACCGCGCCCTGGCGGCCCTGCACCAGATCAAGGTCCCCGGCCAGGTGACGTCGGCCCGCGAGCTGCCGCTGGTGGTGCCGGCGCACGCACCGGAGTTCGTCCAGCGGGTCACCGCCGAGATGATGGCCGGCCGCGGCGACGACCTGCCGGTCAGCGCGCTGCCGGCCGACGGCACCTACCCGAGCGGCACCGCCGCCTACGAGAAGCGCAACATCTCCGACCTGGTCGCGCTGTGGGACCCCGACCTGTGCATCCAGTGCGGCAACTGCAGCTTCGTCTGCCCGCACGCCGTGATCAGGTCCACCTACTACGACGACGCCCTGCTGGCCGGCGCGCCGGCGGAGTTCCGGTCCGCGCCGCTGGATGCCCGCGGCCTGCCCGACGCCCGCTTCACGCTCCAGGTCTACGTGGAGGACTGCACCGGCTGCGGGCTGTGCGTCGAGGCCTGCCCCGTCGCGGCGCCCGGCGACCAGGAGCACAAGGCGATCAACCTCGCGGACCGCGAGCCGCTGCTGGCCGCCGACCGGGACAACATCGCCTTCTTCGAGACGCTGCCGCCCGCCGACCGGGCCCGGGTGGACTTCGGTACCGTACGCGGCACGCAGTTCCTGCAGCCGCTGTTCGAGTTCTCTGGGGCCTGCGCCGGCTGCGGCGAGACGCCCTACCTCAAGGTCCTGTCGCAGCTGTTCGGGGACCGGCTGATGGTCGCCAACGCGACCGGCTGCTCGTCGATCTACGGCGGGAACCTGCCCACCACGCCCTGGACGACCGACGCCAACGGCCGCGGGCCGGCCTGGTCTAACTCGCTGTTCGAGGACAACGCCGAGTTCGGCCTCGGCTTCCGGCTCGCCGCCGACCGGCACACCGACCTGGCCCGCAAGCGGCTCGCCGAGCTCAGGGACGCGGTCGGCGCCGAGCTCGCCGACGCCATCCTGGGCGCGCCGCAGCTGCGCGAGTCCGAGCTGGCCAGCCAGCGCGAGCGGGTGGCGGAGCTGATGGCGCGCCTGCGCGAGCTGGACGGACCGCTGGCCGCCGACCTGAGCAGCGTCGTGGATCACCTGGTCCGGCGCAGCGTGTGGATCGTCGGCGGGGACGGCTGGGCCTACGACATCGGCTCCGGGGGCCTGGACCACGTGCTGGCCAGCGGCCGCAACGTGAACGTGCTGGTGCTCGACACCGAGGTCTACTCCAACACCGGCGGGCAGTCGTCCAAGGCGACGCCGCTCGGCGCCGTGGCCAAGTTCGCCGCGGCCGGGAAGACGGTGCCGAAAAAGGACATCGCCCTGCAGGCGATCGCCTACGGCTACGTGTACGTCGCCAGGGTCGCGATGGGCGCCGATCCGCAGCAGACGCTGCGCGCCTTCCGCGAGGCCGAGGCCTACGACGGACCCTCCCTGGTCATCGCCTACAGTCACTGCATCGCGCACGGCATCGAGATGCGGACCGGGCTCGACCAGCAGTACCGGGCCGTGGCCAGCGGATACTGGCCGCTGATCCGCTATGACCCGATGATGCGCGCGGCCGGCGGTAACCCGTTCCTGCTCGACTCGCCGCGGCCGCGCATCCGACTGACCGACTACACCCAGCGCGAGCTGCGCTACCGGACCCTCACCCACACCGATCCGGCCGAGGCCGAGCGGTTGGGCGCCCTGGCCCAGCAGGCGGTCGATCAGCGCTGGGACACCTACGAGGAGATGGCCACTCGCGGCGCCCGGCGGTTCCCGGCCGACGCGCGGAAGGATCGTTAATGGATCTCTCGACCCGTTACCTGGGCCTGCAACTGCGCAATCCGCTCGTGGCCTCCGCGTCCCCGCTGTCCAAGACGGTCGACGGCATCGCGCGGCTGGCCGACGCGGGCGTCGGCGCGGTCGTCCTGTACTCCCTGTTCGAGGAGCAGGTGCGCGCGGAGGCGGCCCGGAACGCGCGGCTGGCCGATGCCGGGGCCGACAGCTTCCCCGAGGCACTGTCGTACTTCCCCGCGGAGGTCGAGGCCGACCCGGGGCCCCGCACCTACCTGAGCCTGCTGGAGCGGGGCGCGGCCGCCGTGGACGTCCCGCTCATCGGCAGCCTGAACGGCGTCACCCCCGGCGGGTGGACCGGCTACGCGCGGGCCATGCAGGACGCGGGCGCGGCGGCGATCGAGCTGAACATCTACTACGTTCCCGGCGATCCGAATATCCCCGGCCGCGACGTCGAGCAGCGGTACGTCGACGTGCTCAGCCGGGTCAAGGCCGAGGTGACCGTGCCGGTGGCGGTCAAGCTGAGCCCGCATTTCAGCTCGACTGGCGAGATGGCCCAGCGGCTGGACCGGGCCGGAGCCGACGGGCTGGTCCTGTTCAACCGGTTCCTGCAGCCCGACATCGACCCGGAGACCATATCGGTGGTGCCGGGCGTGAGCCTGTCGCACCCAGCCGAGGCCCGGCTGCCGCGGACCTGGATCGCCATCTTGCGCCAGCGGGTGCGCGCTGCCCTGGCCGCCACCACGGGCGTGGCCGACGCGGCCGACGTGGCCAGTTACCTGCTGGCGGGCGCGGACGTCGTCATGACGGCGTCGGCGCTGCTGCGCCATGGCCCGCGGCACGCCGGCGTGCTGCTGGACGGGCTGTCGGCCTGGCTGACCCGCAAGGGATTCAGCGGCGTGGACGACGTGCGCGGCCTGCTCAGCGTTCCCCTCGGCGCCGATGAGGAGGCCTACGAGCGGGCCGGCTATGTCGGCGCCCTGCGAGCCGCCAACAGCGGCTACGGCCCCTGGTAACGATCACCCCGCGATCACCCCGCGATCACCCCGCGATCACCCCGCGCGGGTGAGGCGCGCCCCGGGCCGCCAGGGAACACTCATGCAATGGCTGCTCAGGGGAAAGCAGGACAGGCCGTAGTGAGTGAGGACGCCGGCTACCTCAGTCTTGGGCAGCGGCAGGAAATCGGGCGGGAGGCCAGGACGAAGGTGCCGCCTGCCAGCCATGAGGGCTGGACTCCGGCGCATGGCCGGGAGCCGGTCGCGCTGCTGGAGGAGCAGGACAAGACCCGTGACCCCGACCTGGTGCCCGTCCGGCACGGCCGGATGGGAGTGTCGCCGCTCACGTTCTACCGGGGCACGGCCAAGATCATGGCGGCCGACCTGGAGTCGACGCCGCGCTCGGGACTCAGCGTTCAGCTCTGCGGTGACGCGCATCTGTCGAACTTCGGCCTGTTCGCATCGCCCGAGCGGACGCTCGTGTTCGATCTGAATGACTTTGACGAGACGCTGCCGGGACCGTTCGAGTACGACGTGCAGCGGATGGCCGCGAGCTTCACGATCGCCGCGCGCAACAACGGCTTCAGCCCGGCGCAGGCCCGGTCGGTGGCGGCGGACTCGGTCGCCGCGTACCGGACGGCGATGGCCGGCTTCGCGGGCATGCCCACCATGAATGTCTGGTACTCGCGGCTGTCCGAGAACGACCTCGCGAAGGGCATCAAGCAAGCGGCGGCCGACGTCGCGACGTCGAAGGGGAAGGCCCAGAAGGCGAAGAAGGCCGTGAAGAGGGCCAGGAAGATGCGCGCGAAGGCCCACGAGCGCGACAGCCTGCAGGCCCTGTCCAAGCTGGCCGAGGTGGCCGACGGCCAGTACCGGATCGTGAGCCAGCCGCCGATCGTGGTGCCCGCCCGGGACCTGGCCGACATGTACGGCATCCCCGCCGCCGGGCTGGAGCAGGTCATCAGCGACCAGTTCGCCCAGTACCTCGACACCCTCGAAGCCGATCGCCAGGACCTGCTCAAGCGCTTCAAGCTCGTCGACATGGCCCGCAAGGTGGTCGGGGTCGGCAGCGTCGGCACCCGCGCGTTCATCGCCCTGTTCCAGGGCCGCGACGAGAATGACCCGCTGTTCCTCCAGGTCAAGGAGGCGTCGGACTCGGTGCTGGAGGACCACCTGCCGCCCAGCGAATTCCGGAACCCGGGCGAGCGCGTCGTGCAGGGGCAGCGCAAGATGCAGGCGTCCAGCGATATCTTCCTGGGCTGGAGCACCGGGGCGCAGCCCGGGTACTACTACTACTGGCGCCAGCTCAGGGACATGAAGGGCTCGGTCGCCGTCGAGGCCATGCTGCCCGAGGGGATGTCCTTCTACGCCGGCATCTGCGGCTGGACGCTCGCGCGTGCCCATGCCCGCTCGGGCGATCCGGTCGCCCTCGCCGCCTACCTGGGCGACGGCCGGGAGTTCGATGACGCGATCGCCGATTTCTGCACCCGGTACGCCGACCAGAACGAGCTGGATTTCCAGGCGTTCACCGAGGCGATCCGCTCCGGCAGGCTGGAAGTCAGCGAGGAGACCTGACGGTGCGAGCCAGGTGAGCGGGCTCACCGCCCTGGCCGTCATATTCGTCGCCTACACGCTCGTCGCGTCCAGGCTCGACCGCTGGTGGATTACGGCGCCGATGGTGTTTGTCGCCGCCGGCGCGATCCTGGGCCCGGCCGGGCTGGGGATCGTCCCGTTCTCGCTCAGCAGCGAGACGATGCGCACCATCACGGAATTGACGCTGACCCTCCTGCTGTTCGCCGATGCCTCGACTGTCCGGCTGAGCGACGTCCGCGACGACGCGAGGATGCCGGGCCGGCTGCTGTTCATCGGCCTGCCGCTCACTGTCCTCGCGGGAACCTTGCTGGCTCACTACCTGCTGCCCGGGGTCGACTGGGCCCTGGCCGCCCTCGTAGCGACGATCCTCGCGCCCACCGACGCGGCCCTGGGCATGGCGGTCGTCACCAACCGCGCCGTGCCGGCCCGCATCCGCCGGGCCCTCAACGTGGAGAGCGGCCTCAATGACGGCATCGTCACGCCGGTCGTCACCCTGTTTGTCGCGGTGGCCGCCGCGCAGGAGGGGATCGGGGATCGCGCGTGGGGCCTGGAGGCCCTCAAGCAGATCGGGCTGGCGATCGTCGCGGCGATCGTCGTCGGGTACGGCGGCGGGAAACTGCTGGCACTGGCCCGGGACCGCGGCTGGACCGGGCAGGTGTCCCAGCAGATCGCCATCCTGGCGCTCGCGCTGCTCGCCTACGAGGGCTCGGTGGCGATCGGCGGGAACGGGTTCGTGGCGGCCTTCGCCGGGGGACTGCTGTTCGGCGCCGCGACCCGCGGGAGCCTGGCGACCCAGGGCGAGTTCACCGACACGGTCGGGCTGTCGGCCTCCTTCCTGGTGTGGTCGATCTTCGGCGCGCTGTTCGTGGGCGAGCTGTTCACCCGGGGTATCTCGGCCCGGCCCATCTTCTACGCGGCGGCGAGCCTCACGGTGATCAGGATGGTGCCGGTCGCGATCTCGCTGATCGGGCTGCGCCTGCGCGGCGCCACCCTGGCGTTCATGGGCTGGTTCGGCCCGCGCGGCCTGGCATCGGTGGTGTTCACGCTCATCGCCCTGGATGAATTCGAGCGCAGCGGTGCCGGCGCCACGCTGGTGGAGGTCGCGACCTGGACGATCCTGCTGTCGGTCGTCTTGCACGGCATCTCGGCCACGCCGCTGGCCGCCCGGTACGGGGCGTCGATGGCGAAGGCGGCCGACGTCCCCGAACTGGCCCCCGCCGATGAGCCCCGGATCCGGCTGCGCGCGATCACCGCGGTAACGGGCCTTCAAAGGCCGTGATCAGCCTCTCGCGCAGGTCGGGTTCGGCCAGGACCAGCACGTCGTCGCCGGGCCGCAGCCGGGTGTCGCCGGTGATGGGGACGAGCTGGCCGTCTCGGACGACGAAGCTGACCCAGGCGTCGCCGGGTAGGCCGGCCAGCTCGTCGATGGTGGCGCCGTCCGCGGGCGAGCCGGCCCTGATCGTGAGCTGGTGCACCCCGGTGGGCTCGTCCCGCAGCCGCACCCCGAGCGCCCAGGGTTCGGGCTCGATAGCCCGCATCTGCATCCGCAGCAGCCGGGCGGCCGCCGGGACCAGGCTGCCCTGCACGCCGACGGAGAACACGACGACCACCGCGATGATGCCGTACAGGCGCTGGGCAGCGGGGACATGGGCGGCCAGCAGGAAGGTGCCCAGCAGGATCGGGACGGCGCCCTTGAGCCCGGCGAACAGCACGAAGCCGCGCTCGTTGCGCTTCAGCCCGGCGGGGATCAGGCACAGTCCGACCAGGACGGGCCGGATGACCAGCGCGAGCACCACGCCGAGCACCAGGCCGGGGATCCACACGTCGGTGCGGGTGAGCACGGCTAGGTCGATGGTGAGGCCCAGGGTGACGAAGGCGACGATCTCGGCGAGGCTGGCGAGCGCCGAGTGAAACCGCTCGATCTCCCGCTTGTAGGGTGCGCGCCCGTCGCCCAGCACGATGCCGGCCACGAAGACCGCCAGGAACCCCGATCCGCGGGCGAGCGTGGCGATCGCGAACAGCAGCAGCGCGCTGGCCAGCGTCCGCAGCGGATACAGGCCCTCGCTGGGCAGCGGCACCCGGCGCATGAACCACAGCAGCGCGCCGCCGCCCGCGATGCCGACCGCCGCGCCGACGCCCATCTGCAGCAGGAAATCGGCACCGACCGCGGCGAACGCGCCCGCGCTGAGGGCGCCCGCGCTGATCAGGCTGGCCATCAGCGCGATGCCGACCGGATCGTTCGCCCCCGATTCGCCTTTCAGGATGATGCCGCTGCGGCCGGCTACCTCCCGCTGGCCGAGAACCGAGAACACCACGGCCGGGTCCGTCGGCGCCACCGCGGTGGCGACCAGCACGCCGACGTACCAGGCCAGCCCGAACGCGAGGTGCAGCAGCAGCGCCGCCGCGGCCACGGTCAGCAGCGTTCCCGCCAGGCCCACGATGGTGATGGGCCCAGCCGCGGAGCGGAACCGCGACCAGCCGATCTGCATCCCGCCGTCGAACAGGATGCAGACTAGGGCGATGGTGACCACCCGCTCCACCGCCTGCCGCGGCGGAGCGTGCAGGGCAGGAATGAGGTTGACCGCCAGGGCGGTGCCGACCAGGACCAGCACGGGCGAGGGGATCTTCACCCGTTCAGTCAGCCGGTTCGACAGTACCGCGACCAGCCCGACCGCGGCGGTCAGCAAGACAACGATGGCGAACGGCTGCGCGTCTGTCACAACGGTGCTCCTGGAGCCTGGGCGGTGCTGGCCTATCCGACTAGGTTGGAGAAAAGATGGTCGGCGCCGGCTAAGGGGACTGTGCCGGCTAAGGGGACACCGCGGTCCCGAGGGAGTAGGCGCCCGTGAACTTCGGGACGCCTTTCTGGTAGAAGACGTCGATCTGCGTGATGGTGAACCCCGCGGTCGTCAGCAGCTCGGCGATGGGCTGGGTGAAGCGGCACCCGCCGGCCAGCCGCTGCTCCAGCGGGTCGAGGCGGCGCTGCCAGCGGCGCACCGACTCGTCGGGGGCCAGTCCGTGCTCGACGAAGTGCAGGGCCGCGCCGGGCTTCAGGACGCGCCGGACCTCACGCAGCGCGGCAGCGGGGTCGGGGATGGTGCACAGCGTCCAGGTGGACAGCGCGGCGTCGTAGCTGGCGTCCGCGAAGGACAGCGACTGGCCGTCCAGGCCCGCCCGCTGCACCGGGATGCCGGCCGCCGCGATCCGCCGGCCCGCTAGTTTCCAGCCGAGGCCGGACGGCTCGACGGCGGCGACCCGGGTAACGGCCGGCGGGTAGAAGGGGACGTTGAGGCCCGAGCCGAAGCCGATCTCCACGACGTGCCCGGCCAGGCCTGCGCAGACCCGGCGCCGCAGCGTCGCGAACTGCCTGTTGTCGCAGGCGAGGTTGATGATCCGCGGCAGGACCCGCTCATCGTAGAAGTGCACGCTCCCATCATGCGCCGCCGGCCTTGTCGCGCCGGAGGCGGCGTCGCGCGGAAGGCCACGTCGCGCATGAAGGTGGCCACGTCAGCTCCGGTAGGGTCGGTGGCTGTGCGTTCCCACGTCGGGCCGCGGGCGCTGCTAGCTGCCCGGCCCCTGATGATCGTCGCGGCGCTGGTGCTCGGCGGCGCCGCGTGTAGCTCAGGAACTCCCGCCTCGTCGCCGTCAGCCTCTGCTCCGCCGTCCAGAAGTGCCCCGCCGTCCGGAAGTGCCCCGCCGTCCGGAAGTGCGCCGGCGGTGGCCGCCGCGCCCGCGCACACCGTGGTGGTGATACTGGAGAACCACTCCTACGGCCAGGTGATCGGCAGTCCGCAGGCGCCCTACATCAGCCGGCTGGCCAGCGTCGGTGCGCTGTTCACCGACTCCCGCGCGGTCACCCACCCCAGCCAGCCCAACTACCTGGCTCTCTTCTCCGGCAGCACGCAGGGAATCCCCGACGATAGCTGCCCGCACCGCTTCACCACCGGCAACCTCGCCGCGCAGCTGATCGCTGCGGGCCAGACCTTCGCCGGGTACTCCGAGGATCTGCCCGCCACCGGGTCGAGCGTGTGCGCCAGCGGTGACTACGTGCGCAAGCACGTGCCGTGGGCCGACTTCAGCAACGTGCCGGCCGCCGACAGCCGGCAGTTCTCGCGCTTCCCCGCCGCCGCCCCGTCCGCCGCGATGGCGGCCGGGGACTATGCGCGGCTGCCGACGGTGTCCTTCGTCATCCCGAACCTGTGCCATGACATGCACGACTGCCCGGTCGCCGCGGGCGACGCCTGGCTGCGGGCCAACCTAGGCGGCTACGCCGCGTGGGCGATGACGCACCACAGCCTGCTGATCGTGACCTGGGACGAGAACGACGACAGCCCTGGCAACCAGATCGCGACGATCTTCGCTGGCCAGATGGTCCGCCACGGCCGTTTCGCCCAGCCCATCACCCACTACAACGTCCTGCGCACCCTCGAGTCCCTCTACCGGCTGCCCCCCCTCGCCCACGCCAGCACCGCCCAGCCCGTCACCGGCATCTGGAACTGACGATTTCCTGAGTGGTTCGGATCCCCGGCCCAGGCTGGGACGCTGATGCCTCGTTTTCCTGCAGGGCCAGAACTAGTACAAACACGACCGAGTGCCGCCGGTGACCCGTGCCGTCCCGCATCGAGGTTAACGGCCGGCTTAGGGTGGGCGCCTGGGATAGGCAGCTCGCGCGCTGGCATAGCAATGGTCTAATTCTGGCAAACTCCTCGTGCGTCTGTCTGCAGCGTGCTCGGGGTGCTCAAGCACGGCAGCTCGCGTTCTCAGGAGGTCATCGGATGAGTTCCGCGGCCAGGACCGCGTCCGCCGGTTCGCCTGCGGCGGCGGCCGGCGGCGGCCGGCCGGCCGGGTCAGCGGATGCCGCCGGGCGGTTGCTCGGGCGGCTCACCGTGCTGCCCGCGCTCCTGATGCTGGCCTGGCTGCTGGCCGGGCTGCCGCTGCTGCTCCTGGGCCTGTTCACGCCGGTGCTCACGCTGGTGATCTCCGTGCCGCTGGCGGCCCTGCTCGTCGTGGTCGGCCTGCGCTGGATCCCGGGCCGGGCGCTGGGCCTGACGTCGGCGCGCAGGCCGGGAAGCGCGGCTACGTCCTGGTGGGCGGTGGCGGCCCTGGTCGCGGTGGCGGTGGCCTTCGGCGTCGACCAGATGATCTACCACTCCGAGCAGCTCATCGTGACGCGCGATCCGGCGTCCTACATCCAGTTCGGGAACTGGATCGCGCGCCACGGCTCACTTCCGATCCCGCAAGATGCCGCGGCGTTCGGCGGCGTCCAGGGCCTGCACTTCTATAGTTCCGCGTTCTACCGGGTCGGCGATGGCCTCGTCCCGCAGTTCATGGCGGGGCTGCCGATGATCCTCGCGGGCGGGTTCTGGGCCGGAGGCGTGGGCGCGGCGGTGGCGATGGCGCCGCTGCTGGGGGCCTGCGCAGTGCTCACCTTCGGCGGGCTGGTCGCCCGGCTCGTCGGCCCGCGGTGGGCTCCGCTGGGCGGCCTGGTCCTCGCGCTCGCCCTGCCCGAGCAGTTCACCAGCCGGTCAACCTATAGCGAGCCGGCGGCTCAGATCCTGTTCCTGGGCGGCCTGTGCCTGGTCATCGACTCCCTGGCCGCCGACGGGGTCAGGCCCAGGGTTACCGGGGTCACCGCGGCGCTGGGCGGCCTGGCCCTCGGCGTGACCCTGTTGGTGCGCATCGACGCGGCCAGCGACATGCTGCCGCTCATCCCCTACTGCGGGCTGCTGCTGGTGGGCCGGCGGCCGCAGGCGCTCCCGCTGCTCGCTGGCGCGGTAGCCGGCGCCAGTTACGGCGTCGTGGACGGCGTGGTCCTGTCCCGGCCGTACCTGGCCAGCATCAGCAGTTCGCTGATCCCCCTCATCCTGGCGGCGGTGACCGTGCTGGCGGCCACCGGCGTCGCCGTGGCGCTGTGGTGGCGCCGGGGCCTGCCGCAGGTGCGCGGGGCATGGCTGCCCAATGTCGTGACGGGGCTGGCCTTCGCCGTGATGACCGGGTTCTTCGTCCGCCCGTGGGTCCAGACCGTGCACGGCCGGCTGACCCCGCTGGACCTGCGGGTGATGGCCGCCTTCCAGCGGGCTGATCACCTGCCGGTCGACCCGTCACGCGTCTACTACGAGATCAGCCTGCGCTGGGTGTTCTGGTACATCGGCGTGCCGGCCGTGGTGCTCGGCACGCTCGGGGCCGCGCTGCTCGCGCGCCGGTGCCTGCGGGGCCGCGCGCCAGCGTGGACGCTGCCCCTGATGACCTTCGCCTGGATCATCGTGCTGACCTTGTACCGTCCGGCGATCACCCCGGACCAGCCCTGGGCAAGTCGCAGGCTCGTGCCCGCCGTCCTGCCGGGCTTCATCCTGCTGGCCAGCTGGGCATCGGCCTGGCTCCTGGACTGGCTCCGGCGGCGGGGCTGGCGCCGGGGAGCCGTCGGCGGCGTGGCCGCGTTCCTCGCAGCGGCCCTGGTACTGCCGGCCGCGAGCACCACGTTCGGACTGACGCACCGGGACGGCGGCCCGCTCGGCGTCGAGCCCGCCGCGGTCGGGCTCGCGGCCAAGGCCACCTACCGGGGCGAGATCGCGGCGGTCAACGGCCTGTGCGCGGCGATCCCGCGCAACGCATCGGTCGTCATTGTCAATGCCGGGACGGCTAACCGGCTCGCCCAGGTGGTCCGGGGGATGTGCGGCGTTCCGGTGGCGCGCCTCGGCCACCCGCCGCTCGCCGCGGAGGAGGTCGTGGCCAACGGCATCCGGCGGGCCGGCCGCAGGCCGGTGCTCCTGGCCAGCGGGCCAGAGCAGCTCATCCGCTTCGGCGGCCCCATGAGGCAGGTCATGGACCTGCGCAGCACTGGGGATGAGCACCCCCTGACGACTCCTCCGATGAACACTCGGAAAATCAGGTTCAACGTCTGGATGTCCGAGCCGCCCCGCTGATACCGCGTCGGCCTGGACCCGGCGAGATGGGATCGTACTCGGGCGCCAAGCCGGGTACGGGGGGATCCAGCCGCGTGACTACCGGCCGTGTGGCCGGGTATCGGCGGGTAAGCTGGCGAGGTGTTCTTTGATGTCAGCGCGGACGCTTACCTGCGGTTCATGGGGAAATACTCCGAGCCGCTGGCAGCGCTGTTCGCTGAGCAGGCCGGAGTTGCCCGCGGGCAACGGGCGCTGGATGTCGGCTGCGGTCCTGGCGCGCTGGCAGCCGAGCTGGTCAGGCGACTCGGGGCGGATGCGGTCTGCGCGGTGGAGCCGTCGAAGTCGTTCGCTGCCGCGGCGCGGGAGCGCCTGCCCGAGGTCGATGTCAGGCTGTCAGCCGCTGAGCACCTGCCCTTTCCCGCCGGCGCCTTTGATGTCGTCCTGGCGCAGCTGGTCGTTCATTTCATGGCTGATCCGGTGGCGGGCCTGCGCGAGATGGGCCGGGTCACCCGTCCCGGCGGTACCGTCGCGGCATGCGTCTGGGATCACGCGGGCGATCGCGGCCCCCTGGCCTTGTTCTGGCGGGCGGCGCGCGAGCTCGATCCCTCGGCAGACGGGGAGTCAGGGCTGGCCGGCGTCGGGGAAGGCGATCTGGCCAGGCTCCTCGGGCAGGCCGGCCTCGGCCGGGCGTGGGCCGTGCCCCTGACCGTCCGCGTGCGGCACGACTCATTCGAGCAGTGGTGGGAGCCGTTCACGCTCGGAGTCGGCCCGGCCGGTGCGTACGTGGCATCCCTGGCCGCGGAGCAGCGCACAGCGCTACGCGAGCATTGCCGGCACCTGCTGACCGGCGGGCCGGCGGAGGTCAGTGCTACCGCGTGGGCCGTCGGCTGCCAGGTCTGACCGTGCAACCTCGCCGGTACCGGGGCGCCAGTCGCCGCACTCGCGGATCGTAGGCCAGTACGGCAACTCTTTCCGCACGCTGGCGGGCGGAGAGGTCACCGGATACACCACTGCGCTGACTGATATCACAACCCCCCAGGGCTGACGCGCAGGCCCAGCTCCAGGAGCGCAGGCCCAGCTCCAGGAGCGCCGGCGCCGCGTCCTCGAGCCCCGGATCTATCCTCCCGTCCTGAGCTGCTCGAACGCATGAGATATAGCCATCAATGCTCTAATAGCTTTACATGCTCTCTCTTTCCCGGAATGATCTAGCCATGGCGATGGCACCCGGACCCCCTTGATCCCCCGGCCCGCCATCAGCCGGGCCCATCAGGCCCGTACCACGTCCGCAGCGCTCTTTGTGCTGCCCGGACCAGCGCCACGCCCGTCGCCCCCCGCAGTCCGTTACCCCCATTCAGGAGAGCAAGATGACAGGTCATTCCGCCGCCGTCACGGGAGCTCCCGCCGTCCCCGCCGCCCGGCTGGAGCCCGACGCGATCGGGGTCGCGCAGGACACCGTGATCGGCATGGCGTCGTCCGCGCCCGGAGTGTCGGTCGGCCTCACCCTCGCCGCCTTAGCCGCCGCGACCGCCTACGGCAGCGGGCCGGTCATCATCCTGACCGCGGTCCCGATGCTGATCATCGCCAACGCTTACCGGCGGCTGAACATGTGGAACGCCAACTGCGGCGCCTCCTTCGAGTGGGTTGGCCGGGCCATCAGCCCGTACCTGGGGTTCCTCACCGGATGGCTGATGATCGCCGGGTACGTCACCGGAGCGGTTTCCGGCGTGGAGGTGCTGGGGCCGTCCGTCCTGGCCGTGTTCGGTGCGGGACCGGCCGGGCCATGGCCAGACATCTGGATCGCCACGGGCGTCTCGGTGGCCATGCTGCTCATCGCGGTCGCCGGGATCCGGATCACTGCCCGGACGCAGGTCAGCATGGCCGTGATCGAGTACGTCATCCTGACCGGGTTCGCCATCGCCGGACTGGCCGTCGTGCTCGGCCACCACCCCGGCACCTTCCACGCCAGCGCGGGCTGGCTCAGCCCGGCCGGGATCGGCGGCCGCGGCAGTCCCGCCGCCGGACTGCTGATCGCGGTGTTCATCTACAGCGGGTGGGACGGCACCCTGTACGTCAACGAGGAAGTGAAGCACCGTCGCGTTAACCCCGGCCGCGCCGCCGTCATCGCCGTCGCCGTGCTCACCGTCATCTACGTGCTGGCCCTGACGGGACTGCAAGGCGTGGTGTCACCATCCCGGCTGCAAGCCCACTCGACATCGGCGCTGGTCTACGCGGCCGGGGCACTGGGCGGGCCGGGCTGGGCCAAGGTGATGGCCCTGGCGCTGGCCCTGTCGGTGATCGCGGCGACCGGCACCAGCATCGTGCTCACCGCCCGGATCATCTACGGCATGGCCAGCTACCGGACGCTGCCGCAGTCGCTAGCAAACGTGTCGGTCCGGTTCCGCACCCCGGTCGCCGCCAGCGTCCTGGTGGGCGTGGTCCTGGTCGCCGTGACCTGGGTGTACCTGCTGGCCACCTCGGTGCAGAACGCGTTCGACGATGTCGTGAACGTCAGCGGCCTGCTATTTGGCGCGTTCTATATCCTCACTGCCCTGGCCACCGTCGTGTACTACCGCCGCCGCATCCTCGCCAGCGCCTGGGACGCGGTCGTCCTGGGCATCCTGCCGCTGACCGCCGCCGTGTTCCTGGCCTGGATCCTCGCCAGGTCCATCCAGGCCGCACCCGGCGCACAGGTCTGGTCGCTAGCCGCCATCGTCGGCGCCGGCCTGATCCTCATGCTCGCCGCCCGGTTCGCCCTGCGCTCACCGTTCTTCGCTATCCCGCTCGAAAGCGACACACCCCGCACATCCCCCCGCCACTAGCCATCCGACCGGCAGCCCCGGCCGCCTGAATCATGATCACCCGGCTTTCTCAGTCGCCACGACTGAGAAAGCCGGGTGATCATGAACGGAGCCGCTCAGCCTTGACCGACGGAGAGCGAGGCTCACTCGTGGGCGATGTCGCGGCGTAGGTGACCCAGGTGTCGATCACTGCGAACCCGGCCGCCAGTCAGTCGGGGAGCGGGCCGACCGTGGCCCAGATCGACAGCCGGCGAGGAATTATGCCGCGGCGGTCCGCTGCCCCGCCGCTCCGGCGGCTCAGGACGAGAAGTCGGGGACCGCCGGGCGTGGGGCGGCGGCGCGGCCACCCCCGCCGTGCAGCTCGTGCAGCCCTCGTCCCAGGACGGGTCGAACGGATCGACCTTTCGGTAGCTAGACGACCCGGCCGCCGCGAATTCATCGGCGCGGCGCTGGCCGGACCGCTCGCTTCGCCCCGAACATCCGCGGGCAAGTTATGGCCAACTGTTAACCGGCTGGCGGCGCTGGCGGGCCATGCTCGTCAGGTGAGACAGCATCCTCGCTCCCACAGCCGACGGGTCTTTCTCGGTGCCGCGGCGGCGGCTGTCGCCATTCCGGGCGCCGTCGTCGCGGCCGCCGAGCTCGCCGGGAACTCCGGGGCCCCGCGCTCTGCCGCAGGACGCTCCGAGGCCGGTGGGGCGGCTCAGCCGGTCGGGCGGCGGAAGGTGGCGGAGAACGCGCGGCCCGGCGATCCGGCCTGGGAGATCCGGCACCTCGGGTCGGCCGACGCGATCATGGGCTATGCCGGGCGGGCCAGCGTGCTGGCGGGCGAGCCGGTTCCGCTGTTCGTGTCGACTACCGCGCGGTCGTTTCGCGTGCTCGCCTTCCGGATGGGCTGGTACGCCGGAGACCTGGCCCGGCTGATCTGGAAGTCCGCCAGCGTGCCCGGCCGTCGGCAGGGCACGGCGATCGTCGAGCATCCGGACAACACCGTCACGACGGACTGGGGGTCCTCGCTCACCGTGCCGACCCACGACTGGCCCGAGGGTTCCTACCTGCTGCGGCTGGACGCCGAGTCCGGCGCGCAGCGGTATGTCCCGCTGACCATCCGCTCGGCGAGCACCGCCGGCCGGGTCGTCATGAAGAACTGCGTGGAAACCTGGCAGGCCTACAACACGTGGGGCGGCTACGACCTGTACAACGGGCCGGGCGGGGTTGCCGACTACGGCAGCCGGTCGCTGGCCGTCAGCCTCGACCGGCCCTACGACGCCGATGGCGCCTTCATGTTCCTGACCCACGAGCGCAAGCTCATAGCGCTAGCCGAGCGGCTCGGCGTGCCGCTGGCCTACGAGACCAGCATGGACATGGACGCCGACCCCGGCCTGCTGGCCGGAGCCAGCGCGCTGCTGTCGCCCGGCCACGACGAGTACTGGTCGCCGCCGGAGCGGGCGCACGTCACCGCCGCCAGGAACGTGGGCGTCAACGTCGCCTTCCTCGGCGCGAACGCGATGTTCCGGCGCACCCGGCTGGCGGGCACCAGGCTGGGCGCCCGGCGCCTGATCATCTGCTACAAGACGAGCTACCTCCAGGATCCGCTGTACGGCAAGGACAACGCGCTGGTCACCAGCGACTGGCGGGAGCCGCCGCACCCCGACCCCGAATCGTCGCTCACCGGAACGCTGTATGAGTCGAACCCCGCCTCGGCCGCCTACGTCGTCGCCCGCCCCGACGCGTGGATCTTCGCGGGCACGGGCGCCCGCCAGGGCACCAGCTTCCCCGGCCTGGTCGGCGTCGAGTACGACCGGGTCAACCCCGGCTACCCGGTGCAGCGGCCGATCGAGGTCCTCTCGCACTCGCCGCTGACCTGCCGCGGCGTGCACAGCTACGCCGACTCCGCGTATTACACCCACGCCGGCGGGGCGGGGGTGTTCAACGCCGGGACCATGCGCTGGGTCCGGGCCCTCAGCGGTCCCATCGGCTACGGCACCAGCCAGCGCACGGGGCGATTCACCCGGCGGGTCACCGCCAACCTGCTGCGGGCCTTCGCCGACGGCCCGGCTGCGGCCAGGTTCCCCGCCCGCGACAACCTGGCGAGCATGCACGAATGGCCCGGCGACCCCATCGCCGCCCAGCACAACCTGTGGTAGCGCGGGCGTCTGCGCACCGGAAATGTCACTCATAGTGTGGTGCATCTGGCCGGCCCGTTCATCCTGGGGGCCGGCGCCGGCACGGCCGCCCGGCGGCTGCACCTGCCAGTCGTGGCCGTCTATGCGACAGACATGCCCGCCTACGCCCGGGCCTACCACACCGGCCCGGCGGGACAGGCGCTGTGCTGGCGGCGGCTGCGCTGGATCCACAACGCGGCGAACCGGACGCTCGCCCCGTGCGCGGCGACGGCGGCCGAGCTGCTGTCGCATGGCGTCGAGCGGGTCTGGCTGTGGGCCAGGGGCGTGGACAGCCGGCGGTTCACTACCGCATAGAACTGGCTCGCGGATGGCTTTATCACGGCGACCGCCGCCGCGCGCTGCGGACACTGCAAGCAGCGCGGCGGCAGCCTGGCTCGGCCTAGCGTCCGCGTAAAGAACCCGAGGCCTCTTAGGAAACACGTCAGACCCGAGCCTGGCCGTCGCCCGGGCGGCCGGCTATCGGCCGGTCACGCCCGTCGGCGCGCCGGGGTCCATTACCTCAACGTGTCCTATTACCGGGCCACGGTCCTGGGCAGACCGGCCCTCGACCTCGCGCGACCGCAATCGCTGGTATACGCCAATACGCCGAAAGGGGCGGTGCTGGTGGCTGCGATGTACACCACTTCGCCCGGCGGGGCCACCCCGCGGCCCCACCTGCCCGCCAGCGACGCTGGCATGACACAATCCATCCCGCCCGGGCGCCTCACGAGATCACCATGACCGGTCCGGGCAGCTCGTGACCGAGGTCAAGGACGCGCCGGGATAACGGTCGGCGGGCCGTTCGGGCCGAGTCGGCCAGCAGAAGGATCAGGGAAAGATGCTTGCCGTCAGCTGGGACACGGTCCGGCTGTTCCTGCACGTGCTCGCGGCGACCCTCTGGGTAGGCGGCCAGCTCACCCTGGCCGCCCTGGTCCCGGTCTTGCGCCGGTACGGAGCCGAGGTACCGAAAGCGGCCGCCCGCCGCTTCAATCAGGTCGCCTCGGTGGCGTTCGCCGTCCTCATCGTCACCGGCATCTGGAACATCGCCGCCGTGTCGGCGCAGATCAGCCACCATGCGGATTACCGCGTCACGCTGATTATCAAGCTGGTGGCGGTCGGTCTCTCCGGTGTCACCGCGGCCGTGCACGCCCGCGCACGTCGAGCCAGGACCCTCGCGGTCTCGGGCGCGCTCACCGGCGTGTCGGCGCTGGCCGCCTTGTTTCTCGGCGTCTTGCTGGCCGGGTGATCCGGCTCAGCCGCCGCCCGGCCTCCTTAGCGAACCGAGAAGCCCGCGTCGACCTAGCGATAAGGCCTGGTTGTTCAAGCTCGGGTACCAGCTCGGCCGAATCAGGGTTGGTAACCGGCCTAGCGCTGGATTCGGCCGCGGGCGAACACGGCCGCCCGCCGTGCGGCGAACGCCTCGGGGTCGCCGATCAGCACCTGGTCGGAGCTCAGGGCCAGCTCCGCCGCGAGGGTCTGCGCGCCGGTCTGATCACGCGTCAGGTCATAGCGCTCGCGGATGCGGGTCGCCGTGGCCTTGTCGGTCGTGCTGACGCTCGCGGCGAGCTGGACGGCCCGCTCGCGCAGAACGCTGGGTCGGTTCCGGTGAGCACCAGCGCGCGCAGGCTGTCGTCCCAGGCGAGCTCACCCAGCAGCCGCTGCAGGGCGGCTGCCAGCCGGGCGGCGCAGTGCTCGATGAGCTCGCGCTCGAGCTCGGGGCCGGCGGATGCACGATCTCAGTATTAACTGTGCTCGCCGGCGGCCCTGCCTACCAGGAAGAACAGGTAAGCCGCCGCCCACCGTCAGCCCTGAACCTGGTGAGGGGGCCAGCCGTCGAGCCAGAGTGCCCAGGGCTGAATCGAGCCGATCTGGAGCAGTCCCATGGACGCCCACGGATCCTCGCCCAGGCGTGCTCTGATCTGGCGCTCGTCGGTGGCCTCGACAGCGTGCAGGGTCTGCTGGCCGTCGCCGAGCGGACCGCCGATAATGATGAACCCGTCATCGACGAGACCGTCCATGAACGCCGCGTGCTGCTCCCAGGCTTGCTGTTCCCGGATCTGCCGCGAGGCGTCCCAGTCCGGGCCGTGCACCAGCGTCAAAGGAAAGCCGGGGCGCCCGGACCCGGCGAAAGGAAACAGGCGGCCCGGCAGGAACTTAACGCTCCCGGTGCCGAGGGTACCCGACGCTGCACCGCGGTCAGGGAGCCGCCGCTGCGCAGATCGCGCGCGACGGCGCAGACTGGACGGTAACCGAGGGCTGGGAGACTGACATGCAACGGGACCTGTACGACGCCGACCACGAGGCGTTCCGCGCCGTCGCCCGCGAGTTCGTGCAGCGGGAAGTCGTGCCCCATCAGCAGCGCTGGGAGGCCGAGCGCTTCATCGACCGGGATGCCTGGCTGGCCGCGGGCAAGCAGGGCCTGATTGGGCTGCCGGTGCCGGAGGAGTACGGGGGCCCCGGCGCCGCCGATTTCCGTTACCGGTGCGTGCTGATGGAGGAACTCGCGCGCGTCGGCGCCGCGTCGCTGAGCTCCGGCTTCGGACTGCAGGACGATATCGCGCTGCCCTACCTGATTGACCTCGGCACCGCCGAGCAGAAGTCACGCTGGCTGCCGCCGATGGTGTCCGGGGAGTCGATCGGAGCCATCGCGATGACCGAGCCGGGCGCGGGCAGTGACCTGCAGGGCATCACCACGACCGCCGCCAGAGACGGCGAGGAGTGGGTGGTCAACGGGGCGAAGACCTTCATCACCAACGGCATCGCCGCCGACCTGGTGATCGTCGCCGCTCGCACCGACCCCGCGGCCGGCGCCCGCGGCATCAGCCTCATCGTCGTACAGCGGGGCGCTCCGGGGTTCACCCGCGGCCGCAAGCTCGACAAGCTCGGCCTGCACGCGCAGGACACTGCCGAGCTGTTCTTCGACGACGTCCGCGTGCCGGCGTCGAACCTGCTCGGGAGCCTGGGCAGCGGGTTCGTCCACCTCATGGAGCGGCTCCCGCGCGAGCGCATGTCCATCGCCATCCAGGCCGGCACCTCGGTCCGCGCCGCGATCGACTGGACGGTCGCCTACACCAAGGAGCGGAGGGCCTTCGGGAAGCCGATCGCGGCCTTCCAGAACACGCAGTTCGAGCTGGCTAACGCGGTCACTGAGGTCGACGTCCTCGAGGCGTACCTCGACAAGGCCACCCGCGCCCTGAACGCGGGCACGCTGTCAGCGGTGGACGCCGCGAAGGCCAAGCTCTGGGCCACCGAGGTGCAGAATCGCGTTATCGACCACTGCCTGCAGCTGTTCGGCGGCTACGGGTTCATGATGGAGTACCCGATCGCGCGGGCGTTTGCGGACGCCCGCGTGCAGACCATCTACGGCGGCACGTCCGAGATCATGAGGACGATCATCGGGCGCGACATCACCGGACTGCGGTGATCCTCAGTAACGGGGAGGCTCGTTGATCGGCTGGTCGGAGTCGGGAGCCGACCTCCTGGATGTGCTCGCCCTGGAGCCGATCGAGCAGAACCTGTACCGGGCGAACCTCGTATTCGCGCAGGAGCACGCGCTCTACGGCGGCCAGGTCGCGGCCCAGGCTCTGCGCGCCGCGGGCCTGACGGTCGATCCGGAGCGCCACGTGCACTCGCTGCACGGCTACTTCCTGCGCAAGGGCGACTCGCAGATCCCCACCGTCTATCAGGTGTTCCGCGACCGCGACGGGCGCTCGTTCTCGGCGCGGCGGGTGGTCGCGATCCAGCGGGGCGCGGTCATCTTCAACATGTCGGCGTCCTTCCACGTCCGCCAGGACGGCTGGGCCTCGCAGACCGAGCCGATGCCGGCGGCCGAGCCGCCGGTGGGCCTGCCGGCCAGCGATCTGCACCGGCTGTTCTCGATGGAAGGCCGGATCCCCACCCAGCCGTTCGCCGACCGCACGCCGCTGCCCACCCGGTTCTGGGCCAGGGCCACCGTCCCGCTCGGCGACGATCCGCTGGTCCACGCCTGCGCGCTGGCCTATCTCTCCGACATCCTGACGGGCGTGCTGCCCGCCGAGGACGGCAGCGCGAGGCCGGGCCCGAGCCTCGACCACGCGGTCTGGTTCCATGGCGCCGTCGACCTGAACGACTGGACCCTGTCGGACTACCACCCGCGCGTGTCCGGCCACGGCCGCGGCTGGTACACCGGCTCCATCTTCAACTCCGGCGGCACGCTGGTCGCCAGCATCGCCCAGGAGACCCTGTTCCGCTGACCGGCGAATGGCAGCTCGGCGATGATCAGCACAGCGGCGCGGGTTGCTGTCGGCATGAGAATGTCGGCAGGGTCCGGTAGCATCGAACTCATCATCGAAGTTGCTTTCTTGGAGGCGCCAGATGTGCGTTCCCGGCCTGCCGCCCGGCCTGCCGCCCGGCCTGCCTGCCAGTGCGGGGCAGGCTGTGGAGCTGGCGCGGGCGGCGCTGGCGTGGCTGGCTGAGGCGGATGTGGCGTCGCTGCCGACGGCGGTGCAGGCGGACTTGCTGCGGGAGCTGGAGCGGGCGGAGTCGGCGCAGACGGCGGCGCGGGCGAATGTGCTGGGGGTGTTCGCGGGTCAGCTGGGGTTTGAGGATGAC
>DATKRH010000081.1:0-3022 GCA_035532295.1 Streptosporangiaceae bacterium
GCGGCGCCGCAAGACGGCGATGGCCCGCCAAAGCGGCCACCATCTCGCCGAGGAACGCAAGCGCCACGGCCTCACCCAGGCCCAGCTCGCCAAGGCCATGGGCGTCACCCCCGGCCGGGTGTCCCAGATCGAACGCGGCGAACTGGCCACCATCGACGCCGTCGCCCGCTACATCGAAGCACTCGGCGGACGGCTCGACCTCATCGCCAGCTTCGGCGACCACACCCTGACAGTCACCACAACAGAAGCAGCGTAACCCCCTACCGCCGACACGGGCCGGGCTTGCGCCCGTGCCGGCCTATTCCCGCTGTGCAGGCGTGACTCCGTATCTCCCCAGGGATCAGAGCCTCCAAGATCCCCGGGGGCGGTCCACACCTGAGCCCCGGTCTACCGCTTGCGCCTGCGCTGCGCCCTGCTTCGCGCCTTGAGCCCATGTGCCGCCATGCTCTCGGTGTGGTTTCCGGCTCATGCCGACGAGCATGCTCTCCGGATCCGGCAATCTGATCCGGCAACCGGCGGCTGCACTCGGGCGTGGGTGCGGTTTAGTACGGGCGCTCGGGATGTGTCTGGTTGTATGCCGCGATCGCCTGCTCCGGGATGCTGCCATCGCTGCCGGGCTCGAACCCTGCGCTGAGCGCCCAGTCCCTGACCTCGGACGTGCTGGCCTGCCACCGCGAGCCGGTGATCTCGGCGCGTGGCTCTCGTGCCGGGCCACCCGGATGGCCTCGGCGACGAGCTCGGTGGCACGCCGCGTCCGCTTCATGGCCAGCTCGGCGAACACAGCGCGGGAAAGCTCGTCCACGGTCCGGCCGGGCCGCTCGCGCTCCAGCACGCGCACGGTCTCGGCGAGCTCTTCCAGGCTGAAGACGCCGACTGGGTTATCGAACAGGCCTAGCTGGCGGCGCGCTGGACGAGGCGGCATGCGGCCAAGGTAACCGCTGGCGCATTCCCCTTGGCCGCGCTCTGCCACGCCAGGTCGGTGACGTACCCGGCCTGAGCCAGCTCGTTGAGGGTCTGGACCGGTGCCCCGCTGACGGCCGCCGGCGCGGGCGGCAAGTCGCCAGAGGCAGGCGCGGCGGGCTCTTCCCCCGCGCCCCGCCCGCCGCTGCCATGCTCCTCCTCGTCCATTCCGGGAGGCTTGCCCGTACCGGCAGGCGACGGCGCCGGGCGGACCCGGTCAGCGTGCCATCGGCACCGACCCGGACCCCGGCCTCGCGCAGCCAGAGCCGCAAGCCCGAACGCGGCGCCCCGCTGGGCTCGGCCTCGCCGGCGCACATGACTGGCTGGGCGCGGCGTTCTGCATTTCTGGCAGGACTGAGGCTGGGAATGTGCAGCCGGGCAGCGGCAGCGGACTTACCATAACCCGGGCGGCCGGAACTCCGCCGGCCAGACTCCGCGACGGCCGCCACGAGGATCGGAACATGAACTATCCGAATGACGAATGGCAGCGCAAGGGCGCAACGCTGAGCGACAAGACCGCCCGCCAGGAGTTCGGGCTGACCCAGGATGAGATCTACGACGCGATCGACGCGGGCACGCTGCACTACCGCCAGGCCGCGATGCACGAGAACCCGTGGCTGAGACTGCTCCGCCGCGAGGTCGAGGCCCTCGCCAGGACCTCCCGCGGCGACCGGTACGTCAACGAACAGCAGGCCAGCGCCGAGCTGACGCGCGTCAACCGCGAGATCAGGCGCCTCCGGGCCGAGCTGGCCGCGCTCGAGGAGCGGCGGTCCACGCTCAGCTCCGGCCTCGGAAAGTGAACGGCTGAAGGGGCAGGACGCTAACCGCCCGGCTAATCCCGGCGCTCTTACGCATCCTCACTCTTGGCGGACACGGTCCGGACGGTGATTCTTCTCTTGACATGGCACGAGCTGAATCCCGCGAACCACGCATCGAGCAGGACGGCATCGCCGGGCGGCGACACTATCTGCTCGCGCTACCGTGACTGCTGGCACTGTTGACTCGCGATCGTGCTTCCCGAGAGGCAGAGATGAGCCGTCGTCTGGTCTTCCCCGCGATCATCCCCGTGCGGAATGCGACCGAAGATGAACTCGCCGCGGCGGCGCGGTCGTCCTTGTTGCTCCGGGCGGGGCGACGGCTGGCCGACTGGTTCGGGGATGACCCCGTGGACGCAGAGTCCGGCTGGCGTTCGGCACACGCGCAGCGGGATGTGGCCGTAACACTGGGCCTCGTCGCGCGCGGCGAGGCGATAACCGACGAGACGACCGGCCGGCTGCGCTGGATCTATGAGGTCGCCTACCACGCCGGATACCTGCACACGAGCGAAGACCACGAGCTGATACACCGGGCCGGAACGCTCTGCGACGCCGCGGAGCGCACAGACACCGAGATCATCGCCGACTGGTGCCGCGGGCTCGATGCCCTGTTCGCGCACGGCGTGGAGCACGTGCTGCCCCCAGGAGCCGATTCGGCGCCGCTGGACTTCTCCGGTATCGGCAACTACCCGATCTTCAAGCTTCTCGAGCAGCACGGCACCGCAACCGCGGAGATTCTCTCGGCAGAAATCGGCGAGGGGGCCACCGAAGGGATGACGCCCTCCTCCGGCCGCATACGGTGGTCGGCGTGGACGGCCAGGTACGGTGACCCCACTGCGGCGTTCGTGCGGCTGGCCGCCGAGTTCGGCGTAGTCACCGTTGACGGACCCATGGTCTCCCTCACCCCGCTGGGCACGTGGGCGGTCATCCAGCAACTGGGACCAAAGACAGAGGTGCTGCCGACGTCCGCGGCACTGACACCGGTCCAGCTCATCATCTGCCGGCTCGGCATGTCAGGCGAGGCATTCGAGCAGGAACTGCACGCCTGGCTCGCGGCACGGGAACCGGCCGGGGCGGTGACCGCGCTGCTGGAAGCGGCGGCGGAGGAGGACGCCGCGTACCTGACGACCGGCGTCCAGATCGCGGCTGGCATTGAGGGGGACACCGAGGCCGCCTGGCTCTCGGCGATGTCGCTGCCCGCAATCCGGCCCTACGCCGTTGCGGAACTGAACCGGCGGGCCGGGCGC
>DATKRH010000082.1:0-12069 GCA_035532295.1 Streptosporangiaceae bacterium
CTCTCCGCGGGAGGCGAGGTGGGCTGTCGTCGCGCGCGCGGTCTCGCCGCCCGAGCCCATGATCACCAGCACGCGCTCGGCCTCCGGATGGCCGCTGTAGTCGACGAGGCCGTAGCGGCGGCCCGTGCGCTCTTCGAGGCGAGCCAACGCCGCCTCGACCACGCCGGGCGTGCGGGCGTAGAACGGGTTCACGGTCTCCCGCGCCTGGAAATAGATGTCGGGGTTCTGCGCCGTGCCGCGGACGAACGGATGCTCAGGGCTGAGCGCACGCTCGCGGTGCGCGCGGACGAGGTCGTCGTCGAGGAGCGCGCGGAGGTCCTCGACGGACAGCAGCTCGATCGCGTTCAGCTCGTGTGAGGTGCGGAAGCCGTCGAAGAAGTGCACGAACGGCACCCTGGTCGCCAGCGTCGCGGCCTGCGCGACGAGGGCGAGATCGTGCGCCTCCTGCACGGACGCCGAGGCCAGCAGCGCGAAGCCGGTCTGCCGGACCGCCATCACGTCCGAGTGGTCGCCGAAGATCGACAGCCCCTGCGCGGCCAGGGCCCGGGCCGCCACGTGCAGGACGGCCGGGGTCAGCTCCCCGGCGATCTTGTACATGTTCGGGATCATCAGCAGCAGGCCCTGCGAGGCGGTGAACGTCGTGGCCAGCGCCCCGCCCTGCAGCGCGCCGTGCAGCGCCCCGGCCGCGCCGCCCTCGCTCTGCATCTCTACCACGGCCGGCACGCCGCCCCACAGGTTGGGCCGCCCCTGGCTGGACCACTCGTCGGCCAGCTCGGCCATCGGCGAGGACGGGGTGATCGGGTAGATGCAGCAGACCTCGCTGAGCCGGTAGGCGACCGATGCCGCCGCCTCGTTGCCGTCGATGGTCACGCGCGTCATTCGGGCTCCGAAACCATCTCGATGGAGTGCACCGGGCACTGCTCGAAGCACGCCCCGCAGCCGGTGCAGCGGTCATAGTCGAACTCGTAACGGTGCCCGGCGCCCAGCTTGATCACCGCGTCCTCCGGGCAGGCCCCGAGGCAGCCGTCGCACTCGCAGCAGTTGCCGCACGACAGGCACCGTCGCGCCTCGTAGACCGCCTCCTGCTCGGACAGGCCGCCGATCACCTCGTCGAAGCCCGCGACGCGCTGCCGCGGCTGCGCCTCGCTTTGCTGGCGGCGGGCAGCGTCGCCGAAGTACCAGAGGTTGAGCATGTCGAAGGTGACGATGTCGTGCTTGGCTGGCGCCCCCTGGTGAGCAGCACCGTGGAGGGCAGCACCGTCGGGTGGCGAGCCGCGCAGCCAGGCGTCGATGTGCCGGGCGGCCTTCTTGCCGTGCCCCACGCCGACGGTCACCGTCCGCTCGGCCGGCACCATGTCCCCGCCGGCGAAGACGCCGGGGCAGCCGGTCATCATGGACGGCGACACCTGGACGGTGCCATCGCGGCCGAACTCCACCTCCGGCATCTGGTGCAGGAAGCCGGTGTCGGTCTGCTGGCCGAGGGCCAGGATCACCGTGTCGGCGGCGAGCGTCTCGAGCTGCCCCGTCGGCCGCGGGATGCCGGCGGAGTCCAGCTCCATGGCCTCGACCGTCAGCTGCGGCCCGTCGAAGGCGGTAATCGTGCGCAGCCAGTTGATCCGCACGCCCTCCCGCTCGGCGTCCGCGGCCTCCTCCTCGCGGGCCGGCATCTGCGCCCGGGTGCGGCGGTAGACGATGACCGCGTCGTCGGCGCCCAGCCGCCGAGCCACCCGCGCGGCGTCCATGGCGGTGTTGCCGCCGCCGTAGATCGCCACCCGGCGGCCGATGGCCGGCCTGTCGCCCGAGGCGACACTGCGCAGGAACGACACGGCGTCCACGATCCGGCCCGCGTCCTTGGCCGGAATGTCGACCCGCTTGGACAAGTGGGCGCCCACGGCGACGAACGCCGCATCGAAGCCGCCGTCGCGGCGCTCGGCGGCCAGGTCCTCGACGCGGTGCCGCGGGGTGAACCGGACGCCCAGGTCCGCGATCCGCGCTAGCTCGATGTCCAGGACGTCGCGCGGCAGCCGGTAGGCGGGGATCCCGTAGCGCATCATCCCGCCCGGCTGGTCCCCCGCGTCCCGGACCTCGACCTCATGGCCGAGCCGGGCCAGGTGGTAGGCGGCGGACAGCCCGCTGGGCCCCGCGCCGATGACCAGCACCCGCTTGCCGCTGCGGGCCGGCGGGGGGTCGAACGTCCAGCCCCGCTCACACGCGAGGTCACCCAGGAACCGCTCCACCGCGTGGATCGAGACCGCGCTATCCAGGCTGGCCCGGTTGCAGGCGCTCTCACACGGGTGGTAGCACACCCGCCCGTGGATGGCCGCCAGCGGATTGTCCGCGACCAGCTGACGCCACGCCTGCTCATAGTGGCCGACCTCGGCGTGCGCCAGCCAGGCCTGGATGTTCTCTCCGGCGGGGCAGCCCGCATTGCACGGCGGCAGCAGGTCCACGTAGCGGGGACGGCGCTCCCGGACGGGCCCGGACCCGGCGTGGGAGTGGAGCAGGTCCGGCAGCGCCGTGAGGTCCCCTCGCGAGTCGGCTGTCACCGGCTCAGGATCACCTTCAGGGCGCCGGTATCTGCCGCGCGGCCGAACACGTCGGCGCCCAGCCCATCGGCCAGGGCCGGGTCGATGGCCAAGCCTGGCTTCGGTACTTCTTCCCATGCCTTCTGGCCCGGGCCGTGACAGACAAGCGCCCGCATGGCGTTCTCCTGCCTTCTGTAGAGATCCACTGTCGATCGTGCTCGCTGGCCGACCGGCCCGGCAGGGCCTTAAGTCCTGCGGCGCAGGAGCCGTGGTCCACTGAGTAGGTTGGACCTCATGGCGACCGCTCAACATCCCCGTACGTCCGGCCCCGGCCCGAGTCCGACGATCTTCGTCCTCTACGGCGGAACCGGTGACCTGGCCAAGCGCATGGTGCTGCCGGCGTTCTACCGGCTGGCTATCGAAGGGCTGCTGCCCCGGCACTGGCTGCTGGTCGGCAATGGCCGCGGCGACGTCGCGCACGAGGACTTCCGCGCGCACATTCATGACGTGCTGACCGAATTCGGCCCGCACCCGGACCAGGGCCCGTGGGCGTCGTTCGCCGAGCGCGTGTTCTTCGCCGGCGGCGGCTTCGACAGCAATGACCCGGGCAGCCTGCTGGACGTGCTGGCCACGACGCGCGCCTCGCTCGGCGGCGACCCGCAGCTGGTCCACTACCTCGCGGTACCCCCGGTCGCCTTTACCGAGCTGACCAAGGCTCTTGGCCAGCACGGGCTGGCCAAGAGCGCCCGGGTCGTCTACGAGAAGCCGTTCGGCACCTCGCCGCAGGCCTTCCGCGCCCTCGACCGGGTGGTTCACTCGGTCCTGGACGAGCAGCAGGTGTACCGGATCGACCATTTCCTGGGCAAGGAGGCGACGCAGGACCTGCACCTGCTGCGCTTCGCCAACGGGCTGTTCTCGGCGATGTGGTCTCGCGAGCACGTCGAGTCCGTGCAGATCGACGTGCCCGAGAAGCTCGGCGTCACCGACCGGTCGGTGTTCTACGACGCCACCGGCGCGGTGCTGGACATGCTCGTCACGCACCTGTTCCAGGTGGCCGCCGAGGTCGCCATGGAGCCGCCGGCCAGCCTGCACGCCCTCGACCTGCAAGCCGCGCGGGAGAAGGTCATCGGCTGCTTCCGGCCGCTTGATCGCAGCGAGGTGGTGCTGGGGCAGTTCGACGGCTACCGGGACGTGCCCGGCGTGGCGGCCCAGTCCGACCGGGACACGTTCGTCGCGGCCCGCCTCTGGATCGACAACGACCGCTGGCGCGGGGTGCCGTTCTACCTGCGCACGGGCAAGCGACTGGCCGCCACGGAGCAGCGGGTCAGCCTGATCCTGCGCGAGCCGGCCGGGCCGCTGGCCGGGCAGTTGCCGCCCCATGCGAACGTGCTGTCGTTCTCCCTGGCGGGCAACGGCGAGATCGACCTGTCGCTGGTGGCCAAGAAGCCGGGCCCGGCGCTGGACGTCGACATCGCGCACACCGCGATCTCGCTGTCCAGCCTGCGGGGCGCCAATCCCCTGCCCCCCTACGTCCGGCTGATCCACGACGTGCTCATCGGCGACCGCTCGCTGTTCACCCGGCCGGACGGGCTGGCCGCGGTGTGGGAAGTGGCCGAGCCGGTCCTGTCGGACCCGCCTCCGGTGGCCCCCTACGCGCCCGGCTCATGGGGCCCGGAAGCGGCCCGCAGGCTCATCGAGCCCGGACGCTGGCTGCTCGGCCAGTAGCACCGGCCCCGTGGCGCCCGTTATGCGGCGGGTTACGACTCCGGGGTGATGACCGGCGCGGCCTCGACGACCTGGGCCCTGGTACGGCGGCCCATCCACCAGAACGCCGTCCCGATGCAGATGAAGGCCAGGACCGGGATGAGCTCGGTCCACAGGTAGGTGTAGCGCTGGGCGAAGGTCCAGTCCTCGGGGATGAAGTTACTGCCGAACCACGAGCTGCCCAGGCCCGGGGCGATGAGCTGGACGGTGGCAATGGCCACGAGGACCATCAGGAGGACCGTCAGGGTCTTGTGGGCCGGCATCCGGAAGGGGCGCGGGGTGTCCGGGTGGCTGCGCCGCAGCTTCCACAGCGCGGGATAGATGAGCAGGTAGCTGATCAGCGTGGTGGAGATGGTCACGCCGAGCACGGCGTTGAAGTACTTCGCGGCGTCGCCGCTGGTGATCTGCTGAGCCAGGACGACGACGATCGTCGCCACGATCCCGCTGAAGATGTTGACCCGCACCGGCGTGCCGTACCGGGCGTTGATGACCCCGAGCGCCCGGGGACCGGAGCCGTCGTAGCAGGACACGGCGAGCGCCCGGTCCGAGCCCATGATCCACGTCGCGCCCGACGTCAGCAGGCAGAGGATGAACAAGATGGCGGAGGCGTCGCCCAGGACGAGCCCGGCGCCGCTGAGCGTCGCGGTGCCGGCGGCGGTGACGTGGCCGCCGTAGACGGTGAACACGGTCTGAATGGCGCTGATGAATCCGCTGAAGTTGGTGATGGCCGCCGACGGCAGCACGACCAGGATGCCGATGACGGGCAGCGCGTACAGCACGAAGCTGCCCACGGCCGAGCGGGCGATGGCGAACGGCACGTCGCGCTGCGGGTTGATCATCTCCTGCCCGGCGCTGCTGGGCAGCTCGAAGCCGACGAAATTGAACAGCAGGACGCCCACCAGCAGGACGAAGCCGCTCTCCGAGGGCGTGTACCCGCTGGCGCCCAGGCCGTGGGCGCCGTGCTTGATGGCGTAGATGACCACGGAGATGGTGAAGACCCCGAGCAGGACGAAGCGGGCGAAGGCCCCGGCCGTGGGCAGCCACTTGCCGGCGCTGAACGACATGATGGCCGCGACGATCGAGATCCAGACGAACGCCAGCGCGACGATGTACCAGACCGGGGTCGGCAGGTTAGCGCCATGGTTGAAGAAGACCTCGACGGCGCCGATGCAGGAGATGGTCAGCGACCCGCCGATCCACACCGGGTTAGTGATCCAGTAGAGGAAGTTGTTGATCGCGCCGGCCAGGTGCCCGAAGGCCAGGCGCGTCCACAGGTACGGGCCGCCTTCCTGCGGAAAGGCCGCGCCGAGCTCCGCGAAGAGCAGGGCCTGCGGGACGAAGAACACCACCGCGAAGATCATCATCCACGTGAAGGCCTGCCCGCCGCCCTGGGCCACCGTGGCGATCGTGTCCACGCCGACGATGGTGCAGATCAGGAAGAAGAGGATGTCGAAGCGGCCGAAGTGGCGCTGCAGCTTCTGGCTCTCGGTCGTGGCCGCTACGGTCAGCGTATCCAGGGTCTCAGCCATCGGATGTGCTCCCCGCCGCTAGTGATGGAGCCCACATCCTCTCCGTATCCCTTATGCGAATTGATGTCAGGAGTGTTACCAATCGATAACATCAACCCCAGCCGCCCCAGTTCACGCAGTAATGGGGTGAGGTCGACCGGTGTCTCTAGGGTGGGCTGGTGAGCGCAGTGAGCGCGGACCCTGACCTGGACATCGCGGTGTTCGGCGCCACCGGCTTCGTCGGGCGCCTGGTCGCCGGCTACCTGGCCGGTCACGCGCCGGACGGCGTCCGCATCGGGCTGGCCGGGCGGTCCGAGCAGCGACTGGCGGAGCTGGCGGCCGGGCTCGGCCCGGCCGCCGCGGACTGGCCGCTGCTGGTCGCCGATTCGGCGGATCCGCAGTCCATGGCGATGCTCGCGCGGTCGGCCCGCGTGGTGGCGACCACCGTGGGGCCCTACCGCCGTCACGGGCTGACGCTCGTCGAGGCCTGCGCCCGCGCGGGCACCAGCTACGCGGATCTGTCCGGCGAGGTGCTGTTCATCCGGGAGAGCATCGACCGCTGCCACGATCTGGCCGCGGGCACGGGCGCGCGCATCGTGCACTGCTGCGGGTTCGACTCCGTTCCGTCCGACCTCGGCGTGCTCGCGCTGCACCACGCGGCCCGCGCCGATGAGGCCGGTTACGCGGGTTACGCGGGTTACGCGGGTTACGCGGGTGACGCGGGTGACGCGGGTGACCTGCTGGACACGACGCTGGTCGTGACCGCGCTGAAGGGCGGGGTCAGCGGCGGGACGCTGGCTTCGGGTATGGGGCAGTGGGACGAGGTGCGGGCCAGCGCCGGGCTGCGCAGGCTGACGCAGGATCCGTACGCGCTCAGCCCGGACCGGAGCGCCGAGCCCGACCTCGGCGACGAGCCTGACCAACAGTGGGTCAGCTACGACCGTGACCTGGGTATCTGGTCCGGCCCCTTCCTCATGGCCGGCCTCAACTCCCGCGTGGTGCGCCGCAGCAACGCCCTGCAGGGCTGGGCGTATGGCCGCGAGTTCCGCTACCGGGAGGTCACCGGCTTCGGGGCCGGCCCGGCCGCGCCGGCCCGGGCGGCCGCGGTCAGCGCCGCGCTGAAGGCGCTGGCGGGCGGGCTCGCGTTCCGGCCATCCAGGGCGGTGCTCGGCCAGTTCCTGCCCGGCCCGGGCGAGGGTCCCGGCGCGAAGACGCGCGCCGCGGGCTTGTTCCGGATGGAGATCCACGGGCGCACCTCGGCCGGCGCGGCGTACCTCGCCAAGGTCGAGGCCCAGGGCGACCCGGGCTATGCGGCCACGGCGGTGATGTTCGGCGAGAGCGCGCTGTGCCTCGCGCTGGACCAGGACCGCCTGCCCGACCGCGCCGGCGTCCTCACGCCCGCGACGGCGATGGGCGCCGCGCTCGCTGACCGGCTCAGATCCGCGGGGCAGACCCTGACCGCCCGCCGGATCACCCACTAGCCGCCGGTAACTTACTATCGAGGCCATGCAAGCCCTGGCACCCAGACTGCTCGCGGTCAGCGACCTGCACGTGGGCTACCGGGAGAACCGGGATCTGGTCGCCGCCCTGCGGCCGGAATCGCCCGCCGACTGGCTGCTGGTGGCAGGCGACGTCGGCGAGATCACCAGCCACATCGAGTGGGCGCTGCGGACGCTGGCCGGGCGATTCGCGACGGTCGTCTGGGTACCTGGTAACCACGAGTTGTGGACGCACCCGCGGGATCCGTCGGGGCTGCGCGGCGAGCCGCGTTACCTGCACCTGGTGGAACTATGCCGGAGCCTGGGCGTGCTCACCCCGGAGGATCCCTACCCGGTGTGGGAGGGGGCCGGCGGGCCGGCCACGATCGCGCCGCTGTTCTTGCTGTACGACTACACGTTCCGGCCCGAGGGCGCGCAGACCAAGGCGGACGGGCTGGCGCTGGCGCGGGCGGCCGGCGTGATGTGCGGCGACGAGAGCCTGCTGCATCCTGATCCGTACCCGAGCCGGGAGGCATGGTGCCAGGCCCGGCTCGCGGCGACCGAGCGCCGCCTGGCCGCCCGGGACCCGAGCCTGCCGACGATCTTGATGAACCACTTTCCGCTCACCCGCCAGCCCACGCGGGTCCTGTGGTACCCGGAGTTCGCGCAGTGGTGCGGCACCTCGGCGACGGCCGACTGGCACATCCGGTTCAACGCCGCGGCGGTGGTCTACGGCCACCTGCACATCCCCCGGACGACCTGGGAGGACAACGTGCGCTTCGAGGAGGTCTCCTGGGGCTACCCGCGGGAGTGGCAGCCACGCGGGCCCGCCCCCAGGCCGCCGCGCCAGATCCTCCCGCCGCCGGGCCCGTAAACCGCCCCGCACCCTGCGCACCCTCCGCATCCTCCGCGCCCTCCGCACCTCCTTCGCTGAGCAGCGAGCCCGGCAGCGAGCCCGGCAGCGGCTCAGGCCGCGTGGCGCCAGGCGTCGGCCAGCGCCGCGTAGCTGGCCGCGCGACGCGCCCGGTCCAGGCTCGGAGTGACGACCACGATCTCGTCGGCCTGGGCGAGTTGCTTCATCTCCAGCAGTCGCTCAGCGACGGCCTTAGGCTCGCCGGTCACCATCCGGCCGTCGTCGTTGCGGCCGGCGCGGAACTGCTCCGAGCGGGCGAACTCGCGGACCTGCTCGGGCCGCAGCGGCTCGCGTATCCCGCGGCGGATGTTCTGGATGGTCAGCGTCCACGCCGCCTCGAAGTCGAGGACCGCCGCATCGTCGTCGCTAGCGAAGGCCAGCACCGACATCGCCGAGTACGGCGACCCGCCCCCCGAACGCGGCGTGAACTCGCGGCGGTACCCGCGCAGTGCCTCGAACGCGAGGTCGGGGCTCATGTGGTGAGCGAACACGGCACTCATGCCGTTGACCGCGGCGAAGCGCGGGCCGTAGGGGCTCGATCCCAGCACGAACAGCTCGGGCTGCTCCGCCACCAGCGGCGCGGCCACGAGTTGCGCGTACGGGTGACCTGCCGGGAACCCGTCGCCGAGAAACGCCAGCAGCTCGCCGACCTGCCCGGGGAACTCGGCGGCCGGGTCGGCCACCATCCCCCGGCGCAGGACGTGGGCGGTCAGCGGGTCAGTGCCCGGCGCCCGGCCGAGCGCGAGATCGATGCGACCGGGATACATGGCCAGCAGCGTCCGGAACGTCTCGGCGACCTTGAACGGCGCGTGGTTGGGCAGCATGATCCCCGCGGCGCCGACCCGGATTCGCGAGGTATGCGCGCCGACGTGCGCCGTCAGCAGTTCGGGGGCGCTGCAGGCCAGGCTGGTCATGTTGTGATGCTCGGAGACCCAGTAACGCCGGTAGCCGGCCGCCTCCACAGCCCGGGCGATGCCCACCGCGCCGGCCACGGACGCCGCGGCATCCTCGCCGTACTCGATCCCGACGAAATCCAGCACCGCCAGCGGCAGCGACTCCTGATTGGCATCCATCTTCGGATCAATGCCGCCCCGGCCAGCGGCATTCCCGCCGCGGGTGTCGGTCGGCATGGCCGCCTCGGTGTCGCCGGGCGTTCGCCGCGGCATCCGGTGCAGGTCGAACCGGCATCGTGACACAATTGCTGCTCGACCGCGCGATCTCGGCGCCGGGTGACCCGGCCGGACAGGTTCAGTTGTCTCCAGTCCGCCCGCTATAGCAGCCCTGCCAGTTCCGGCACGATAGTCACGGCAGGTTACTCCAGTCCAGGTGCGCGATTGGCCCCTGGCCTAGCGTAGGCCGCCGACCGCTCGTCCACCCAGCACACGACCGTGACCCGCGTCCTCGTTACCTGGCGCGGGCATAAGGAGGCGATGGGAATGGCTGCTGACTCGAGCCGCCGCGGCTGCTCGGGCCATCGGCGCGCAGCGGCGAGCCTCGCCGGGCTCATGTTCGCCGCCGTGAGCATGCTCGCCGCCGGCTGCGCGGGCTCGGCCGGCGCCCAGGCCGCGCCGTCGGCCCGCCCGCACCGGACCACGAGCCAGCCGGTCACCCCCGCCCCCACCGCCACGCCGGTCCGCAGCCCCTCGCCGACGCCGAGCGCCTGGCCGAGCGTGATCTCGGTGCCGGCGCCGCCTGGCTACCTGCACCAGACCACGAAGTTCCCGAGTGCGCGCACGCGCGTCTTCCGTGCGGAAATGACGGACCTGTGGGCCGCCGTGGCGACGGGCAGAGTCGGGCTCGCCAGCCAGGCATTCTTCCCGCTGAGCGCCTATAAGCAGGTCAAGGCCATCTATGACCCCTCCGTTGACTGGCATGACCGATTGTTCGAGGATTTCCGGCTCGACGTGTCCGCCGCCCATCGCCTCCTGGGCCGCCAGGCCCGGCATACCTCGCTAGTGCGGGTGATCGTGCCCTCGGCCGAGGCCGCCTGGATTAACCCCGGTGTGTGCGCCAACTCCGTGGGCTACTGGCATGTCGGGGGGGCGCGGCTGGTCTACCGGGAGTACGGCGAGCTGCGCTCGATCGGGATCGCGTCGCTCATCTCCTGGCGCGGCCGGTGGTATGTCGTCCATTTCGGCGCCGTCCTGCGCGGCGGCACGTACGGCATCGTCGACGAGCCGACGGTCGGCTCCGGCCAGCCGGGCCCGGCCGGCGGCTGCTGAGTGCGGCGCGCTGAGTGCGACGCGCTGAGGTCGATGAGCCGGCGGCCCACCTCAGTGAGCGTGGGCCTCCCGGTACTTGACGATCAGGTCGGCGGGTACCCGGCCGCGATCGGAGACCTTCATGCCCTCGGTCCTGGCCCACGCGCGAACCGCCGACGGGTCCGGGCCGACGGCCCGTCCGCTCTTGCCAGTCCGGCGGCCGCCGACTTTGCGCGCGGCAGTCACGAATGGCTGGACAGCCTGCCGAATCTCCTCCGCGTGCGCGGCACTGAGATCAATCTCGTAGCCGGTGCCATCTACCGCAAAGCTGATAGTGGTATCCGCTGGGCCGCCATCGATGTCGTCAGTGAACTGGACTTCCATGCGCTGAGCCATGAGTAGCACTCCGTCCGGCGAAAGGTGGGCCGCCAGCCTAGGCGACCATCAACACTTATGCCGATTATCAGCCTAAGTACGGCGCGGCGCGCTTTTTCTTTACCGGGAACGGCCACGCAAGTTGCTGAATGCTTTGGCCCGGAGCTGTCGCATTCGATTGCGGTCCGCGCTAGCCGCCCGCCATCGCCCCCACGATCAGGAACGGCTCCGTGCCCGCGACCACCGCGTCGGGCAGCGGGGCGTCTGGCTGCTCGTGGGACAAATCACGCTCGCAGGCGAAGAACCTCACGAAAGCCCGGCGCCGTCCGTTGTCCTGGTCGCGGACGGTCCCGCGCAGCATCGGATAGCGGGCCTCCAGCGCGTCGAGTACCGAACGCTGGGTGATCTGGCCGGCGACGCTGAGTTCCACCTCGCCGTCGACGCGGGCGAGGGCCCGCAGATGCGCGGGCAGCACCACCCGGATCATGACAGCGTCTGAACCTCGACCGACAGCACGGCCGGAAGATCGCGGACTATGGTCGACCAGCTGTCCCCGGCGTCGGCCGACACGTACACCTGCCCGCCCGTCGTGCCGAAGTAGACACCGCAGGAGTCGAGGGAATCCACGGCCATCGCGTCGCGTAGCACGTTGACGTAGCAGTCGCGCTGCGGCAGGCCCTTCGTGAGCGGCTCCCACTCGTCTCCGCCGGTCCGGCTGCGGTAGACGCGCAGCTTCCCCTCGGGCGGGAAATGCAGGGAGTCGCTAGTGATCGGCACCACGTAGATGGTGTCCGGCTCGTGCGCGTGCACGTCGATCGGGAAGCCGAAGTCGGACGGCAGATCGCCGCTGACCTCGTGCCACGACTCGCCGGAGTCGTCGCTGCGCATGACGTCCCAGTGCTTTTGCATGTACAGCACGTCTGGCCGTGACGGGTGCATCGCGATCCGGTGGACGCAGTGGCCGACCTCGGCGGCGGGGTCGGGAATACCCTCGGAACGCAGGCCGTGGTTCACCGGCCGCCAGGTTTCGCCCGCATCGTCGGAGCGGAACGCGCCCGCGGCCGAGATGGCCGCGAACATGCGCCCGGGCCTGGACGAATCCAGCAGGATCGTGTGCAGGCACATCCCGCCGGCGCCCGGCTGCCAGGACGGTCCCGAGTCATGACGGCGCAGCCCGGGCAGTTCCTGCCACTGCCGTCCGCCGTCGGTCGACCGGAACAGGCCGGCGTCCTCCACGCCCGCGTAGACCGTGTCCGGGTCCTCCAGCGCCGGCTCGAGATGCCAGACCCGGGCGAACTCCCAGGG
>DATKRH010000083.1:0-35781 GCA_035532295.1 Streptosporangiaceae bacterium
GTACCAGCCCGGGTACTTGTACTCGAACCACTCGAAGTCCTTGTCGGTCATCGGGTCGATCCGCCAGTAGTTCGCCAGCCAGCCGGTGGCGAAGAACTGCGCGACCTCGTGGACGTAGCCCTTGTTCCAGATCTGGTTCCAGGCTTCCTCGATGAGGTCGTGCGGGATGACCAGGCCGTACTTCTCCAGCGGCACGAGGTAGCTGCGGTAGTAGTCGTCGTAGATCCACCGGCGCCACATCTCGGCGTAGGACTCGCGGTCCTTGCGGCGGTCCTTGGTGCCGTACTCGATGAACGTGCCGATGGCGGCGTCGACCACGCGGTGGTTGTTCCACCACGCGTATCGCAGGTCGCGCTCGAGCAGCTGGTGGTTGCTCTCGTCGGACAGGGCCATCAGCAGGGTGGCGTAGCCGTTGCTGATGTGCCGGGACTCGTCCGACTGGACCGAGTGGAACACGGTCGGCAGCAGGTAGTCGCCGTTAGCGGCGGCCTCCGCCGGCATGGCCACGAACAGCGTGTTGGTGAACGCCGTCTCGGCCACGATCGTGAGGTAGATGCTCGCCGCGGTGATGGCGTCACCGGTGATGAAGCCCTCGGCGAACTGGCGGCCGATGGTCCCGCAGTAGTCGTTCTGGAAGTTGCGGAGACTGTTGTTGAAGCCGGCCGGGTCGATGTAGTTGTTCATGTACAGGCGCTTGAGGTTCTGCTGGATCGTCGAGTGCCGCACCTCGTCGATCATCTGGATCGCCTGGCCGTTGTGCAGCTCAGGGTTGGGCACCGTCCGGAACAGCAGCGGCATGGCGCGCGCCGCCGAGATCTCCGGCAGCGGGATGATGGACAGGAACAGCTTCTGCCATTCCAGCCAGCGCTCCTGTACCTGGCGGAACATGTTGCCGCGGATGGCGCCGTCCTGCGCGCCGTACACGCGGTTGTCCTTCTCCTCCTGCATCGGGAAGTAGGACCGCAGGACCTGCTTGAGCGGGTCCTTCTTTTGTGCCTTATGGAACGTATAGTCCGTTCCGTACTGAGAGACAGGCTGGTGGTACTGGGGTTCCCAGGCCAGTTCCTGAATCTTCTGGTGTGCCTTGGCCACGCTCTGGCGACTCATGTGCCACCCCTTGCCCTTCCGTGCGTCCGCAGAGACGGGCCCGCCTGGTTCCTGTGCTGAGCCGGCGCTTCCGGCGCCGTCCCGGTTCGGGCCAGCCCGGTTTGAGCCAGCCCGATTCCCGCCAACACAGGCCCGCGCCGGCCAGTGCGCGGCAGCGGCAGCCCGAAACGTCTCACGTGAGTTATGACAACCCGCCCTGGTCGCTCCGCGGCTCTCAACATGAGACAGCCCGGAAACACGACAGAAACACGGGCATTACCGCGGGCATCACGGAGCTCACTCGTCGGGCTCGCCGAAAACGGCCGATCGCAGCTCGTCGAGCTGAGCCCGCACGCCGTCGGCGACCTTCCGGTTTCCCTCCGCGGCCGGCTCGATCCCGAGGGCGCGCAGCAGCGCCACCGCTGGAGCGCCGGGATCCCCGCTCTCGCCCAGAACGGGATGCAGTCCCTCGTCCGCCAAATGATGAAAGACCAGGTTGACGACGCTCCAGGGGTTATAAGTCTCCTTGTGCGGCTGGGCTGAACTGGTCACCAGGCACCTCCTGAATCCCCTCCGAGCGGCAGTCGACGACCGCTTCATGGGCACGCGACCCACGGATCAAACGTCCCGGCCGGTAGTTCGGTGGTCTCAACTTGAGACATAGGATTTGAGGTCGCCGTCTATGGTGGGAGCAGGCCGAACTCCCGAACCGAATGCCTCGGAACCGGCTCCCGCGGGCATGGCCGGGCCCGCGGAGGGGCGGGAGACAGGAGGCGCCATGTCGTCCCGTAGCGGGCGTGCATTTGGCAGCGACCGACTGGCTCGGACCAGAGAGAGGTTCCTGACCCGGGACCCAGTCGAGCCGCAGCAGGTGCGTGACCCGATCCTGGCGTCCTGGTGGCGATCCCGGCAGTGGAACGTGCCCGCGGATCACATCGAGCTGTCCTATGTCCGCGACCCTGACCTCGACACGCCGCTGACGCGCAGCGCCATGCCGGTGCTCCGCCACCTGCGGGAGCATCTCGAAGGCCAGCCGATTAGCGTGATCCTGACCGATTCCGCCGGAGTCGTCCTGACCAGGCTGACCGCCGACCACGATCTCGAACGTCACCTCGACGGCGTCAAGCTGGCGCCGGGGTTCAGTTACGCCGAGGAGTACGTCGGCACCAACGGCATCGGGACCGCCCTGGAGGGCGGCCAGCCGGCCCACGTCTTCGGCCATGAGCACTACGCCGAGCACCTGGAGGACCTCGCCTGCGCGGGCGTTCCCATCCATCACCCCATCTCCGGCAAGGTCGTCGGCGCCGTCGATCTGACCTGCTGGCGCAAGAACGCGGACCCGCTGCTGATCGCGCTGGTCAAGACCACCGCCGACCAGATCACCCAGGCGCTGCTGGCCGATTCCAGCGCTCAGGAGCTGGAGCTGCTGCAGGAGTACCTGCGCGCGTGCCGTCGCACCAACGGCATCGTGCTGGCGCTCAACAACGACGTGGTGATGATGAACGACCACGCCCGGCAGGTGCTGGAACCCGGCGACCAGGTCGTGCTGCTCGGCCAGGCCGGCGAGGCGCTGGCCGGCGGCAAGACCGGGGCGGTGGAGGTCGAGCTGCCCACCGGCCTGACGGCGCGGATGCACTGCCGCCCGACCCGCAGCTTCAGCCCGCTCGGTGCCTCCGGCGGCGTGGTGCACGTCAAGCTGCTGGAGGGGACGCGCCGGCCGGTCGCGGACTCGGCGCTCCCGGCGCGGATGTTCCTGCCGGGCCTGGTCGGGTCGGGAGCGCTCTGGCTGCGCAGCTGCCAGCAGGTGCAGGAGACCTACGAGGCCGATGAGTGGCTGGTCCTGGAGGGGGAGGCGGGCGTCGGCAAGCTGGCACTGGCCCGCGCGGTGCATCAGCGGCGCGACCCGGCCGGGCGCTTCGACGTGCTGGACGCCGCCGAGGCGGGCTCCCCGGACTGGCTGGTGCGGACCCGCCGTGCGCTGCTCGACGCCGAGGGCGACCTGGTGATCCGGCACGTGGACCGGCTCGGGCCGCGGCAGCTGCACGGCCTGGTGGGCGCGCTGCAGGAGGCCAGGTCGGCGCCCCGGGAAGGCCGGCTGTGGGTAGCGGTCACGCTGACCCAGCGGGCCGCCGTGCCGAAGCTGACCGAGCTGCTCCGGCTGTTCCCGAGCACGGTGGCGCTGCCGCCGCTGCGCCACCACATCGAGGACCTGCCGGATCTCACCACGTTCTTCCTGGGCAAGCTGAGCCAGCACGGCCGCCTGAGCTGCTCCCCGGAGGCCACCAAGCTGCTGGTGCGGTCGAACTGGCCGGGCAACGTCGAGCAGCTGTGGCAGGTGATCCGGCGCATCGTTCAGCGCAGGCGAACCGGCTCCATCCTGCCCCGGGACCTGCCGCCCGAATGCTGGACGGTGAGCCGCCGGCTCCTGAGCCCGCTGGAGGCCCTGGAGCGCGACGCGATCGTGCAGAGCCTGCTGGACACCGAGGGAAACAAGGCCAAGGCGGCCGAGTCGCTGGGAATGTCGCGGGCGACTATTTACCGCAAAATCCACGAATACGGGATAGTTATCCCCGCTAACTGACCGGCTGAGAGCAGGGCTGGCTCAATTTGAGAGCCGCGGCGAGCCGCCGGCGGCATAGGTGTGTCTCATGGCCCGCGCCCCGGCGCCGGGCACCGCAGTCATCCAGCGAAGGAGCAGCAATGGCCGCGATAGACGCACCAAATGACGCCGCAGCACGAGGGGCGCACGCCGCCGAGCCAGCGCCCAGCCCGGCCCCGGTCGGGCTGCTAGCGGGCGACCCCATGGCGCTGGGACTGCCGTGCTTCATCGTCGGGTCGGTGGCGCTGGGGCTGGTGCTGGTCGGGATGGTCCCGGCCGCCGCCGTAGCCGCCTCGCTCCCCATCATCCTGGCCGCCACCGCGGCGGGCCTGTTCATCGCGACGATCTGGGCGGCGGCCGTCGGCCAGTCGGCGGTGGCCAGCGTCTTCGGCGTGTTCGCCGGCTTCTGGCTCAGCTACGCCGTGCTCGTGCTTGGCCTCACCCACAACTGGTTCGGCATCGCCGCGGCCGACGTGGTCTCGACTCAGGAGCTGTTCCTCACCGCCTGGCTGATCGTGATTGTCCTGCTCACCCTGGCGACCCTGCGGCTGCCGCTGGCGTTCACCGCGATCCTGGGACTCGTCGACCTCGCGCTGCTGCTGGTCCTGCTGGGCACCGCTAACGCGTCGACCGGCCTGCTCAAGACCGGTGGCGTGGTCGCGCTGGTGTTCGCCGCCGTCGGCGCGTACGTCTTCGCCGGCACCGCCGCGCTGGCTACGGGCGGCAAGGCCCTGCCGCTGGGCAAGCCCGTCATAAGGTAGCTAGCCCAGGGGGCGACCCCTGGAACCCCAGTCCGGGGGGCCTTGGCCCCCCGGAGGGGCGCCTAGCTGGCTGAGGGGGTGAGCGGGACAGCGGCTTCGCTGGTGAGCAGGAGGAAAGTCATGCTTTCCTGCAGGTAGAGCCGGACGCTCGTCTCGGTGTGCGAGAGGTAGCCGATCGACGCGTCCTGGCCCAGTTGCAGCTCGAAGTCCCCGCCCCGGGTTGTCAGCACCAGGCCGCCCTCGATGGCCGGCGCCCAGACGATGTCGTCGCTGATCATCCGCCGCAGGTGCTCGATGACCGGATAGCCGTGGTCGGAGGTCTCGCTGGCCGCGGTGTAGGCGTCGGCGCTGAGCACGACCGAGTACGGCCCGTTGACCCCGGCCGAGCGCAAGGCGCTGAGCGCAGTGGCGACCGCCTCCGGGTAGCCGACAGCGTTCGCCGGCAGGGCGACCGAGGCGTTGCTGGCGCCCGGCCGGATCCCGTCGATGTCAGCCGCGGCGTACCCGTCGAAGATCGCGCGGTCCTCGGCGAAGGCCAGCTGGCGGGCGGCGTCCTTCACCGGCTGCCAGTCGGAGTCACGAGAGCCGCGGTCGACGTCGTCGATCTGCTCCCGGTCCAGCGAGAATGGCACCCGCAGCTCCACCACCGACAGGACATGCCGCTGCCGGGCCAGCACGCCATTGCCCGGCGCCTCGATCTCCCGGATATGGCCGGTCCCGACCGCGGAGAGGCCCTCGCCGGCCGGTCCCCGCACGTCCACGACCCGGCGGCCGGCCAGGTGGCGCTTGAACGTCCGGGCGGCTTCCTGCGTGATCTCCGCCCAGGCGGAGTCCGAGACCGGCGCTAGCTCGCGATGCAGGTTATTCATCCGGGGAGGCCCCTTTCATGCTGCCGATCTCCAGTGATCCGGTTTCGGGGGAATCGAGCGGCCCGTCGGCCAGGCTCTCCAGCAGCGGCTGCGATGGCACGAAGAACAGCGTTCCGGTGACCGCGCGGCTGAAGTCGAGCAGCCGGTCGTAGTTGCCTTCGGGCGAGCCGATGAACATGTTGGCCAGCATCTGCTCGGTCGTGGCGGGCGACCGGGCGTAGCCGATGAAGTAGGTGCCATGCTCCCCGCTGCCCGGCGCGCCGAACGCCATGTTATCGCGGAGGATCTGGACCTCCTCGCCGTCGGCGTCGAGGATCGTGGTCAGCGCGTTGTGCGCGAAGGACGGCTTCACGTCGTCGGCGAGCTCGATGTCCGACAGCTTGCGCCGCCCGACGATCTGTTCCTGCTCCTCGGTCGCCAGCGCATTCCAGCGGGCCAGGTCGTGCAGGTACTTCTGCACGATCACGTAGCTGCCGCCGGCGAACCGCGGATCCTCGGCGCCGATCAGCGTCGCGCGGGCCGCCGCCGCCCCGACCGGGTTCTCCGTGCCGTCGACGAAGCCGATCACGTCGCGGCTGTCGAAGTACCGGAAGCCGTGCACCTCGTCCACCACGGTGACCGCGCTGCCGAGCCGGAACATGATCTGCGAGGCGAGCTCGTAGCACAGGTCCATCCGCGCGGCCCGGATGTGGAAGAGCAGGTCGCCGGGCGTCGACACGGCGTGCCGTCCGGCTGCCCTTATTTCCTGAAACGGATGCAGTCCCGCCGGTCGCTCCGGCCCGGCCAGGGTGTCCCAGAGCCCGCCGCCGATCCCGGTCACGCAGGTCAGGTACGCCGAGGGCTCGCGGGTGCCGACCGCGCGCACCAGCGCGCCCAGATCGCCGCACAGGCCGCGGACGGTGGCGACGGCCGGGGCCTCCGCGCGAGTGACGGCCACCAGGAAAATGGCCGCGCCGGTCAGCGGGGCCAGCACCGCCTGAGGCTCCGCGTCCGCCTGGCTGGCCGCGTCGGTAGTCACCCGCAATATCTTGCCCTGCCCGGGCCCGGCCGATCGGCTAGTTCGAGAAGTCCTGGGTCATCCAGACCGTGCCGTTAGCGTCCCGGAGCACGTAGATCCCGATGCGGTGGAACGACGAGCTCAGGAGGTTCAGCCGGTGGCCGTCGTGCGGCGGCGTCTCGTTCAGCATCGCCTGGGTCAGGCTGACGGCCAGCGCGGCGATGTTCGCGGTGGTGTCGGGCTCGGGGCCGCCCTCGCCGATGTTCTCCCCGGCCGACGTCCAGTCCACGCCGGCGGCGGTCTCCCGGGCGCCCAGCGTCGGCTCGCCCGGGCACTGGTGCAGCAGGCCGCAGCCCGCGGCCATCACCGTGGTGTGCCCGAGGGCGCTGGTGTCCAGGCCGAAGCTGATCGCGAGGGGCGGCAGGCTCGCCTGCGCCCGCGTCTGGTTGATCAGCGCGAGTACCTGGGTGGCCGCGGAGCCGGGCGTCCCGGGCGTCCCAGGCGTCCCTGGCAGCGGGCTGACCGAGCCGGCCGGGCTCGGGGCCGCGGTTGGGGTGGGCGCCGCCGTCATGGTCGCCGACGGGTGCGTGCTCGGGGTCGGCCGGGGCCCGGCGCTGGCCGGCGCCGGGGTGCCGGGCTGAGCCGCGGGTTCCGAGGCAACGGGCGCGGGGCGGCCCGATCCGTCAGTAACGCCACCGGGCGCGGACGAATGCCGGCAGCGCCCCGCCGTGGCGCCGGCCTGCCCCGCGCACGGCGTGCTCATGGAGCCCTGGAGGGCGGCGACCGCGGCATGGTGCTGCCGGGCCGCCCCGTATACGCCTAGTCCGGCCACGAACAGCGCGGCGATCACGAAAGTGACCAGGGCTGGCCTGCGGCCGTGCCGCAGCTTGTCGTCCGCCTCCTCGCGGAGCCAGTCTCGCTGGTCGGGCCAGCCCTGGTCCTCGGGCCAGTGATGATCGGGCGTCCATTCCCGGCCGCGGGGGCGCTCCGCGCGCAGGCGCCGCAGGGGTGAGGTCGGCGCATCCTGCTCGTCGCGCCACTGCTCGTCGCGCCACTGCTCGTCGTCGCGGGGCCAGTCGCGGTCGTCGGGCCAGCCCTGGTCTTCGGGCCAGTAGTGATCCGGCGTCCACTCACGGACGCGCGAGCGCTCCAGGTGCTTGCGCCGGTGGGATGACATCTGCGCACCTCGCTCGCCAGCGCTTGCTGGACGATATCCGTGGCTCGCGCCGACATCATCACGCGATGCGCCGCCGCGATCCTCTCGCCCGCTCCGGCACCCACCCTAGTGAGATCCGCGCCGGTTCGCCCGGATCTGCCGGTTCTCGTCTAGAAAGGCGGCTGCCGCCCGCGTCTTGACGTGGGCATATTCCGGATGGTTATTTCTGCGCATGGAGTCGTTAACGGCGGTGTCGTTCGTGGTGCTGGCCGCCGCCCTCTGCGGGGCGGCGGCGCTGGCGGTGCTCGCCACGGCGCAGGTGCACCTGTCGGGGCCCGAGGCGATCGCCCGCGACGGACTGGCCCGCGGCCAGCAGGCTCCGAGGTGGTCGCTGCCGGACTCGGCCGGCGCGCTGCGCCGCTCGCCGCCCGCGGGGCCGCTGCAACTGGTCATCTTCGCCGATCACTCGCTCAAGTCCTTCCCCTCGGTGCTCGACGGGCTGCGGGACCTGGTCGCGCGCGATGCCCAGCTGGAGACCGTCGTGCTGCTGCGCCGCCGTAACGACCTGGCCGGGCCGCTGCTGCGGATGCTCGGGCTGGACGGCGTCGCGGTCCTCACCGGCTCGGCGGCCCTGTATGCCAAGTACAACGTCCGGGTCGGCCCGTTCGCGATCTTCGTGGACTCGGCCGGCCTGGTGCGCGCCTCCAGCCTGGTCAATCACGACTGGCAGATCGCCAAGCTGCGCCAGCTCGCGGGCATCCCGGTGGAACCGCCGCCGCGCGCAGCGCCCTGGCGGCCGCGCCGCCGCGCGCCGCGAACGGCGGTGTAACGGGCGTGCCCGTCGTTACCCTCGCAGACTTCGCGCCCCTCGGGGCCAAGGCCGTGCTCGCGGTCATGCTGCTGGTCGCCGGCGGCGCCAAGCTGGCCGGCCTGGCCGGCTTCGCCGCGTCGGTGCGGCTGTTCACGCCGCGCCGGGTAGCGGCGTCGGCGTCGGCGGAGCCGCTGTTGCGCTGGCTCGCCCTGGCGGTGGCGCTGGCCGAGCTCGCGCTCGGCGCCGTCAGCCTGACCTCGCCCGCGCTCGGCTGGCTCAACCCCCTCATCCTGGCCGTCGGCTGCGCCTTCGTGGCGGTGTCCGGGGCCGGCTACGCGTTTCACCGCGACCGGTCCTGCCAGTGCTTCGGCGCGCTGTCGCAGCGGCGGTTCGACCGCGCCGGCCTCGCCCGTGCCGTCCTGGTCGCGGCGCTGGCCGGTGTCGCCATGGCCGCCGTCCCGCCGTCCAGCATCCGGCTCAGCCTCGCCGACCGCGGGCTGCTGCTGGCCGCTTCCTGCCTGCTCACCTTCGTGACCTTCACCGCGGCCAGGGCGCTGGCCGCGATCCGTGCCTCAGATCACGGGGCCTCAGATCACGGGGCCTCAGACCACGGTGCCTCAGACCACGGTGCCTCACTGCCGGGGATGGTGTCGTAAATGCGGATTCCGCCGTATCTCGCCGTCGCGCAATGGGCCCTGCTGCTGGCCCTCGGCCTGCTCGTCGTCACCGCATACCGGCAGCTGGGCCGGGTCCTGGGCCGGGCCCGGCAGCCCGCCGAGCTGGGCCCGGCCGTCGGCAGCCGCCCGGCCCGGATCTCCTACGAGCCGATATCGCGGCCGGACGGCAGCGTGCACACCTTCCAGCCCGGTGGCGGCGAGCCGGCCCTGGTGGCCTTCGTCGACCCGACCTGCCCGTCGTGTGAGGAACTGGTGACCGTCCTGGGCGCCGCGCGGGAGGCCGGCGAACTGGCTGGCTTGCGGGTGCTGCTGCTGACCTCCGATCCGCCTGGCTATCTGCAGATCTCGGCCGCCTTCCGGGCGACCGACCTGGAAATCGGGCGGCCGCTCGACCGCGCCGACCTGGAGTCCTACCGGGCATCGGCGACGCCGCTGCTGGTGGCGATCGACGCTGCCGGCGTGGCCCGGGCGGCCGGGACCGCCATTCGGCGCGCCGAGGTGCTTGCCTACCGCCAGGCCTGCCTGCTGCCGCCGGCGGGGGAGCTGCTTCCGGTCATGAAATGACGGGGGCTGCCGATCTCAGGAGCATTCGGAAATAACGCGAGACAGGAGCCGCGCTCATGCGGTGGAAGCAATGGGGTGCGTGGGATGCGTGGGGTGCGAGCCTGGACGCCCGCGTCAGTGGCGTGGCCGAGCGGGCGGCCAGGCGGCTCAGCCGCCGGGACGCCCTGCGCGGCGCGGTCGCCAGCGGTACGGCGGGGCTGGCCGCGCTGTCACTCGGTCAGCGGCCCGCGCTGGCGAAAGCGGAGATCTGCCACTGCGGCCCTACCCGGCGCTGTTCCGGCTGCCCGGGCACGGGCTGCCCGTCCGGCTATCACCTCTGCAAGGGATCGTTCACCAGCGACTGCTTCAACAACCAGGGGTACCGGTGCGAGTGGCCGCACGGGACCTGGATCGCCTGCATGAATGTCGGCAAGGGCTATGGCTACAAGGTCTGCTACGACTGCATCGGCAAGAGCGGGTGCAAGGACTGGTGCACCTGCCAGAGCCAGTGCATCTGCTGCAAGTGCGAGACGGTCGCCGACCTGCGGGCCGAGCAGCAGCGACTGCAGTCCGCGGCGGCCTCGCATTGACGGGGCGGCTCGCCGGGCGGGCCCGCCTGCCGCGCCAGGCGCTCACGGCGTCGGCGGCCACGGTCGCCGTGGCCGCCGGCCTGGCCGTGGGGTGGGCCGCAGGCTGGACTGGGGGGTGGGCTGGGGGGTGGACCGCGGGCGGTCGCACCGTCGCCGTCGGCGGCCTGGCCGTCCTGGTGGCCGCCGCGAACGGCTTCGCCAAGGCGTACTCGCCTTGAGGCGCCAACTCGGCGGCCTCGCTGGCCACCGGCCTCCCGGTCGGGAGGCTTGCCAGGGGGGTGCTCGTGCTGGCCGCCTACGCGCTGCCCGCGATCGTGGTCTGGACCGTGCTGGGCCTCGGCCTGGGGGCGCTGCCGCTGACCGGGGCCGCCCTGGTGCTGGCCGTGATCTACGCGGGCTGCTACGGCCTGCAGGAGGTGACCGGCAGGCTGGGCCTGCCTACGCCGGGCAGCAGGTGGCAGGTGCCGCAGACGATGGTCGTGGGCGTATCGGGCTGGCGGCGCATCCTGATCTGGGGCTCGATACTCGGGCCGGGTTTCCTCACCCGCAACCCGTACGCCGGATTCGGGCTGCTGCCCATCGTGGTCGCGACGGCGCGCGGGGCGGCGGCCGGTGCCATGCTCGCGGCGGTCATCGGCCTGGCGCATGGCACCGGGCGGGCACTGGCGCTGCTGCGCGATGCCCGGCCGGAAGCGGCGGCCGACCCCATGCGGCTCGTCCTGACCTCCATGTACTGGCGCGCGTTCGACGGCTTCGCTCTGCTGGTCGTCGCCGGCGCGGCCATCGCGGCCTGCGCGTACCAGTTCCCGTGACCGGAGTAGCTCACCGCCCGCGCAGCAGCACCCGATGGAGCACCTATGAACAGAGCGCTAGCCGCCACGATCACCCTGGCCTCGACCGCCGCGCTGATCAGCGGCGCGACCGTGACCGCCGCCCAGGCCAGCCAGCACGGGGTTAGCCGGGCGAGCAGCGCGCGGTCGGAGCATTTCCGGATTATCAGCACCTCCACCGCGTCGCGGCGGCAGAGCGTGCTCGCCACCGGGGCCTTCACGGCGGGCGGTTATCAGATACCGGGCCGGGTCGTCAGCCTGCGGGCCACCGACAAGATGGTGTTTCCCGGCGGGACGTTCCTGGTGGTCCGGCGGATAACCCGCCAGTACCTGCCGCTGCCGACCAGCGCGTGCCTGATACGGGAGACCATTCGCGGCACCTACTCGCTGGGCCACGGCACCGGCTCGTACGCGGGCATCAGCGGATCTGGCGCGTTCACCGACCGGATCACGGGCGTCATCCGGCGGTCGCACGGCCAGTGCGGCGGGCCGATGACCGTGTACCAGCAGATCGCCTACGAGGGCGGCGCGATCCGCGGATAGGCCCCCGGCCCGCCGCTGAGCCGTGGCTAGGGCGCCGGTCTCGCGGCCACGGCCGGCGTGCGCGACGTCGCAGGCCCGGACGACGCGCCGGTTCCGGGTGAGGCGGGCGGGCTGGAGCCCGGGCTTGCCGAGGAACTCGGGCTCGCCGAGGAAGTCGGGCTTGCCGAGGAACTCGGGCTCGCGCTGGGGCTCGGCGCCGGAGTGGGCGAGACCGAGTTCGATGGCGTGACGGTCGGCCGTGCTGAGCCCGTCGGCGTGCGGCCAGTGCTCGGGTGCGATAGGTGCGAGCTTGGCCGGGGGCTGGCGGGGGAGTTGTGCGCCAGGCCGCCGAGGGTCGTGCCGGAGGCCTGGCGGTGCCAGATCACTGTCTCCAGCGGCTTGCCGGCGATTGCCTCGAACGCGGTGATCGCCCCCATGGCGATGACGAACACGCCGAGCGTGGCCGCGGCCGCCATGAGCCACTTGCGCCTGGTCCCGTGCTGGATGCCCGGCTTCTGGGCGTCCGGCTTCTGGGTGGCCGGCGCATGGGCGTCCGGCGCATGGGCGTCCGGCGCATGGGCGTCCGGCGTCCGGGTGCCCGTGGTCCCCGCCGGGGAGCCAAGGTCGCGGGTGGGCTCCGCTCCGCGCGGCCGGTCGTGGTCCGGCCAGCCCCGGAACCTGCCCGCGAAGGCCGGCATGATCTCGGTCTCCGTCGCGTCGGGGGCAGCCGGGTCGCGGGCCCGGTGGCGGCGTACCACCGCCGCGGCCACCGCGGCCGCGCGCAGGCGCTCGTTACTGCGAGCTATGTAGTGCTTGTAGACCGCGGCCCCGACCGTGCTGGCCAGGCTCATGAACGCCGCGCCGATGATGGTTCCGGCAATTCCAAGACTCGATGCCGCGATCGCGCCGGTCAGGGTGGCCAGCATGCTGGCGACTGCCTGGGTTGCGGTGACGTCAATTCGCCGCCCGCTCATCCATCCTCCTTTTCTCACGGCCGTGCCCCCTGGGCAGGGCATGGATGCCGAGCGATAGCGTTCTGTCCGTCTTCGAGACTATGCGCGGTTTACGACCCTGATGTTCCTGCTGGCAGGATGGAGGCCCTTCCGGACAGTCAGCCCGCGCCGGTACTGTCCTGCGGAGCCTGACCGCACGAGGAGGATGGCGATGGGGGACGAATCCGATAGGGGACGAATCCGATGGGTAAGGGATCCGATGGGTGAGGAATCCGGGCGGACGTTCCTGGTGACCGGTGGCAACGCCGGGATCGGCCTCGCCACCGCGACAGACCTGGCCCGGCGCGGCGGCCGCGTCTTTGTGGCGTGCCGGTCGGAGGCCAAGGGCTCGCACGCCGTGGCTAGCATCGTCGCGGAGACGGGCAACGCCAACGTCAGCTTCCTGCCCCTCGACCTAGCCGACCTCGCCTCGGTGCGGGCCTGCGCCGACGCCTTCCTGGCCATGGACGAGCCGCTGCACGTGCTCATCAACAACGCCGGCGTCGCCGGGCGGCACGACCTGACCAGCGACGGCTTCGAACTGGCCTTCGGCGTCAACCACCTCGGCCACTTCGCGCTCACGACGGCGCTGACGCATCGCCTGGTCGCCAGCGCGCCGGCCCGCGTCGTCACCGTGTCCAGCGACGCGCATTACCTTGCCAAGGGCATCGACTTCACGGCACTGCGCCGCCGGGCCCGCAGCGTGACCGGCATGCACGCCTACGCCGTCTCCAAGCTCTGCAACGTCCTGTTTACCCAGGAACTGGCCCGCCGCCTCGATGGCCAGGGCGTCACCACCTACGCGCTGCATCCCGGCGTGGTGGCCTCGGACATCTGGCGGCAGGTGCCGTGGCCGGTCCGCCCGCTCATCACCGCGCGCATGCTCTCGACCGAGCAGGGCGCGCGGACCTCGCTGTACTGCGCGACCTCGCCCGAGGAAGCCGCGCGGAGCGGGCGTTTCTACGACGACTGCCGGGAGCGGCCGCCCAGCGACGTCGCCACCCCGGAACTCGGCCAGATCCTCTGGGAGCGCAGCGAGGCCTGGACCGGCTCCTGACTCATGTCGGCGGGCTGGCCGGATCGCCGTACATCCTGGCCCGGTCGCGGCTAGCGTGAGGAAGCGTGCGACTTAACAGCGGGCCGGCATTCGCGCGGCAGCCCGGCCCAGGTCATCCGGGCCCAGGTCATCCGGGCCCAGGTCATCCCGGCCCATGACGATCCGGTTGCGGGCGGCGGCGCTGCTGGCCGCCGGGCTGACGGTGGCGGCCTGCGGCACGGGCGTGGCGGCCCAGCAGCCTCAGTCGAGCCTGGGCGCGGCGTCGGCAGCCCCGGCCACGGCCACCCCGGCCGGCGCTGCCAGCCATCCCGGCAGCGGAGCGGCCGACGCCGCCATGCCCGCCACTGGGCCGCCCGCCACTGGGCCGCCCGCCACTCAGCCGGCCGCCACTCAGCCGGCCGCCGCGGCTAGGCCGCTGGCCGGGAAGACGGTCGGGATTGACCCCGGCCACAACGGCCGGAACGCCGATGATCCCGCCTACATCAATCAACTCGTCTGGAACGGCCGGGCAGAGGAAACCTGTGATACCACGGGCACTGAAACCGACGCCGGGTACACCGAGGCCAGGTTCAACTTCAATGTCGCGCGCTACCTGGAGGCCGACCTGCGCGGGGACGGCGCTCGCGTGGTGCTGACGCGCTACGGCAACGACGGCGTCGGGCCGTGCGTGAACCGCCGGGCGCAGATCCTCAACCGCGCGCACTCCAGCGTCGCCATCGACATTCACGCGGACGGCGGCCCGGCCTGGGGTCGCGGCTTCACGGTCCTGGAACCGGTAGCGGACGGCCCCAACGACAAGGTGATCAGGTCCTCCGTCCGATTCGGCAGCGACGTGCGCTCGGCGCTGCTCAGGTACACCAGCATGCCCCGCAGCGACTATTACGGCTACGACGGCGTCATCTTCCGCGATGACCTCGCGGGCCTCAACCTGACCACCGTGCCCAAGATCCTCATCGAGACCGGCAACATGCGCAACGCGACCGACGCCCGGCTGCTGCAGGCGACCTGGTTCCAGAAGCGGCTGGCCGAGGCGTTCACCGCCGCCATCGTCGCCTTTCTGGCCAGGCGCTAGCCGCCCCGGTCACCGCGGCGGGCGCGTCGCCATGCGATCGGGCCCGTCGTGGGCCAGGATGGGACCATGCTTGATCATCTCGCGATCCAGTGCGGCGATGTGGCCGCGAGCGCGGCGTTCTACGATGCGGTGCTCGGCGCCCTCGGCGGGGCGCGGGTGATGGATTTCGGAGAGGTCATCGGGTTCGGCACGGCAGATAAGCCCGATTTCTGGATCGGCCCGCGGATGAGCGGCGCTGGCTTCAGGGAGACGCACATCGCGTTCGCGGCGACCGACCGGGCCGCGGTGCGGGAGTTCTTCTCAGCCGCGGTGCGCGAAGGCGCGGACGTCCTGCACGAGCCGCGGCTGTGGCCGGAGTACCACGCCAGCTACTACGGGGCGTTCGTCCGCGACCCCGACGGCAACAACGTCGAGGCCGTCTGCCACGCCCCCGAGTAACGGCCCGCCAGTGCACCAGCACGGCAAACGGGACTAGATGGTCCACCGTGACAGGTTCACCGTGACCGCGATTTGCTTAGAGCTTGGGCTCCAGGCTCGCGACCGGGGCCGTGGTGCACACGTTCGCCGGCGCGTTGTTCGTCGTCTTGCAGATCGCGGCGGTGATGTAGTTTGCCGCTCCGAGTGCCCCCTGAGCGACCGGACTCGACGGGTTGTTCAGGTCCGCGGCGACCTGCGCCCAGCTCAGGCCGGCCAGCAACCCGGGGTCGAAGAGCGGCGCGGTGATCATGTACTTGTTGGCGATGTCGATGAACGGGTAGCCGCGCTGGCTGGCATTCGGCTCGTACTTCGCCCAGATCGCCGATTGCGCGGCCGTGGTGTTCTGCAGCGGAGTGTGGGTGATCGTCTCGTTCTCGACCGGGGTGAAGGTCAGGTACTTGCTGGTGTAGCTGGACTTGTAGAACGTCAGCGTGGGCGTGTTGGGATCGGTGTCGGTGCTGGAGGAGTGGATGCCGCGCAGCGGTGACAGCGTGCCGAACCTGCTAAGCGCTACCGCCATGGACCATCGCATGGCTGCGCAGTACGGGCAGAACTCGGCGCCGATGTAGAGCATCTCTGGCTTGCCCGCGCTGGTCAGGGTGGCCCCGGTGATCGCGCTAATGGGCTTGGGATTGTAAGAGGTCACCGATCCCGCGCCGACCGTCTTCAGCGCGCTGACGGGCACCGTGGTGACGTCCTTGATCACGCTCGCGGGCAGCGCCGTGCCGGTCGTCGACCCGCTGGCGGACGTGCTCTTCGAGCTGTTCTGGCCCAGCTTGACCACGACCAGCGTCACCACGATGGCGATGACCACCACCACCGCGCCGCCCGCCAGCAGCATCCTGCGGCGCAGCTCGGCCTTCCGGGCCGCCGCCTGCTGCGCGGCGATGCGCTCGCGGGCGCTTTGCTGTCTAATCCGCTGCGCCTTGCTCATGGACCGGGTCAGCCTTTCATTTTCTTGGCGCTTGCCTGCGCCACCGCATTCACCGGAGCCTGCCGGAACACGGCATCGAACACTACGAGGGCAAAGAGGAAGAAAGTCAGGATATGCACGCCGGTGCACCAGAGGCAGATATTACCGACCTCGAAAAGCTCCGCGTACACCAGGTAGAGCACGAAACCGATCCCGACGATCACCGAAGCCAGCCGTACCCACCGGACCGCCGGATGCTTCATGCGCCAGCCCCAGGGCGAGTTGACCGCGACCATGAACACGAAGAAGGCCAGGCCGAGCTCGGAGACCGGGAAGATCCCGAACACCTTGGACTCCGCGCTCGTGGTCACGTTCGCGCAGTTGATGATGCCCTTGGAGGTGCAGATCGGGACGGCGCCCGTCAGGTGGTCGATGGTGAGGTAGACCGAGATGCCCAGGCCGATGATCGACAGCACCAGGGTGGCCACGATCAGCCAGCGCGGAGCGGGGGGAATCGCGCCGCGGCCCGCCACCGGCTCCCGCGCGGCGGCACCGGGCTGAGACCGGACAGCCTTACCTCCGCCGGACCCGCCGGACCCGCCGGACGGGCCTGCGGGCTTCCCCCCGCCTTGCTTACCCGTAGCTTGCGTGCTCGCGCCTTGCATGCCCGTGGCTTGCGTGCTCGCGGCTGGTCGCCCGCCGACCGGGCCCGGCCGGGCACCGGCCGGGCCCGCCTGGCGCTTGTTCACGGTCTGAGTGCTCGGCCTGGCCGACGCCTGACGGCCCGCGGACTGCTGTGCGCCGGTCTTCCCCCCGGTGCGTACCTGCCGGTTCCGCGGTCTGCTCATGCCTGTCCTCGCCGTGGGGAGTCTTTCGCCTGGACAACGTCTCGCGCCGGCGGATCGTTCGCTTCGGCGCAGCGATAGCTGGCTGGCGGCGGCAGAACCCGATATCCCTGGTGGCGCCGCAGACCATGTTAGGCCGCCGCGGCGCGCATAGCTGCCCACTATCCAAGCAAGCCTGGCTGGAGATCCGCTGAATAACGGCTCTGGGCCGCCCTGACGCGGGGTGGGCCGGCCCTCAGCCCGGACCCGGCCGTGACCGGTGTGACCGATGTCAAGGGATGGCCACCAATGTGTCCAGTATTGTTGCGCGACGCAACTGGCATTGGCTATCTTCGATTCATGCTGCACCTGATGAAAATCCGCGTGGCGCGTATGGGCGCGCTGGCCGCGATGAGCTGCCTGGGGATAGCCGCGGCCGGCTGCGGCAGTTCCCCGGTCTCGCCTGGCTCAGCCGCCAGCAGCAGCACCCACGGCGGTAGCCCCGCCGCCGGCCAGGCATCCGGCACCGCCGGCGTCGCTTATGCGGCGTCGCTGGCGTACCTCAACGAGAAGATCGTCGGCCCGGCCTTCGCGACGGCATCGGGGCTGAACTACAGCGGGACGGCCGGCCCCTCGGGCGCGCTGGAGTCGGAGATCGCGTCGAAGGCCATCACCCCGGATGTCTTCGAAGCCATCGGCGGCGACAGCATCACGCCGCTGTTTCCCAAGTTCACCAGCTGGTATGTCCAGTACGCGACGACCTCGATCGTCCTGGCCTATAACCCCCGGGGCAAGCACGCGAGCCAGTTCAAGGCCATCGCCAGCGGGGCGAAGCCCATCACGGACCTGTTTGCGCTGCTGGAAACGCCAGGACTGAGGCTGGGCCGGACCGATCCCAACACCGACCCGCAGGGCCGGGCCTTCATCTACATGCTGGAGCTCGCCCAGATGAAGTACCACCTGCCGTCGGACACGGTCACTAAGATCATCGGCTCGCCCATCGCCTCGGCGAATTCCGCGCAGATCTTCGCGGAGGCATCGCTCGAGTCCACCCTGCAGTCCGGCCAGCTTGATGCCGCCAGCGCCTATCTCTCTCAGGCCAGGCAGCTGCACCTGAGCTACATCACGCTGCCGTCGGCCATCAACCTCGGTGACGCCGCGGACGCGACCGCGTACCACAAGGCGTCGATCACGATCACCGGCAACGCGACCAAGTACGGCTCGCCGCTGACGATCGACATCACGGTGATCAGCGGCAGTCCGACCGGGACCAAGTTCGTCGCCTACGTGCTGTCCCCGGCCGGCCGGGCGCTCCACCAGCAGGGCGGCTACACCCTGCTGAAGCCCACGCTGACCGGCTCGGGCGCGCCCGCCTCGGTGCTGAGTGAGCTGGGCAGCTAGTCCGCCGGCCGGCACTGGCGGCGTCCAGGGGGACGATCCCTCCGGCCGCCGCCCGGCTGGGCGGCCCCGCCAGCTAGCCCGGCCCCGGCGGCTTCGTTCCGCGACCGGGCAGGTGTCCCTGGTCGGGGCGGCCGTCATCTGGCTCGCTCTGCTCGGCCCCGTGATCACGCTGCTCACCCAGCTGTCCTGGCATGCCATCGTCAGCTCGCTGTCGGCGCCGGGCGCGTTCGATCCGCTGATCGTGTCGCTGGAAGCCGGCGGGGTCACGCTGGTGGTCCTGCTGCTGGCGGCCACGCCCCTGTCCTGGAAGCTGGCGCGCGGCACGTTGCCGTTCCCGCGGTTCTGGGAGGCCGGGATTCTCGCCAGCCTGCTGCTTCCGCCGCTGGTCGTCGGGCTGCTCCTGGTCTTCATGGTCGGCCCGTTCACTCCCATCGGGGAGGCCATCGGCCACCTGCATCTGTCCGGGACCAATACCTTCTTCGCGCTCGTGATCGCGGAGATCTACGAGTCGGCCCCGTATTACGTCCTGGGTGCCCAGGCCGCATTCGGCAGCGTCCCCGACAGCCTGGAGCAGCAGGCGGCGCTGCTGGGGGACCGCCCGTCGCGGGTCTTCCGGCGGGTTACCCTGCCCCTGGCGGCGCCGGGACTGGCGATGGCACTGGCCGTGGCCTGGGCACGAGCGATGGGGGCCTTCGGCGCCGTTATCATCATCGCCTACCATCCGTTCGGGCTTCCGCTGCAGATCTGGACCTCGCTGCAGGAGACCGGCCTGGCCTCCGCACTACCCTTTGCCCTGGTCCTGCTCGTGGTAGCCCTGCCGCTTCCGCTGGCCGCCTACATCTGGAGCGCGCGTGCTCGAGGCCGACGTCGAGGCTGACCGCCGCGAGTTCACCGTGCGCGCGGCCCTTCGAGTGGCGCCAGGAGAGCGGCTTGCCCTGTTCGGGCCATCCGGCGCCGGCAAGACCACGCTGCTGGAGGTGCTGGCCGGCCTCGTGGCGCCGCGCCGCGGCCGGGTCGTGCTCGCCGGGCGCGTGCTGACCTCGACGGAGCGGCCGGTGCGTGCGGTACCCCCCTGGCAGCGCCGGGTCGGCCTGCTGCGCCAGGACCCCGGGCTCTTCCCGCACCTGTCGGTGCGGCGCAACCTCACCTACGCTCCGGCCGCGGATGCCTCGGTCGGCGAGCTGGCCGAGCTCGCGGAGGTCCTGGGCCTGCGCAGCCTGCTGTCCGCCATGCCGGCCCGGCTGTCGGGCGGCCAGGCGCACCGGGTCGCGATCGGCCGGCTGCTGCTCGCGCACTGCGACGCCCTGCTGCTCGACGAGCCCTACGCCGGCCTGGACGCGAGCCTGCGGCGGATGCTGACCGGCCTGGTGGTCCGGCTGGTCACCGAGCGGCAGATCCCGGCGGTGCTGGTCGCGCACGAGCTGGCCGACGCCCAGGCGTTCGCCGACCGCCTGGTGATCATCGACCGCGGCGCCCTGCTGCAGGATGGCGCGCCGGACGAGGTCGTGCTGCGCCCGTCCTCGCGCCGGGTCGCAGAGCTGGTCGGCTACCTGGGGTTCGTGCCCGTCCGGGCACCCGGTTCCGGCGGCCAGGCGCCGGCCGGCGCCGCGGGTATCGTGGCCGGGGTGCATCCCGACCGGGTGACTGACGGCGCCCACCCTGACCGCGGGATCGTGCTGGCCGGGATCGTCGCCGGCGGCCGCCCGGCGGGAGCGACCTGGGAGGCCGACCTGCTCATCGGGCCGGCGCAGATCACCGTCAGGCTCGCTGACCGGCCCGCGGCGGGGGCCGGCGAGCTGGTGGTGACGGCGCTGGACCCGCCCTGTTTCGGCCCCGATGGCCTCGCGGTGCGACTGGCTGATCCCGGCCCCGGCCCCGGCCCCGGCCCCGGCCCCGGCCGCGCCTGGCCCGTGCAGGCGAGCGCGTGACCGGCGAATCCGGCAGCCAGCGCAGCGGGACGGCGGGCGGGGGCAGCGGCACCGGGCTGCGGCTGGCCCGGCAGGCCAGGGGCTTCTCCCAGCAGCAGGTCGCCAGGATGGCGGGGATCTCTCGGCAGGCCGTCTCCGCGGTGGAGTCCGGGGTCTCCGATCCCTCGCTGCGGGTGGCGCTGGCGCTGGCGCATGCGCTCGGGATGACCGTGGAGGACCTGTTCGGGCCGGGGAGCCCGGCGCCGCTCGTGGCGGCCAGCCCGCTGGCCCCCCTCGGGAACGCCGGCGGCCGGGTAGCGCTGGCCCCCGTGGGTGACTCGCTGGTGGCGCTGCCGCTGTCCGGGGCGACGGCCACCCGGGCCGGGTTCCTGCCCGCGGGCGGCCGCGTGGATCCCGCCGCTCACGGGCGCGCGGATCCCGCCGCCGACGATCTCGCGGCGCAGGCCGCCAGATCTGCCGGGGCCGCCGCGATCCGGCCGATCGGGCCGTCGCGCCCGACGCTGGTGGTCGCCGGCTGTGATCCGGCGCTGCCCCTGATCGAGGCGCCGCTTGCGCTGCTCGACCCGCCGGTGGCGTTCGCCTGGTGGCCGTGCGCGAGCAGCGAGGCGCTCCGGCTCGCCGCCGACGGGCTCGTGCACGTGGCCGGCGCGCACCTGCGCGACCAGGCCGGCGACTACAACACCGGCCCGGCCAGTGAGTTGCTGCGCGGCGGCGCGGAGGTCATCCGGTTCTGCTCCTGGCGGGAGGGGCTGGTGCTGCGGCCCGAGGCGGGCGCCCGTATCTCCGGCGTTGGTGACCTGCCCGCCTCGGGTCTGCGGCTGGTGAACAGGGATCCGGGCTCCGAGGCTCGCCGGGTGCTGGACCGGGAGCTAGCCGAGCACGGCATCGATCCGGCCGATGTGCCCGGCTACGACACGCGGGCGACCGGGCACCTGGAGGTAGCGGCGGCGATCGCCGCGGGCGTCGCCGATGTCGGCATCGCCAGCGAGCCCGCCGCGCTCGCCTACGGGCTGGCCTTCGTCCCGCTCACGCAGGAGCGTTTCGACCTGGTGGTGCCGGCCGCGCAGGCCGGGTCACGAGAGGTGCAGGCCATGCTCCGGGTGTTGTCCTCGCCCTGGCTGCTGGAACAGCTCGCCAGCCTGCCCGGATACGACCCGTCCCGGTGCGGGGAGCACCTGGCGACGCTGCAGGGACCGGGCGGCCTGCGGCAGGTCACCGGCGCTCGGAGCGCCCCGGCCGGCGCTTGAGCCGGCCGCTCCTGAGGCGAGGACCTCGTGGGTGCGAAGTTCGTTAAGTCAGTGGTCCGGATCGCACGTGTGGGGACCCGCCTAATCCGAACCAATCACGAGTTTCCACAGGCTATCCACAGCGAGGCGTACTTCTGCGCCGTCAATGAACACGGTTGCCAGGCCCGGACCGGCCCGGGCACGATGACTGGCATGAAACTGCTGGTGCTGGGCGGGACTCATCATGTCGGCCGGGCCGTCGTCGAGACGGCTCTGGCCCGCGGCGACCAGGTCACCACGCTGACCAGGGGCGTCAGCGGGCCATCCGCGGCTGGCACGATCGCGCTGCATGCCGATCGCACCGACCCGGAGGCGCTGGCCGCGACCCTGGCGGGGCAGAGCTGGGACGCGGTGATCGACACCTGGAGTGAGGCCCCGCGCGTGGTCCTGGACTCGGCGCGGCTGCTCGCGGGCCGGGCCGGCCATTACGGCTACGTGTCGAGCCGGTCGGTGTACCAGTGGCCGGTCCCGGTCGGCGTCGCCGAGGATGCCCCGGTCGTGGACGGCGACGCGGCGGACGACACCAGCGCTGACTACGCCGCGGCCAAGCGCGGCGGGGAACTGGCCGCCGTGTCGGCGTTCGGCGACCGGGCGCTGCTGGCCAGGGCCGGGCTGATCCTCGGCCCGTACGAGGTGGTCGGCCGGATGCCCTGGTGGCTGCGCCGGCTAGAGCGTGGCGGCGACGTGCTGGCGCCGGGCCCGGCCGACCTGCCGCTGCAGTACATCGACTGCCGGGACCTGGCCGCGTGGCTGCTGACCGCGGCCGACCGCGGCATCGGCGGCGTCTTCAACACCGTGAGCAGGCCAGGGCACGCCACTATGCGCAGCCTGTTGGAAGCGGTGCGAACCGCGACCGGATCGTCGGCCCGGCTGGTCTGGACGCCACCGGACGTCGTCGTGGCGGCGGGCATCGCGCCGTGGACCGAGTTGCCGGTCTGGGTGCCGCCGGACGGCGAGGCCGCGGGCCTGCACACCGGCGATGTCAGCAAGGTCTACGCGGCGGGGCTGACCTGCCGCCCGGTCGAGCAGACCGTGGCGGACACCTGGGCGTGGCTGCAGGCCGAGGGTGACCCGCCTGAGCGGCCGGGCCGGCCGGCGCACGGACTGGATCCCGATCGCGAGCGCGAGGTGCTTGCTGGCCTGGCCGACAGCCCGGCGAGCTAGCCGGCCGCGCCCGGGGCGAGCATCATCGGCTCGAGCCGCCGGCGGGCTCGTAGGACCACAGCTCACTGCTCACGCCCACCGGGGCCGGCGCCTCCCCGCCGCTCCGCTCGGCCGCCGAGCGGTGTCCGTGCCCGAACGCGGGGGAGTGCAGCCAGGCCTGAAAGGCGGCCTCGTCCCGCCAGCGGGTGACCACCAGCCAGGTCGTGCGCTCATCGGTGGGCTTGAGCAGCTCGAAGCCCTCGAAGCCGTCCTGGTCGTCGACCGCTCCAGCCCGCGCGGCGAACCGGCGGGCTAGTTCATCGCCGCTGTTGGCCTGCACGGTTATCGCGTTGATCTTCACCACAGTCATACACCGATGATGCCAGCAGGGCCCGGCCCCGGGCACCTGCGCACCGCATGCGGGCCAGGTCAAGCAGCGACCGGATGGTACGGCGGCGCTCGGGCCGATCAGGCCGAGCAGTATCCGGATGGTCGTGGTCGTACCGCCGCCGTAGGCATTTTCGCTGTTGCCCCACGGACGTCGGTCAGGTGCGGTAGGCGTCTCGCCGGTGCCGGATGGAGTGGATCTCTACGGTGTGCTTGTCCTCGTTGATGCGGTAGATGATCCGGTAGGTCCCGCGCCGCGCGGAGTGGTAACCGTCGAAAGGCTCATCAAGTGGCTTGCCGACGCGGTGCGGGCTTGTAGTGAGAGGCCCGTCGATCGTCTCCATGGCAGCAGCGGCGACGTTATGCGGCAGATTCTCGTGCAGGTTGCGCAGGGCTTGCCTGGAGAAGATGACGGTGTACGGCCGTTCGGCCTCTGGCCCAGGGGCTTGCGGACCGCCGGTCATGATGTTCTGCGCCGCCGCCGCTCTAGCTCGGCGCGGACCTGCCCGGCGTCGAAGGTATCGCCGACAGCGAAGTCTTCGCGGGACTGCCGCAGGTCGGCGAGCGTCTCGTCGTCGCTGAGGATGTCGAGGGTCTCTTGCATGGACTCGTACTCGGCGACCGAGATGAGCATGACGTCGGCGCGGCCGTTGCGGGTGATAGTGAAGTGGTCATGCTCGCGGGCCACCCGGTCGGCGAGTTCGGCGATCCGGGCCTTCGCTTCCGTGATCGGTATGGTCTCCATAGAGGCCAGTATAGAGACCGGTTATATTTCTGGTCAGTTTTAAGGCCCTAGGGCCGCTGCCCTAGGGCGGGGACTGCTGCCCGCCGACCAGAGCCGCGACGCCAGGAACGTCGCCGGCCAGCCACATCGCGGCGCCCGCGCCGTGCTGGCCGGCCAGGTACCGGTTCAGGAAGTCGACGGTCACCTGGGCTACGACGGGCTCGGGCGTCCCGTGGCCTTCGTAGGGCGGGAGATGACCCGACCCGAACAGGTCGAGGTAGAAGCGCGGACCGGACCGGTCCGCCTGGTACATCGCGACGCTGTCCGCCGGGGGGTTGATGTTGTCGGCGTCGCCCTGCACGAAGAGCATGGGCGGGGCCGTCGTCGCGAAGTAGGACCCGTGCATCAGTGGCCATTCCGCACCGGCCAGGACGATGGCGGCGTTCACCTGATGGTCGATACAGCAACTGTTGGCGGCCAGGGCGGCCACGGTGTCACCGCCGTCGGAGTGCCCGGCCACGGCGACCTCCGCGGGGTTCACCAGTCCGGCCAGCACACCTAGCGGCTCGCGGCTGACGGCGAGCAGCTGACCGATCACGTAGGCCATGTCGGCGGGCTGATTGGCCAGGTCGTCCTCGTCCGGGCGGGTGACATGGCAGTTGGTCCGGGGGAACTCGACGGCGGCGACTACGTAGCCGGCGCTGGCCCAGCTATTGAGGAGCGACGCGTAGCTGCCATCGCACTGGAGGAACCCCGGGGCGAACACCACGAGCGGAAACAGGCCGCGAGCCAGCCGGCCGGAGGCCGCCGCGGCCGCCGGGATGACCGGGTAACGGACGACCGTCGGCAGGGGCCGCGGCCCGAGACTGACGCGGGACCTGTCGACCAGATGGAGCACGTGGGCCGCGACGGCGTAGCTGCCGATCGTTCCGATCGGCAGCCGCTCGGGCGGCTTGGGCGATGGCGTGGGAGTCGCAGTGGGAGTCGCCGTGGGCGTGTGGGTGGCCGATCCCGCGACGCTGGCGGAGTGACGTGGCGCCAGGGCGCCGGTCACCAGCAGGACAGCGACCAGCCCGGCGACGGCCAGCACCGCCGCCCCCGCCGCGCCCAGCGTGATCGCGCGCCGGCGCCGACGGCCAGCGGCCCTGCCGTGGCGGCTCGGCCGGGCTGGCGAGCGGGCGGGAGCACTCCGATTCACGCCTGCAGGGTATCTGCCTGACCATATTGCCCAGGATGGAAGCCGGACGAAACTGAGATGAAGCTGAGGTTGCCCGCTTCGCGGGGCGCTGGCGGGGGAGGGCGGAGGCCTGATTCTTAACGAGGTCTTGGGGAGCCCGAGTCCTTACTAGATCTGAAGTATTCTTAACCACATCTGAATCCGTAGAGTCAGGCGCCCGGCGAAGTCCTAGCTAGCCTGGGTGAATGACTTCAACTAAGGCGTCATCGCAGGGAAGTGAGACGCCGGCCGCTGGCCCGCAGTCCGATAACGAGCCCGGCAGGCACCGGCTGGCCCGGTTCGCCACGCAGAACGCGGTCCGCCGTCAGCGCCGCGTCTGGTCAGGCCGGGTAGCGTCCTGGGACCAGCACGGCTCGGCTGGACTGACCGCGGTGACGGCGGCCGTGCTCGAGACAGCGCAGGTCCAGCCGACTGCCCAGGTCGTGGACCTAGGCTGCGGAAACGGGCAGATCAGCCTGCCGCTGGCCGTGGCGGGCGCCCAGGTCCTGGCCGTGGACGTGAGCTCTAACATGATCGAGCAACTGCGGTCGGAGGCGCAGCGCCGCGGGATACCTAACCTGGACGGCGTGGCGGTGCCGATCGAGGACCTCGTGCTGCCGGCCGAGAGCGTCGACCTCGTCGTTACCAGTTACGCGCTGCACCATCTGCGTGACGCAGACAAGGGCCGGCTGGTTTCGGCCGCCTACGGCTGGCTTCGTCCGGGCGGCCGGCTGATCGTGGCCGACATGATGTTCGGCCGCGGCGCTACCAGCCGGGACCGGGAAATCATCAGGTCTAAGGTGTCGACTCTGGCCAGAAAGGGCCCGGGCGGCTGGTGGCGGATCGCCAAGAACGCTGGGCGCTATCTTGTGCGGGTGCAGGAGCGACCGGTATCAATGGATACATGGACGGCGATGTTCACCCGCAGCGGCTTTGCCGATGTAACCGCGAGCACGATCGTGGCTGAGGCCGGACTGGTGGTCGGGCACCGCCCCGAATGAAGCTGCCCGACACGCCAGTGGGTCCCCGAGGGCTCGCGCTGCTGGCCGTCACGGCCGTCGCCGGGCTGGTCCTGGCGGTCCACGGCTGGTCGGGGCACCGCTCAGGGCTGGCGCCGGGCCTGGCGGCCGCGGGCAGTTCCTCGCCCGCGGCCGGCGGCCGAGTTTCGCCGTCGGCCAGTCCGGCTCGCAAGGCCGGGCCCGCGGCCACGTCCGCGGGCCCGTCGGCCTCGTCGGCCGCACCGGTCGCCAGCACGGGCCCGCTGCTCAGCGGCCAGTCGTTCGCGCAGTACTCCTACCAGGTCTGGCCGGGCGCCCCCGACGCGGCCGCGCGCGCGGCGCTGACCGGGCTGTCGGTCTCGGTCCACCGCCAGGGCTCGGGTATCTCGGTCGCCGCGGGCGTGAGCGGGCAGCCGGGGACCTCGCGCTTCTATCCGCAGGGGACCAGGGTGTACGTCATCGAGGCATCGCTGGGCGATGACTCGGGTAACAGCGATTACAACATGGGCGACGACGGACTGGTTGTGACCAACGCCCAGGGCAGGATCCTGCAGTGAGCTCGGACACCAGCCGGTCATCAGCGGGCCGGGCGTCTTCCGGCCGGGCGTCTTCCGGCCGAGCATCTTCCGGCCGGGGACCTGCGAGCCGGGCAGCTGCGGGCCGGGAGCCTGCCCGCGGCGATGCCCGTCCCGCTGCCGCTGCCGCTGCCGCCGTCGCCGCCCGTGGCCGTGGCGACCAGGCGGCACGGCTCGCGGAAGACTGGGCGCCGACGGTGGCCAGAGTCCTGCTCGGCCTGGTGCTGGCCTGGTTCGGCTACCACGAGCTGGTTCAGCCCGCGCTGTGGACCGGGTATGTCCCGTTCGCGTCGGCGACATCCGCTGTGGCCGTACTCCTGGTTCTGGCTCACGGCTGGCTGCTGCTCGTGCTGGCCGTCGCGATCATCGCCGGTATCGCGGCCAGGGCGGCCGCGGCGGTCGCGACCGCCCTGCTGCTGGAGATCGTCATATCGCTCGCGATCACCGGCGGCCTCTCCGACCTCACCCTGCGCGACGTCGGCGTCCTCGGCCTCGCGGTCTGCCTGACCGGGCGCAGCACCCAGCGGCTGGTCCTGAGCCGTTAGCCTGGCGCGGTCATCTGGCCCGGCTGGCCGCTCGCCCGGCCAGGCCCGGGCTGGCCGGGCTGGCCAGCGGAAGCTCCACTATCACCGTCAGGCCCCCGCCGTCTGTCCGGGTCAGCCGGGCCGAGCCGCCGCTGGAACCGGCGAGCCGGTAGACAATCGCCAGGCCCAGGCCCGAGCCGCCCGTGCTGCTGGTGGTGGCGAACCGGCGGAATGCCCGGTCCATCTCCGCCTGGCTCATCCCCGGGCCATCGTCGGCTACTACCACCCGGGCCCTGCGCTGGTCGATCGTGGCGCTCACCGTGATGTGGTTGCCCGCCCCGGCCGCATCGACCGCGTTGGCGATCAGGTTGTCCAGGATCTGCTCCAGATAGCCGTCGCCGACCAGGGCGGGCACGGACTGCAACTGGTGCGAGCTGAGCTGGATGCCCCGCTCGGCGGCGACCGGCGCCCAGGCCGCGACGCGCTCGCATACGACCTGGTCCGCTCGCACGGTAACGGCCTGCGGCGAGGCGTTCTCGGCCCTGGCCACGGCCAGCAGCCCGTCAACGAGGCGGGAGAGCCTGGCCACCTCGTCCAGGGCGCCGGCGAAATCCGCGGCGTCATCGCCGGATTCCGGCGCGAGCAGGTCGAGCCGGAGTCGCAGTGCGGCGAGCGGGGTACGAAGCTGGTGCGACACGTCCGCGATGACGGCGCGGTGACCGTGCACGAGCGTTTCCAGTCGCCCGGCCATCGTGTTGAAGGTGTCGGCGAGCCGACGGAATTCCGCGGGCCAGGACGCGACGGGCGCCCGCGCGGACAGGTCTCCGTCGCCCAGCCTGCGCGCCGAGGCATCCAGCGCGGCCAGGGGCCGGGCCACCCATCTGGACAGCCCGGACGCGAGGAGGACCGCCGCGGCCAGGGCGCCGATGGCGATCAGGACCAGGGTCAGCCAGAACGTCCTGAGGCTGTACTCAAGCTGCTCGGTGGGCCGCAGCAGGGCCACGACCCCCACGGTCGAGCCCCTGCTGCGCACGGGCACGACCACCAGGACCCGGTCGTTCGCGACAGCGGTCGTGAGGTCGCCCGAGCGCTCAGCCTGGCCCATGACGCTGCGCGGGACCGCGAGATGGCCGCCCGCCTCCCTGATGACGCCGCCGCCGGGGGACAAGATGGCCAGGCTGCCTCCCGCGCGGCTGGCCGCGGCCAGGTCGTGGCCCAGCCCAGAGCCGGCCAGGTGGTCGACGAGCAACTCTTCGGCCGCGGCCGCGGCCGTCCGGGCCTGGGACTGGGCGTCTTCGACGTAGGCGCGGTAGTCGTGTGCCGAAGCCTGGAAGCCGAGCGGGACGACCGCGCCGGTCAGGATCGCGGCGGTCAGCCCGACCAGCGCCAGCAGCAGGCGACGTCTCACCGCGGATCAGCGAGCCGGAAGCCCCGCCCGTACACGGACTCGATCAGCCTGGGCTCGCCGAGCTTCTTGCGGAGCGAGGCGACGTGCACGTCGAGAACCTTCATCGGGCCGTACCAGTGCGCGTCCCAGGCCTGCTCCATGATCTCCTGCCGGCTCACCACCCGGCCCGGGTCGGTGGCCAGGCACTCCAGGATGCCGAATTCCTTAGGCGTGAGCGAGACTTCCTGGCCCGCCACCGTCACCTTGCAGGTTCGCAAGTTCACTGTGAGGTCGCCGAACCGGAGCAACTCGGTGTCCTGCGGCCGGCTGCGCCGCAGCACGGCGCGGACCCTGGCCAGCAATTCGGCCAGGCCGAACGGCTTGACCATGTAGTCATCGGCGCCTTCATCCAGCGCCAGCACCCGGTCCCTCTCCTCGCCCCGCGCGGTGACCACGATGATGGCCGCATCCGAGCGGGCCCGGATCTGGCGGCATACGTCGAGACCGTCGATGTCCGGCAGCCCCAGGTCGAGCAGCACCACGTCCGTGGCGGGCCAGTTGAGCATATCGCGCCCCGTGGCCACGCTCGAGGTCTCATATCCGGCCATGCGCAGGCCGCGGACAAGCTGGGTCGCGATACTAGTGTCGTCTTCAACGATGAGTATGCGCGCCGGGCAATCGTCCCCGGACCGGGGGTTATCAGAAAAAACGCCCGACACCGCCACCGGGCTCCTTAACTTATGTATTCGACAGGGGCTGACCTCCAGGGTAGGTAAATACCCAGCGGCAACCAACGCCGAGGGGGCTCTTGAAGAAGATCTGAAGAAGAACCACGCTATTTCTTAAGAGCTAGCCCGACACACCCGAAACGCCGGAGCGGCAAGTGTAACTTCAGCCGCCACGCCAGCCTGTCAGCGAATCAGGCCGTGTACCGCGTGCGGGCTGACCTTGACCGCGGGCGGGGTCAGCCCGGCCCAGTCCGCCTCGCGGATTTCCCGCATGGCCCGCTTGCGGGTCGGGCCGTCCATGCGGTCGATGAACAGCACGCCATCGAGGTGGTCGGTCTCGTGCTGAAGACAGCGCGCCAGCTGCTGGTCGCCGACGATGCGCACGGGCCGGCTATCGGCGTCCAGGCCCGTGGCGACCGTGTTGAGCCGTCGCCGGACGTCGTAGTAGATGCCGGGGAAGGACAGGCAGCCCTCGGGGCCGTCCTGCTCCTCCTCATCGGGGAAGTCCAGAACCGGATTGATCAGGTGACCGCGCACGCCGTCCACGTCGAAGACGAAGACGCGCTGGCTCACGCCGATCTGCGGGGCCGACAGGCCGGCGCCGCGCTGATCGCGCAGCGTCTGCGTGAGGTCCTTCACCAGCCGGCGAAGCTGCCGGTCAAAGTCGGTGACCTCCTCGGCGGGCGTCCAGAGCACCGGGTCGCCGAACAGGCGAACTGGGCGGACAGTCATGCGGGTTCCCTTTCATCTGGCCAGTAGCGGCCTCGCTCGGCGGATGGCGGCCGCGCCTCTGGCTCGTTATGATACTTTGCAAAGGATTACTTTGCAAAGATGCCTGAGGTTCGGGACTACCTGAGATTCGAAGCTGACTGGGGAGGCGCCGCATGAGTGGCCACGCTCGTCCGGGTCGCGAGGCCGGCCCGGACGCTGCCGTGCGGCCCGGCCGCCAGGGCGCGGCCCTGGGGCACCCGCTCCGGGTGGCGCTGCTGGAGCTGCTATCCCGGCGTGCGACGCTGACATCGACGCAGGCCGCGCGCGAGCTTGGCGAGAGCTCGGGCGCCTGCTCCTTCCACCTGCGGCAGCTGGAGCGCTACGGGCACGTGGAGGAGGCACCCGGCCCGCGGGGCCGGGTGCGGCCCTGGCGCCTGGTGGTGGCGCAGCCGCAGTCCGCGGGGCCCGGCGACGAGTTCCGCGAGCTGGCCAGGGAGCTGGAGAACGAGGGCTACCGGCGCTGGCTGGCCGGCCGGCGGACGGCGCCGTCAGGCTGGCGCGACGAGGCGTTCAGCGCCGTTGTCTATCTCACGCCCGACGAGCTGACCGAGGTGGCCGCGGCGATCCGCTCGGTCATCGTTACCTTCGCCGAGCGCGCCGATCCGGGCCGGTCCGCGCCCGCGGGGCCGGAAGGTTCCGCGGGGCCGGAAGGTTCCGCCGGGCACGAGGGTTCCGCGGGGACGGTCATGCCGGTGGGCGTGGTGGCGCGGATGTTCCCGCTGTTGCCGGCCAGCTCCGACGGCTGACCGGCAAGTCCGCTTGGCGGCGAGATGCCGGCCCGGCTCAGTGGCCGAAGACCGGGACCATGACGGCGCGGGCGATCGTGTGGAAGCGCAGGTTGAAGCCGGCAACGGCCGGGGAGACGTCGGAGTCCACGCCCAGGTGGTCGGTGTCCAGCGCGTACACCGTGAAGACGTAGCGGTGCGCCGGGTCACCCTGGGGCGGCGCGGCGCCGCCGAAGTCCTTCGTCCCGTAGTCATTGCGTACCGAGAACGCGTTCCCGGGGAGCGTCGCTCCCGCGCTGCCCGCGCCGGCCGGCAGTCCCGTCACCGACGCCGGGATGTCGAGCACCAGCCAGTGCCAGAATCCCGAGCCGGTCGGCGCGTCCGGGTCGAAGCAGGTCACGGCGAAGCCCTTGGTCTCCGGCGGGAACCCGTGCCAGCTCAGCTGCGGGGAGATGTTCTGCCCCGACATGCCGAAGCTGTTGTAGACCTGGGCATCGCCCAGCGGCTGGTCGTGGGCGACGTCGTCGCTCTCAACCGTGAACGACGGCACTTGCGGCAGGAACTCGTGGGGCAGCGGTGCCCGGTTAGTCATCGATCTCCTCCTTCGGGCCGGCCCTGGCGGGCCGGGCGGCAGGCCATCCTGGCCAGGACCCACCGTACTCAGCCGGGGGCGCCGCGTGTCGAGGGCGTCCCGGCCGGCGGCGTGGAGATGGTCTCACTCGGGCCGGCTTGCGCACCAGGGCGGCGAAACGGGTCTACCGTAGAGCGCAACTATTCCAGTGGGCCGGCGAGCGGCGGCCGGAAGGGCCAGTCGGTAGTCGTAGTGGTCACGCGCGGGTCGGCAGTGTGGGCACGGCGGGGCATCCTGGCGGCGGTGCTGATCGGGGCGGCGATCGTCCCCGGCCGGGCGAGCAGCGTGCCGACCGGCCGCTGCGCTGCGGGGCGCTGCCAGCACAGCGCCGACGTGATTCGCTGGACGAGGCAGCTGCCGGGGTCGTGGACGGCTCAGGGCGGCGCCCTCGGCACGGTGCTCAGCACGGGCGAGGCCTTCGCGGGGGTGGGCGGCGGAGTCGCGGCCGTCGGCTTCGGGATCACGGTCGCCGCCTACCGGCTGTCGAGCGGAGCGCCCCTGTGGACCGCAAGCCTCACCGGGTTCCCGGCGGGCTCGGCGATCGACTCGGTCCGGGCCTGGGCAGGCGTGGTAACGGCCGGCGTGTCCATCCCGGCTGGCACCAGCGGGGCCGCTCGCCGGGCGGAGGTCGTGCTGTCCGGGGCGACCGGCCTGCGCGTCCGAACCTATCCCGCCGCCATGTACGGCGGCGCCGTCGCGGCAGATCCGGCCGCCACGGTCATCGTCGGCACGCAGGCGGTCACCAGCTACTCCAACTTTTCGGGCAAGGTGATCTGGCGCAGGCAGACGGGGCCTGTGCCGCAGGCCTGGCGGGTCGTCGGTGACGACCTGTTCGTCACGGTCGCGAAGGGCGGATACCTCGGGGCCTCGCCGGTGACCGCACTGCGGCGGATCGACCTGCGCACCGGCGCCCAGCAGATCCTGAAGTCAGTCGGAGGCTCGTTCGCCGGGACGCTCAGCAGCGCGATCGACGGCGCCGTGCTCTTCTCCAGCGCCGCGGGCCTGGCCGCCTACAGCCAGGCCAGCGGGCGGCTGCTCTGGCACCGCGCGGGCGTCGTGCCGCAGGTCGCCGACGCCGTTCGCCAGGTTCTGTACGTGTCCAGCGGCCGGGCGCTGATCGGGCTCGACCCGGCCACCGGGAAGGTCCTCACCAGTTCGGCCGCGCTCGGCACCGGGCTCTACGCCGTCAGCAGCGGGGTGGCCTTCGGGCTGGACGAGGGGGCGCTGGGCGACGCGTGGGGGTATGACCTCGCCAGCAAGCGGGTGATCTGGACGGCGAAGACGGTGCCCTGGCCGCATTTCTTCGCGGACCTGTCGGGCATCGGGGGCAGCGCCAGCCCGGCCGGCGGCCCCGTCGTGCTGGCCTCGTGCGCGCAGCTGGGCGTCGCCGACGTCAGCGGTGCGGCCCCGTGCCTTCGCCCGGAACTGGTCGCGATCCGCCCGTAACCACCGGGTCGCCCGTGAAGCCGGGCTAGCGGCCCATGGGCACGGGGTTGGGGCTCAGCACCGGGCGGCATCGCCGGACGCCCTTCGCGACGAGCTTGCCGCCGGGGTGCGGCTTGGCCGTCGCGACCGGCGTGACCGGCGTGCAGCGGCCCGTGCCGCCGAACTTCGCGACCAGGACAACCGTCAGGGTCATCAGCACGAGCGCGAGCGGGAAGAACACCGCCAGCTGGTGCCGTGGCCCGATCCGGCGGCCCAGCCGACCGACGGCCGCCAGCCTCAGCCGGAACCGTGCGAGCAGCATCGCGGCACGATGCCGGAGCTCCTCGATCCGAGGCATCTCCTCTTCTCGGGTGAGCCGGCTGAAAATGGCGAACATTGCCGCAAGCCGGGGATCAGATCCCCGCAGCCTGTACTCGATGCTGTCCAGAACTCTGCGCTGGTGTGCAGGCAGGCCCACCGAGACCTCCGATCTGGCCCTTCCGTCATTCCCTCCCTTCAAACTAACAGGCCATTCGCAGTGGGTCGGACGCGGCCATCCGGAGGTGGCAGATGTCACGGCCAGAACAGGACAGTGCGCACGGAAGCGGTCGGCTGACCGCTCCCGCGTGGAGACGTCATGGCCGGAGCGGCGCGTGGTGGGGCACGTGCGGGCGGGTGACGGGGACGACGGTGAGCAGGTGCTCCAGTCCCGAGAAGTCGCCGGGATTGGTGGTAAACAGTGCGAGTTCTTCGGCGACGGCAGTGGATGCGATCATCAGATCAGCGATTCTGCGCCTCGGCTTCCGCCCGGCGGCGATCACGGCGGCTGTCATCCGGCCGTAGACCCGGGCTGCTTCCGCGTCGAAGGGGATGGGGTCGAATTCGTTCTCGGCACGCTGGAGCACGTCGAGCCGCCGGGCGCGCTCTGCGTGCTCGTCGTAGCTATCCTGCTCGTCGTTGCGCCGCACGTCATGCGGTCCGGCTGACAGTTCGGCGAGGGTGATGGCGCTGATGGCCATCTCGGTCGGCAGTTCGGCGGGGCTCACCCATCTGCGGAGGATCAGGATGTTGGTGTCCAGCAGCCCTCGCGCGTGCGGCTCACCGGTCATACGGGCTGTCCAGGTCATGGTCGAGCGCAGCGTCCTGGTCGGCCCGGAACGCCTCGATGTCGATGCCGGAAGCGCCGCGGGACATAGCCGCGAACTCGTGCCGCGGAACGAACCGTCGGCGGCGCCGCAGCGGGATCAGCTCACCGATACGATGGCCGTCACGGGTGACAGTGAACGCCTGGCCGTTCTCGACGGCGTCCATGATCTCCCTGGACCTGTTGCGCAGATCACGCTGGGTGATCTCAGGCTGCGCTGTCATGCCTTCTAACATAGATCACGCGTGGCACCTTGTGCTACATCGTGCCGCGCGGTCCCGACTCCCTAGCCGGCCGCGGTCGTGCTAGTGACCACGGTTGACCGTCAATGCCCGCCGTACGGGCCCGCGGCGGCCACGCCACCCGGTCAGCGCATGCTCGCCTATGACCGCGCGTCCTGCGATAGGAGTTAGAAAATCTTACGCACTCCTGGGAACCGTCATGAGTCTCACCGCGAAGATCGAGCCTGAACCGCACTTCACTGCCCGAGCCAAGGTACGCCCGAAGTCGCAACTCACCCTGCCCGAAGAGGTTCGCAAGGCGCTGCACATCGCCGAGGGCGACGAGGTGGAGTTTGCCGTGCACGACGATGGCACCGTTACTGTGCGCGGATTCATCTCCGTCCCGACCGACCAGGCGTGGTTCTTCACTCCCGACTGGCTCGCGGGCGAGCGAGAGGCTGACGAGCAGATTGCTTCCGGGCGCGGGCGGGTTCTCCAGTCTGCCGATGAGATGTTCGCGCACCTGGACGCCCCGTCCGACGAAAGCGCCTGATGCCTACATTCGAGCTGACTCCAAGGTTCGAGAGGGACTGGCGCAAGCTCTCTAACCATCAGAAGGACGCGTTTCGCAAAACGATCCGCGAAGCTTTCGTCCCGGATCTGAACGCGCCTGACCAGCCGTTCCGTCCGGTCCTGCGGGTGAAGGGCGTCACCGCGCACCCAGGCGTATTCGAGATGACCTGGGCGCCAGACGGCCGCGCCACCTTCAGCTACGGCCAAGAACGTGTCCCCGGAACAGCGCACGTCATCTGGCGGCGGATAGGCACCCACGCGATCTCCACCCCCCCGCCTGGCCCTTAAGAAGCAGTCCTGGTCAGACGCGGTTTGTCACCAGCTACTGGGAGGATCATCCTCGTGAGTACCCAGGGCATTGCGATCTCGCTCTTCTCCGGCGCGGGCGGCCTGGACCTTGGAGCCGAGCAGGCAGGCTATGAGGTCCGGGCCGCGGTTGAGTGGGACCGTGACGCCGCCGCGACGATGGAGAAGAACTTCAGCCATCTGGTCTCCCCGGTCATCCAGACCGACATCATGGCCACGCCAACTGGTGAGATCTTGCACGCCGCTGGCCTGCGCGAAGGAACTCAGCCGGACCTGCTGATCGGCGGGCCGCCGTGCACGCCGTTCTCCAAGTCGGGCTTCTGGCTGGAGTGGAAACGCGAGGGCCTCGACCCTGGCGCATCGCTCCTGCAGGAGTACACGCGCGTCCTGGCGCAGGCCCGGCCACGGCGGTTCGTGCTGGAGAACGTCTACGCGCTCACCTACAACAACAAGGCCAGCAAACCAGCCCTCGACCGTCTGCTGCGCGAGATCGACGCGGCCGGGTATCACTGCGATGCGAAAGTGCTCAACGCGGCGGACTACGGCGTGCCGCAGGCCCGGCCGCGCCTGTTCATCATCGGCGTGCCCAAGGATGAACCGCTGCCCTGCCTCCCCGACCCGACATACGGCGGCCGGTGGGAACGGCGGATGACCGGCGATCCGCAGCAACCACATGTGACAGCCGGGCAGGCCCTGCTCGGGCTCGTCACCGAGCCCGAGCCCGGCGAGTCGGTGAACGGCAAATACGGGCACCTCCTGCCCGCGATCCCGCCCGGTGACAACTACCTCTTCTACACTGACCAGCGCGGCCACCCCGACCCGCTGTTCAGGTGGCGCAGCAAGTACTGGTCGTTTCTGCTCAAGCTCTCACCCGACAAGCCATCCCCGACCATCCAGGCCCAGCCCGGCCCG
>DATKRH010000084.1:0-27482 GCA_035532295.1 Streptosporangiaceae bacterium
ACTATGCGCAGCCGCTCGCGGGCAGCGCAGAGCGCCTTCTCCGCATCCTCGTGGGTGTCACCCTCGGCGAAGATGAAGCCCAGGTAGCGATCTCCTTCCGGGAGCGGCTGGACGCGCTGGCCGATGGGGATGGTGATGGTCAGGCCGGTGATGCCCGGCGTGGCCGCGGCGTCGGCGCGGCCCTCGACCGCGCGGAGCACTCCGGGCCGCGGTACGGGAAGCATGAGCACGGCGGAGGTCCGGGCGGCGCGCAAGCGGGCGGGGTTCCGGGGGGTGGGCCGGCCTAGGGCGCTGGCCAGCACCAGTTCTTCCAGGCTCATGCCACCGGGGAAGCGCAGCACGCGTGAGCAGAGACCGCCGATGGAGCGGGCCGCCAGTTCGAGCATGGCCGGCCTGGCTGCGTCGCCGCGGTCGTCGATGCGCAGCTCGGCGTGGATGGGGCCGCAGCTGAGGCCGAGCGCGCGGGCAGCTCGCCCGGCGGTGGCGACGGCCGCCGCGAGGACGGGTCCGGGCAGCCGGGAGGGGGTGGTGAGGAGGGTCTCCTCGAAAGTGGGGCCGTCAGGGGCACCGGGGGCGCCGGGCTTGTCGAAGATGGCGGTGACGGCCAGGTCTCCGGCGGTGAGCAGGCCGTCGATGCTCAGCTCAGGCCCGGGCACGTACTCCTCGACGAGAAGGGGCTCATCGGGGGGCCGCTGGGCGGTGGCCAGGATCCGCCGGACCCGGCGGGCCGCGACCGCGGCGGCCGCCGGGTCGTCGGCTCGCAGGATCCCCTGGCTGGCGCTGAGCGACACCGCCTTGACCACGCACGGGAATCCGACCTCGGCCGCGGCCTGGCGCAGGCCGTCTTCCGAGGCGTCGGCGGGCACGATCCGGAACGCCGGCTGGGCGACGCAGGCGGCTGCCCAGCGGCGCCGCTGCCTGGCCTTGTCGCCGGCGGCGGCCACGGCCGCCGCCGGGTTGCCGGGCAGTCCCATGCGCGCGGCCACGGCCGCGGCGAGAGCCAGCATCGGGGCATCCGCGGCGACGACCGCGCTGACGGGTCCGCTGCTGGCCATGATCCGGTCGGCGCTGCCCTGCAGGTCACCGGGGCTGACCTGGATGACCGGGTGGCCGCCCAGCGGCAGCGCGCCGTCGCTGCCGACGACGATGTCGAGCCCCATCCGGCCCGCAGCGAGCAGGAAGTCGGCGGCCCGGTAGCTGCGGGCGGGGATGAGCAGCAGCACCCGCGGCGCTTGCGGCCCCGCCACGGGGGCTCCAGCCGGCGCGGCGTCCGGTTCCGCGGCGTCGGCTTCCGCGGTCGTCACCGTTTTTCCGCCGAGAAGAACGGCTGGGTCCCTGCCTCGTGGCTGGTGACGTCCGCGAGCCCCGTCATGCCGGGCAGCCGCGCCCGCAGCACCGGCTCGATGCCCTGGCGGACGGTCACCTCCGCCAGGCTGCAGCCCTGGCATCCGCCTTCGAGGCGGATGCGGACCCAGCCCTCGTCGGCGCCGTCCACGGCGATGTGCCCGCGGTGGGCGGCGATCACCGGGTTGATCTCAGTGTCGAGGACCCGGCGGGCCTGCTCGGCGAGATCCCCGGCACTGCCGGGCGGCGATCCGCCGCCCGGCAGTGCCATCCGCACGCTGGCGATCTCGGGGACGAGCGCGCGGATCTGGGCCTCGATGCGGGAGGCCAGCGGCAGGACGGCGCCGGGGGATCCGGTGACCTCCAGGGTGGCGACGCGGTCCTCGACCGCGACCACGCGCACGGCCGCGCCGCGGGCGATGACCGAGGGGAGAACGCTGCGCTCCAGGGCGGCTGCCACCTTCGCGGCCAGATCCGTCACGGCGCGGCGGCCCTGGTCCGGCGGGCCGCGGCGAGCGCGGCATCGAGATCGGCGACCAGGTCCCCGGCGGCCTCGATGCCGACCGACAGGCGCAGCAGGTCGTCGGGCACCGGGGACGACGGCCCCTCCTGGCTGCGCCGGTGCTCGATGAGGCTCTCCACCCCGCCCAGCGAGGTGGCGCGCTTGAATACCTGGACGGACTGCAGCACCGCCATGGCCTGGCTGGGTCCCCCCGCCAGCCGGATCGACAGCATCCCCCCGAACCCGCCGGTCATCTGCCGGGCCGCGATCTCATGACCCGGATGCGAGCGCAGCCCCGGATACAGCACGGCGCTCAGCGCGGGGTGCCCGTCCAGGTGCGTGGCGATGGCCAGGGCGCTCTCGGATGCCCGGTGCACGCGCAGGAACAGCGTGCGCATGCCTCGCTGCAGCAGCCACGCCTCGAACGGCCCCAGCACCGCGCCGGCGTTACGGCGCCAGGACCGGATCCGCTCCCAGAAGGGATCGCGGCGGGCCGTCAGCACCGCGCCGGCCAGCACGTCGCTGTGGCCGTTGAGGTACTTGGTGGCCGAATGCACGATCAGGTCGGCGCCGTACTCGAACGGCCGGGTGAGCACGGGTGTCGCCACCGTGTTGTCGACGGCCACCCGGACCCCGGCGGAATGGGCGAGCGCACTGACGGCCGCCAGATCAGTGATCTCCCACATCGGGTTCGCCGGCGTCTCCACCCACAGCAGCCGGGTCCGGCCCGGGCGGATCGCCGCCGCCAGCGCGCCCAGGTCGGCGGTATCGGCGAACTCCACGTCCAGGCCCCAGGTGAGGGCGAACTCCGCCAGCCACTTGCGCACCCCCCAGTACAGAACCCGGGAGACCAGCACGTGATCGCCGGGGAGCAGGGACTGGAAGACCGCGGTGGCAGCCGCCATCCCGGACGCGAACACCGCGCAGGCGCCGGCGCCCTCCAGCGCGGCCAGCAGGTTCTCGGCGTACTCATAGGTCGGGTTGTCGGCCCGGGTGTAGACCCGGTCCTGCCGGTAGGAGCCGTCCGGCTGCTGCTCATAGTTCGTGGACGGGCTGATGACCGGGATCAGGCCCCCGGTCAGCGAGTCCGTCGCACCCGCCGCACCCGCCGCACCCAGTGCCTGGGCAGCCAGGGTCTCTGGCGACACAGATCGTCCGTCCACTAGCCCTGCCCCTGCCGTTCCTGCCCGGCGGCAACGGGCAGGCCGGCCAGTCGCCACTCGGGCAGGCCGTCTGCCAGGCGGCGGGCCTGGTAGCCCCGGGCCCGGAGCCGCTCGACCGCCTGGGGGGCGAGCACGCAATAGGGGCCGCGGCAGTAGGCCACGATCTCGGTGTGCCGGGGCAGCCGATCCAGCGCGGCATCGAGCTGATCAAGGGGGACCGACAGGGCGCCGGGGATGTGCCCGGCGGCGAACTCCCCGGCCGGACGGACGTCCAGGATGACGACCTTCCCCTGCTCCGCCCGCGCCAGCAGTTCCTCCCGGCGGACCGGCTCTAGGGCGTCGCGCGCGCCGAAGTAGTCGCGCACCACCTCGCCGACCTCGGCCAGCCGGGAGCGGGCCAGGTCGCGCAGCGCCACCACGAACGCAGCGACGTCGTCGCCCGCCAGGCGATAATAGATCTTCGTGCCGTCCTTGCGGGTCGCCACCAGGCGGGACCGGGCGAGGACCTGCAGGTGGGCCGAGGTGTTGGTCACGCTCATGGCGCTGGCCCGGGCCAGCGACTCGACCGTTCGCTCGCCCTGCGCCAGGAGCTCCAGCAACTCGATGCGCTTCGGGCTGGCGGCTGCCTTGGCCGTCCGGGCGAACGCCTCATACAGCCGGTCCTTGGCCTCCCGACCCTCCACCCGGCCGCTCCTTTCATCCAATCTTCTCTGGAATAGATCCTAGGCACGCCCGGCTGCTACTGCCATCTTGTCTAATGTTCAATAGAATACTACAGTATAGTGCACTGATTAACGGGGCGCCGGGCGCCCGTTCAGGCCGGCCTCGAGCAGGAGATGGGCCGGGCTACGATGACCTCTGCGGTCTGTGCGGCCGATGATCGTGCCCTGGCCAGCTGCGGCAGGCCCGCCTGGCTCAGGGCATGGCGTGCGGGCTGGCCGTGCTTTTCATGGGAGGCGTGAGGGTGGTAGATCAGCCGGGGGACGCTAGCCCGGACTACGACGTGTCTGCCCGATTCGACACGGGAGTCGCTCATCCGGCCCGGGTGTATGACTACTGGCTGGGCGGCAAGGACAACTTTGCTGCTGACCGGGAGGCCGCTGAGCAGGTCATCGCGGTCCGCCCGAGGATCCGGGCCGACGTCCGGGCGAACAGGGCGTTCCTCGGGCGCGCGGTGCGCTACCTCACGGCCGAGGCCGGAATCCGGCAGTTCCTGGACATCGGCACCGGCCTGCCGTCCGCGGACAATACTCACGAGGTGGCCCAGGCCGTCGCGCCTGAGGCCCGCGTGGTCTACACCGACAACGACCGTTGCAAGTCTGGTTGTGCGCACGCTGGGGTATCACCCTCCCTCCGTTCGCGTGGTGCCGTGCGGTTGTCCCTTCGTCTCGTCCCTTCGTCCCCGTCCCGCCCGTTACGTGCAGACACGCGAGGGAGGGACGAAGGGACGATCACCCCTCCCCGGTTGCGTCGGGTGATCGTCCGTCCGTCCGCGTGTGTGCCCTGTACCCGTAGGCGCGAGGCTCGTGGACGATCGATGGACGATCACTTACAGTGATCATTCCGGAGGTCACCGACCGCCGTTGTGAACGTGAACGTGAACGGCGCGTGTGGCCCCTGCGCGTAGGCGCGAGGCGCGTTCACTTTCACGTTCACTTTCACAAAGCCGGGGCAGGCTCACACCGGGGCAGGCTCACGGCCGGCGTATCCGCACTTTGCAGGGGAACCCCCAGGGTTGCTCGTCGTGAGGCATCACCTCCTTTCCGGGCGGCTCGCCTGCCCCCGGTCACAGCCGGCAGTTAGCGCTAGCGCACGCGCATCGCGCAAGTCGGCGCCTATGAGTGCAGACGCGCGAGGCGTGCGCGTGCGCTTGCGCTCCGCTGCTCACAGAGCGTCACCGTCGGGGCAGACGGCCCGCCAGATCCCGCGCCTGATCTGCACGGCCTGCCCGGCCTGGGCCAGGGCATGGAGCCGGTAGTGAACCCACCGCTGGCTCATGCCGGTCGCGGCGACCAGATCGGCTACCGGGATGCCGTCCTCGGGTGCGAGTGAGAGGGCGGCCCACAGCAGCGCATCCGGAGCGCCATCGGCCTCCTGCGCGTCGCCGGCCTCCCGCGCGTCGTCAGGGCCGGGCTCGTGCCGCGCGGGCTGTGAGCCAGCCTGTGAATGCCCCTCCAGGGCGCGGAGTGATACCTCGTCCAGCCTGGGCCGTAGCCCGGCATGCTGGCTGGCGGTGAGGCTCACGGCCTCGTCGGTGAGCAGGTAGGCACGGGCGCGGCGCGGGGTGTCGTGCTCGGGTGCGCAGATCAGGAACTTGCCGGGCGCGTTGAGCTTGTGCGCCTGCCAGCCGGCTGACAGCGCGCCCAGGCCCAGAACGAGGTCTACGTCCTTGCGCTCGCGGACGCGGAGCTGCTTGCCGCAGATCTGCGTGGGGCATGCGGCCTCTGCGCGCTCCGGGCTGGGATCGCGGCCGGGGAGTTCGACGATCTCCGCTGAGTCGGGATCGCCAGGTGAGCAGGTTCCGAGGTACCGCCCACAGTGGTACCTAGCGACCAGCGGAAGACGCTTGCCTCGTCATCCGCGGACGGCTTGGCGGAGAGCTGGGCGTCGAAGCGGGTCATCCAGTCGCTGGCGAGATCGACCCTCTCCTCGACGGTGAAGATGCCGAGTTCGATGCGCTGCGAGGCGGGGAGCCAGTCGATCGCTAGCCGCCTGGCCACGTAGTCGGCGATGCTGCGGGTCCGGGGGATCTGCGGGTCGTCAGTGTGACCGCTGGGCAGGAAGTAGAGGTCCAGGCTGTGGCGGATGAGGTCGGCCAGCGGCACACCGTGCTGGAGCCCGACCGACCAGGCGATGGCATAGGTGTCCATCAGCCCGGAGCAGCTCCTGCCCTGCTTCCCCCACTGGATGAACAGCTCGCCGAGCGTGCCGTCATCGCGGGCGTTGGCGGTGATGTAGAACCGCTCGCCGTCGATGGTCACGGCGGTGGTGTGCCCGCTACGACGCCGGGGCATGGGCTGCTCTACGGCCAGCTCGCGCATGGATTCCTCGCCTGACTCTGATCACAAGCTGTGGGATGACAGCGAATGTCGGTTACTAGATCTGGGGATGGTAGCGGCGCGGCGCCGCTGCTTCGAGGCGCCGCGCCGGGTCCAGGCGCAGCGTCAGTAGGGACTGTGGGCGAGGATGGCGCTGACGTCGCAGACTGCCCTGGCACGGCTCAGCGCGTACTCGACGCTGGCTGCCCCGCCCGGCCCCCGGAGCAGCCGGGCCATGCCGGCGAGCCTGGTGGTGAATTCCTCCAGCTCACTGCTGCTGGCCGCGGCTGTCCCGCGCAGCACGAAGCCGCGCTCGTAGGTGCGGTGCCCGAACAGCTCGCCGGGCAGCATGGCAATGCCGCTGCTGCGGGTACCGCGCTGGTAGTGGAGCAGGATGGCGAAGGCATCGACGCTGCTGGTTAGCCGGCCGGGGAACAAGGCGGGAGAAATGCGCAGGGGAACGTTCCAGCCGCCGGCAGGCATGTCGATGTGAAAGGCTTCCATGCCAGTCTCGGCATTGATGGCGCCGAGGCGATCTGCGAGTGCCTGGAGCCGCTTTCGGTAGCGGGTGTTCCAGTTGTCGATCCACGCCTGCGGCGTCAGGCAGAGCGCGGCGGCCGCGGTGAGTTCCATCGCCTGGGGAATCCGGCCCAGGGAGAAAACTGTCCGGTAGTGACCGGTCGCTTCCAGCAGCGCCGGGCTGGTGGTGGTGGCGAAGGCAACCCGGGCTGTGGGCAGGGCGTAGGTCTTGGAGGGGGTGACGACGGTGAAGGTCCAGTCGCTCATCCGCCCGAGACCCGAGTCACCCAGCACGGCCCCGGTGATAGCAGCGGCGGGCGTGGGCTCCAGGTCGGGGGACAGGTAGCTGCCGGCGTAGACATCATCGGCCAGCACGTACACCGGGCGGTCGGGGCAGACGGCGTTGTGCCCTAGGACCGCGCGGGCGATCGAGATGGCCCGCTGCCGGGTCAGGACCTGGCCGTCTGCGTTGTTGACGAGGGGCACATAAATGGCGCGGTGGGCCTGGCCGGCGGTCTGGCTGAGCCACTCCTGGATCGTCTCGCCGCTGAGATCACGAACGGTATTGATCATCCCGCCGAAGATCGGCGGGATGAGCCGCAGGCTCTGGTAATAGCCCTCCGGGACGAGCAGTAGCCCGCCGGCGCGTTCCAGGGTCTCGTGATGGCGGCGGCACATCAGCGCAGCGCAGAAGGCCAGGAAAGCGCCCTTCGCGCCACCGCCGAAGATCATGACCTGCGACGGCGTGGCAGGCACGGCCAGGGCATTGAAATGTGCGGCTGCTGCTGCTCGGGCCTCGTCGTCATATCCGCTGGACCCGCCGCGATAGGCGCCCAGGGCGTGAGTGCGCGTCATGAGGTAGCGCAGGAATGCTGCGTCGCTCTCGCCTGGCCTGCGCGAGGCCGCCGTCAGCTGGTCAAGGACTGCGCGCATGCTGATCCTCGGCCGGTGCTCATGGTCGTAGGCATCCAGGTCACCGGAGTCGGCCGTGCCCGAGCGCCGGGCGGAGCAGGTGTAGGCCAGCAGGCCCTGACGGGTCCGGTAGAAGAAGGACCCGAAATCGAGCACGGACGGGTGGGGGTTATCCGAGGCGTGGCTGCCCTTGTACAGCTTGACGAGGTCGTGGCTGGCCTTGGCGTCATCCAGGATCCGGTAGACCGACGAGTACAGGTCATCGAAGGTGTTCAGCAGCACGGCCGGGCCGCCCGCCGCCCGGCCAGCGGCCCGGGCGGCGCTATCGGCGAGCGGTTCCGACAAGGTCGTCATGACGTCCCGCCGGCACTGGTGCGGGCCAGGTCGTCTACTGTGCGGCGGATGTTCTCCGGGAACCGGCGGTCCGCGAAATCCCAGTCGTCGGCCTCGACTCGGGGATCGAGCATGGCCACCGCGCGGCGCAGCCGGATGCGCTGGCTAGGTTGATTGGGAACCGGATAGACCGTCGTGCGCCCTTGCTGGTCACGCACTGAGATGTAGGAAGTTTCGGTCGTCGGCGGAAGATTGGCCAGCGTCTCGATCGCCTGGCCATCCAGCTGCTCTGCCAGCCACCCTGCCAGGTTGGCCGGCGACGGCAGCAGATGCCAGTGAGCGTGTCCAATACGTCGGCCGCCTGGAAGATTGTTGCCGTACTCGAACCCGAGCACGGGCTCCCCGTAGGCGGCGGCGATGCGGTCACTCAGCTTGCGGACGAGATCCTCGGCCTCGTCCAGCTCGGCCAGGCTGAGCTGCCCGAACGACAGGACGTGTGCGTGAGGGACCACGAGGACATATCCCGGCACGAAAGACCCGAAGGTTGGCAGGGCTGCGAATCGTTCCGTCTGCGCGATGAGCCTGGAGGTGCCAGGCGGGAGCAGCTGCTGGAGCGGAGAATTAGCGGCAGGGTCTAACCCTACACACATTGAGCAGGACGAATCGGCGGGAAGAGAGGCAGGTAGTAAGCGCCTGGAATTGACCATCCGAGACCCCTTGAAGATAGGCACTACGTAAATCAGTACGAGCTAGGTGCTGCACAGGTCAGTCTCCGTCCCGGGACAGCTCGTAGGAATCACCCCATTCGCGCTTGAGATACGCCATCGTGACCCCGCCGGCCCCGGCTGGCCCTGGAGGTCATCGGGCCGCCTGCCGCGCATGTATGCCAGTCGCGCACGCGACGACATTCCCGGTGCGGTGAGCGATATCACCGGGACCGGTACCCGGCGGGAAATGGCATTCCCAGATCAGTACCCCGTCATCGGCGATGCGGATTTCCCCGAGACCGGGCCGGGAAGGGCTGGTGACAATGACCAGCGTCAGGACCTCGAAATTGTGGTAATCGGGGTAGATCACCATGCGGGCTGCCAGCCCCGCTGCCCGCACGGCCGGGCCGACAGTGCTGATCACCGGGAACCCGCTACGGCCGGCCTTCCCGTCCAGGACCCAGCCCTCCCGGCCGCCGCCCAGGATGATCTCCGCCCGGACAGCGAGCAGGGCGGGGTCGGCATCCGCCGGGGCAGCGGGCCAGCATTCCAGCAGGACGCTGCCGTCGTCGTCCACGGTGATGTTCCCGCGCATGCCGGGCAGGCCGGCCAGGGTCAGGCACCGGCTGTCCTCATCCTCCGGGCCGCGCACCTCCAGGCCCCGCATGCCCAGCTCCAGGGCCACGGTAGTCAGCAGCTCACCCGGCTTCACCGGCTGGCCGCTCATGTGCCCGCTTCCTCTGCTGAGAGCTCGCCGGCCAGCTCGTCAGGGGTCGCGCCGCAGACAGTGCGGGAACTGCCGCGCGCCCTCGAATCGACCCGGGTCGCATACCAGAAGCCCTCATCACTGACCCAGACCCGGTAACCGGGATGAGCACCCTCGATCCGCACCGCGACGTCCAGGCGGTCACCGGTCATGGCCGCCCCCCGTGGTGCGGCCCACGCCCGCGTAGAACAGCGCCGGGCGGCCCCGCGAGCCGCGCCGGCGGCCCGGGCGCCACGCGGCGGCGTCCTCGCATGGTGCGACCCCCAGCGCAAGGGCGAGGACATTAACGTGGTCGCGTCTGCTGAGTTTCCGCTGCCCGTTCTCTACCATCGACAGGAACGAAACAGAAAGTCCGGCCCGGTCAGCCAGGACGGCCAGAGTCAGGCCACGGCGCTGGCGTTGCCTGCGCAATGGGCTATCCGCATTAATCGCAGGCATCACGCGCCCCGCGTCGGCCGACTCGTCACGAGCGATAGCCCGTGTCCCGATTCCGTCTCAGTGTCCAGTCCGGAAATCTCGATTACTACCCGGCCTGGCACGCACGGAAGCGAAAGCGATACCCCTTGCGGGTTTGCCGTAAACGGGGCGGGCACATAGGCGCGCGCATTCCCCGCCGTTGCCGGCTCGTCATCGCGTGCCGATATTTCTGCCAGTGCCGCAAGTTCCCCGCCAGCGTTCAGCAGGTCATCGAGGCGAACTGCGACATGCTCCGACGCGCGCTTCTTCCCGTGGGTGATGTTCGACAGGTACCCCGGGTTGCACGGCACACGGCGCGCCACTTCGCGCAGCGACAATCCGCGTGCCTCCAGCAGCGAAACAAGTTTCTCCCCGAACGGCGTCTCCGCTCGCGGCCGGCGGAGCAGCACGAGCCGATCCCGTGGCGCTATGTACTCATGGTCGGCAAGATCAAGCAGGCACAAGACATCGGTCTCGTAAACCTTCGCCAGCATGACCAGCACATAAACCGAAGGCTTACGCTCGCTATCCGGCCACTTCTCGAATTCGCACAGCCAGGCACCGGTCAGGCTCGCTCTCGCCTGCGGGTCCGCGTTCTCCTTAGCGGCCTGTGCGTTGAACCGCGCTGCCGCATGATCAAGGGTCCACCCGTAGGCAAGCCGGTATGCCTCACGCGGACGCATACGGTACCGGCGCGCCAGCTCGCCCGCGATCTCGTCATAGCCGAACCCCAGGCCACGCATGCGCTCACGCAAGCCGTCCAGCTCAGCCTTGAAACCTTTACGCCCGGCCGCCACCGACACATCCGCAGCGGTGCCGTTGACGCGCGCTATCGCCTGCCCTTGAGTCATTCCGCTGGCCCCCCTTCGCTGGGCTTATTAATTCGCTTCCGCCCTACTCCAGCAAGAAATCGCAGCGCTGGCGAATTCTCCTGCGTTCTGTTTCCGGCCCGCCACTCGGAGACTTCAACGAGTCCGGGCCGTACTAGGTCAAGGCCGTTGAAAAGGACTTCTATCTCTTTCCTTAACCTGAACACTGCCGGCGCGCTTGCATGCGCGTATGCTTGCCGAATGGTAGAAATGACCCCTGGGATTGTCCCGTCGCTAGTAATATGTGATATAGCGACATGACTTCCAGGCGCCATGCGGTGCGTGAAGACGCTAACGCTGTTGTACGGATCATCTCCGTTGGTCAGGAAATGAAGGACCGCCACAAATAGCACAGCGACAGGTCGGCTGAAGTCAATCGCATCTCGCAGCGCCGGATCATAAGCCATATTTAGCGGATACCGGATATCGCCATAGATAGCCTTGACGCCATCGTCAAGTCCGGCGAGTAGCTCGCGGTTTTGCGCCACAACGTCCGGGTCGTTATCAACATAGGTGATTCGCGCGTGAGGAATAATTGAGCGAGCCATCTCGCGGACATTCGGACTCGTAGGAATCCCTGCGCCGATGTCGATGTACTGATCAATGCCATTGCGGGCAAGGTAGTCAACCGAGCTCACCAGAAAACGGCGGTTTGCACGGGCTACTTCCCTTCCGTCCGGCACCTTAGACAAGGCTCGTTTCGCTGCTGCCCTATCAGCCGGGCTTGATCACAAGTGGTCCAAGCAATTGATCATGAACGCCGGGACAACGGGAACCGGATATACCGCCCGTAAAGGCCGCCCACCTTCTCCTCGCTGCCGATTGAAACCCCAGCTCAAGTCGACCGTTCCCGATGATCAAGCCCCGACCTGGCGGTTGCTTCCACCGCCGGAGACCAGCGGGTAGTTGTGAGTCCCGCCAAGGTAAAAGTCGTACATCCTGGCAGGCGAAGGAGTATTAATGTCGATGTCGGGCTGTGATTCTGGGTCCTCTGACAATCTGCCTTCCACCCTCATTACCCGCCGTTTAGCGTTCCCGGTTAGTGCCATTGTATTACCCCCGATTGGTAGCCGGCTGTATGTGCGGGAAGCGTCCGCAGGTAAAAGGCTTCCAACGCGCCATCAACCAGGGTGACTGACGCGACGTACCCATGCGCAGGCTTGCGCCCATCGACGGGAGTTCGCGATAGCGCGTCCATCGCGCCGTGACAAGCCGTCGACGTGCCACAGGAAGCGTCGCGCGTTCCGCGAACAATGGCCCACTCCCACAGACGGGCCATCGTGGCGCGGCCTGGCTCGGTGGTCCCCGAATGGCGTTGATCTCCCATGCTCACCAGGGAACCGCACCAGGGCGTGCCTTCGATACCGCGTAGCCGAGGCGTTGCAGGGCGTAGCATGGGGCGGGCAATGTCCCTCAACGTCCCTGCGGAGGAGTCGGCGGCATGCCAAACGAGCGGCTACGCGCCACGCTGCTAGAGAGCGAGTATGACGAACGCTCGCTTGCCGACGACCTCGGCCTTGACCCCAAGAGCGTGCAACGCTGGATCACGCGGGAGATCACGCCCCGCCGTCCGGCCGCGCACCGGGCTGCGAAGCTTCTCGGCGTATCGCCGTCATGGCTATGGCCCGACCTGGAGACAGATCGGGAATCAGCTTCACAAGCCGAGATCGTGACCCTATTCCCGCACCGTTCCGAAGTGCCCCGGCACCTGTGGGTAGACCTGCTCACAGCATCAGGTGGGAGAGTCTGGCTTTACGCGAACGCTAGCCTTTTCCTGCCCGAAGATAACCCGGAATCCATCGACATCATTCGGCGCAAGGCAGAAAGCGGCCTGGACGTACGCGTGCTGATGGCCGATCCAGATAGCCCGGAATGCACCAAGCGTGGAGTCGAGGAGCGGCTATTTGATGCCATACCGGCACGAGTGCGCATGGCATTGTCGTATTACGCCCCGCTCGTCGGGGTTCCCGGTATCGAGTTCCGGCTACAGGCAGAGACCCTCTACAACTCGATATTCGTCTATGACGACGAGATGCTGATTAATCAGCACGTCTACGGAATGTACGGCTATATGGCGCCCGTACTTCACCTAAGACGCATGGAGCGTGGAGACTTCTTCGACATGTACATAAGAAGTTTCGAGCGCGTGTGGGAAGTATCGTCTCCAATTGAAGAATCGAACTTCTGGCGCAAGCGAGCCGCAGCGATCAATTCCGCAACCGCAGGCAGCCCTAACTCGCAAACCCGGTGACAGCATCCACTACCGCCCGCGTATCCCGAAGATCGGGCAGGACGATGTCGGCCCCCTCGGCGCGCAGTGCTTCCGCGCTGTCTGACCCAGATGCAACGGCAACGACATACGCACCGCCGTTCCGTCCTGCCTGAACATCGCGCGGTGTATCACCTATCAGGACTGTCGTAGTCTTGTCGAACTTCACACCATATTTAGCCGACGCTCGGTCACGCGCAACTCCAACCAGATTGGAGCGCACATCGTCGTCGGAACCATAACCTCCTACCTCAAAATCGATGTATTCGTCAAGCTGGAATGCCGACAGCTTAGTGAGTGCGTTAGGCTTGATATTTCCGCTAAGGACAGACTGAATAATCCCAGGTGTAGCCTGAAGCGTGGTTAGCGCATCTCGGGCACCAGGCAGTTCGCAACCACGCTCGCGCAAGACGGCAGCTTTCTCGGACGTAGCAGCCTCAAGAACTTCGGGCATGCGTGCGACGTATTCGGTAGTCGGCTCAATTCCGTGTCGCAGCAGCATGTTTCGCATGATTTCCGGCTCAGTGCGCCCCTCGGTCTGCGCTGGATGCTCTGCACGACGGCCGGTAAGCAACTCAAATGCATAGCCGTAGGTCTCTTTGTTAACGCCGTGGTTCTCTATCAACGTGTGATCCACGTCCCACAGCACGAGCAGCGTACGCACGGCCAACCCAGCTTCCCCCACAGAACCTCCCACGGTATGGACCCGAGTAGCTTTACCTGCTAAGGCAGCCTAGCGAGCCTGACCGCCCCCCACGCCTGACGGGTGGCGGGAATACCCCCCAGAGACGGGGCCGATTCAGGGCAAGGAGCCTCTGACCTGAGGAGCAGCATAGAGAAGTAGCCAACTTCTACAGATGGCTTGCATCGCGACCAGCGGTAGGGCCGCTAGACGGACTAGACGACGCCTAGTCCGTCTGCTGAGGCTGTCTCGCGCTCTGAGCGCTCCGCTCCCGTGTTCGCTTCAGGCAGCTTGACCGGCCCAGTGTGCGTGTGCACAACCCGACTTGCAACGACCCGATCGTGCTCACGCACGCTCGGGCACTGCTGACCAGCACGCCGGAAGGCGTTACTGCCTATGCCGACGCGGACCTGCGCGACACCGCGCACGTACTGGAAGAGGCGCGCAAGACGCTGGACCTGAGCGCGCCGCTCGCCGTGATGCTGATCGCGGTCCTGCACCACATTCCCGATGCCGACGACCCCCATGGGATCGTTGCCCGGCTCGTCGATGTCATGGCGCCGGGCAGTTACCTGGTGCTCACCCACCCGGCGACGGACATCGACTCCGATGCGGTGGCGGAGGTAGCGCGCCGCTATAACGCCCGGGTGCCGGCGGGCCAGCAGCGCCGGTCATTCGATGAGGTCTCGCGGTTCTTCGGCGGGCTTGAGCTGCTGGAACCCGGAGTGGTCCAGACGACTCAGTGGCGGCCGCCCGTGGCAGGCAGCCCCGTCCAGGTGCCCATGTGGGCGGGGGTCGCCCGCAAGCCGTAGTAGGCGGCCGCCCGTCACCGCCCGTGCCCCGGCCGCGGATCTATGACCTGTACTGGTATTTCGCCTCCGAGTGGGAGCTCAAGTTCTGCAACGTCTTCCGTGCACCGACCCTGGACGACCTCGCGGGCAGCTCGTTCACCCGGGCGCTAGATCACGCGCGCAGCCAGAACGCAGGCCTGTACTCAGCAGCAGCCCGGCCGGAGCCGGGCGCCGCCGTTTGCCGGCCTCGGCTATGGCTTGCGGCCCAGGCCGGCGTACATGGGGATGGCCTGCCGGGGGCTGGACAGGGCGTGCCATCGCGGCAGTGGCGGACACGGGTCGGGCTCGACCATGTCCAGTTCGTCGAAGAAGCCGGCGATCTCCTCGCGCGTCCGCGGTGTGAACCGGTTCAGTCCCAGTCGCGCGTTGTAGCGCGCGGCACCAGTGGTCATCGCTCGGTGTCGATGTCCCTGGTGGCGTCCGACACGGTCAGGTAGCTGCCCGGCGGCACGGCGTCCATCAGGGCTGGACATAGGCAGTGGCGCCCTCGGGGGTGCTGGTCAGCAGCGCCCTGGCGTGGGCGAGGACGATCTGATCGTTGCAAGTCGGGTTGCACACGCAGATCACCGCCAGGTCGTTCCCGCACGCGCAACGCGCAAGCCGGCGCTCATAGGTGCAGACGCGCGCGAGCATCCGGTGGTGAGACGAGACACAGACGAGCACACAGTGTGACCGCCCGTGGCCGTCGTTGTCTACGTCTACGTCGCGCGTCTGCACTTGATGGCACGCAGACATAGACGTAGACGATCGCCGGAACGCCGGCCGGCTTCACTCCGATTAACTGTCATCCAGGAGCAGATAGTGAATCGGATAGTTACTCAGCCTAAAGGAATGAATCCAGTGGCAGGGCAGGCTTGATCAGGGTCAGCGCATGCTCAGCGCCGATGTTCGCCCTGACGTGGCGGCATACGCTCAGTCGGCACTGTGCAGATCTCTGAAGCATGTCCATGAGCCTGATGACTTCGAGATGGCGGCCTGACCGCCATATGTCGTGCCAGGAGGAAGCCAGGATGTTCCCGATGCTGTACTGGCGGTCCCCGATTTCGGGATTGCCGAGATATACCTCTCCCTCCGCATCGACACAGGCGAAATGCCCGTCCGTGGCGTTGTAGCAGTGCCGCGTCGGCGTGATTGCGCCGTGGGTTCCGCTGAGTGCCCGCGCGAAGAAAAGGAGCGCGGGATCTGCGTCCCTCTCTGATGCCTGACGGCGGACTTCATGACGCTCATTCTCGCGGAGACCGATCTCGCGTTCCTCCCCGGCCTCACCATGATTGGCACCCTGGACTTCCCGTAGCGCGACGGAATCGGCCCCGAGTGTTCGGTAGTACCGGATGATCTCGGGAAGTCGGCCGTAGCTGATCCTGTCTACGAGGATTTTCGCCCCGATCGTAAGACTCCAGCCATGCCGGTCCCGCATGGCCACCGCGTCCTGGATGTTGCGAGATACGCGCTCGAATGAATCGACGCCGGCGATCTGCTTATGCTGCTCCCGGAGATCGGAATATACACTGATGCTCAGAACCGACAGGTTACCTAACACGCGTGGCCCGGTAAGCAGCCTGTCCAGCTTGATGCCGTTTGTCTGAAGCGATACGTCCGCGAATTCGCTTGACGCGATAATCGTGTCGGTAAGGTGTGGCCACACGAGCGGTTCCCCGCCACCTGACCAGAAAATTCCCCGCGTGGTTCCGCAGCCACGGATCTCCTCAAGGAGATACCTGACCCTTTCCCACGCCAGCCCGCGGCTGCGCTGGATTACCGGGAGCGCGCGCTGCCGCTCGCGGAAATCCCTGATGAAATCCTCGTAGGAACAGAAATGGCACCGGGCGTTGCACAGCAAAGTGGGCTCGATTTCGAGCGTCCAGGGCGACGGGAGCGGGGTCATCTCCGGCAGGCGCAGCCCGGATTTGAGGCTGGTGACCGCTGCCGCGCGGGAGCCGAAATCGTAGGAGTCCGTGCCGTCGCTGCCGGCGGATACCGTCAGGCCGCCGTCCCATGTTTCGCTGTGTTCTGCCATGACAGGCTTCTTTCAGTGTGGTAATTCCCTGAGCAGCCCTGCCCGTTCGGCATACAGCAGGGCGAGCATGCTCGGCTGGGCGGAGATCAGGCCGCCGGACATCAAGCTGAACAGCTCACTGACCGGCACCCAGTACAGGGCCGTCGATTCGTGAGCGTCGGCAGGTTCGGGAACGTCGTTCCCCGCCGCTGTCCCGAATACGAACCAGAACCGTTTGTCAGCCAACCCCGGCAGGACATCGGCTGAGCCCATCAGCCTGGCGTCTTGGAGCTTGCACCCGGTCTCCTCGAAGACCTCGCGGGATCCCGCGTCCACGGGGTGCTCGCCAGGTTCGATGCCGCCGGCGGGCAGCGCCAGGCCGGCGCGGGAGGTTATGAAGCGGTGCCGGTAGAGCATGAGCACACCGCGTCCTTGGTTATGCACCACAGCAGCGACAGACTCAGACGCGAACCGGATCACCTGGTGTGAGAAGGGCTTCCCGGTACCAGTGCTCACCTGTACTTCCTCTACCGATATGCGCCGGTCCCGGTAGAGCTGCCTGGGCGCAGACGCGGACCATTTCCGTACAGGGGGCAGGGCGTCCCGCCCTGGCCAGTTGAGAATCGTCATGCGCTCATTCCTACCGTGCGCCGCCTCGCGCGGCACGGACATCAGTCCGTGCCGCGCGCCTGCCGGAGCACGATCGCGCATTCGCGGCTCCAATTCTCCGCAGTTCAGCCACCTGCCCTGGAATATGCAGGGGCATATTCCGCAGTGTGCGCCCCTGTGGGCGGCCAGTCAATATGCGGGGGCATAATGTGGTTGAGGAGTGATAGCTGATGACAGCCAGGTACCGAGTGATCGCTGATGACCTACGGAAGCGGATCACATCCGGAGAGTTCCCGACAGGCCGGTCCCTGCCCCGGATGACTGATCTCGCCGCCGCCTACACCACGACACGCGCCGTCATCGCGGAAGCTGTCCGCGTGCTCGAAGGCGAGGGTCTGGTCCGGCCCGTCCGCAAGCGCGGCACTGTCGTGCAGTGGCCGGTCACGCGCCGGCGTATCCGGCGTGGCACGAAAATCACCAGGAATGCCGCCTACACCGCACGCGGGACAGGCACGCGGGGCGCGACCGGGTACAACTTCCCTTCCGCGCAGGCCGAAAGCTGGCAGGTTCACGGCCTGCCGCGTGTCTCGGCGCAGCCGTGCCCCGCGCGGATCGCTGAGCACCTGGGGGTCGCGACCGGCGAGCGGGTCACCCGCCGTCGCCGCGTGACGAGCCCGGCCGGCGAGCCGCCCTACCAGCTCGTTGACTCCTGGATACACCCCGCAGCCGTAGCCAGCGCCCCCCGTGCCGCCCAGGCTGATACAGGGCCGGGCGGCTACCTGGACAGGATCGAAGAAGCTGGCCACGGCCCGATCGGATGGACGGAGTACATCCGGGCGCGCATGCCGGACCCCGGAGAAGCTGACCTCCTGGAGATCGCCGTCAGAGCCGTCGTGATGGAAATCATCCGGGTCGGCATCTCCGCCGCGACGCAGGCCCCGGTTGAAGTCACCGTCTGCGTCATACCAGCCGACCGCGTGGAGTTCGTCACCCCGCTGGAGAGAGACGCATTTGCGACGTGGCCGTTTACCCGGCCGGCTTCATTATATGGCTCAGTCTCCGATTCGCTATCCGATAGTTACTCAACCTGCATGCGGTTGTCTCGTCCCTCCGTCCCCGTCCCCGCCCGTTACGTGCAGACACGCGCGAGTGCGGGAACCCGCACTGCCGCGCTCTACAGGTCGAATTGCCCGTCTCGGATGCCTGCCGCGAAGGCGTGCCACTCCTCCGGAGTGAAGGTCAGCACCGGGCCGTCCTTGTCCTTGCTATCCCGCACGCCGACGATGCCGGGCACGTTCGAGGCGACCTCCACGCAGTTGCCACCCTGGCCGTTGCTGAGGCTGCTCTTGAACCATCTGGCGCGGGACAGGTCAAGTTCTTGGTTCATCCCATCCATCCTTTAGATCATGTCAAGTCTTCGGCCACTCGCGCCATGAGCCTACGCGAGTCGTCTACCGGCAGCGCTGCTGCCCGCAAGTGGTCGAACATCAGGCTATAACGGTTGACCTCGGCCGTCTTCTCCAAATACAGCGCGCCCGTGTGGTACTCGATGTAGACGATGTTCGGGTCGGTCGGCTCGGGGAAGCCGAGCAGGTTGAACGAGCCGTCCATCGCGGGGTGTGCGCCCTGGCCGAACGGCACGATCTGGAGCGCCATGTTCGGCAGCCTGGATGCCTCGATCAGGCGCTTGAGCTGCTCGCGCATGATCGCTGCGCCTCCGACCACGCGGCGGATGACAGCCTCGTTGAGGACGAGCCAGAGCTGCGGCCCGCCATCCGAAGTCAACAGCTCCTGGCGGGCGAGGCGCACGCGCACGAGCCGGTCGATCTCGCCGTCGGTCGCCTTGATGAGCTGCGCCCGGTGGACGGTGCGGGCGTACTCCTCCGTCTGGAGGATGCCCGGCACGAACTCGGCATCGTAGCCCCAGATGGTTGTGGCCCCGGCCTCCAGGCCGACGAAGACCTCGAACCAGTCGGGCACGGCCTCGCCGTACTGCTGCCACCATCCCTTCTGGCGCGACTCGCGCGCCAGCGTGAGCAGCAGATCCCACGCCTCGTCCTGGTCACTGAGCCTGTAGGTGCGCAGCAGGAACTTCACGTCGCGCGGCAGGACGCTGACGCGGGCGTTCTCGATGCGGCTGATCTTGGCGCTGGACCATTCGAGCTGTTGAGCCACGTCTTCGATCGTCAGCCCGGCCAGGTCGCGGTAGCGGCGCAGCTCGGCGGCCAGCCGGCGACGCTTGACGGTCGGGCTGCTGAGTGCAGGCACGGGATACCTCCAGAGCGAAAGTTGCAGATGTATGTTGCATCACAATGATAGCTGTGTGACAATGGCCGCTGGCAGCGCTGGAGACTGCCACCGGATGCGGGCGCGGCCATGCCAGGAACGTGCTCCGCGAATGGAGCCTCAGCCACCTTGCCGACGATGCCGTCCTGCTGATCAGCGAGCTTTTAACTAATGCGGTGAGGCAGCCTGGTGACTCAATCTGCCTGCGCCTCCTGGCCGACCGTGAGCAGCTGATAGTTGAGGTCTGGGACCAAAGCCCGGACGCTCCGCAGCCTCGCCGGGCGAGCGACGGGGATCAGAGCGGCCGGGGGCTCGCCGTAGTGCAGAGCCTCGCCCACCGCTGGGGAAGCCAGCGCGTCAATCCCGGCTGGAAGGTGGTGTGGGCCGAGCTGCTGACCGGGGCCGGAACGGCCAGATGAGCACGACGATGGCCTACCTGCATGACAACTGGGGGCGAGGTCTACACGTTCGGAGTCACGAACGGCAAGCACACCGCCAGGGCCAGATTCGGTGCGCATGACCTGCTGGAAGCATCGTTCCCTGGCTGCTGCCGGCGCTTGCGCGAGGGCAGTGTCAAGGAACTGCTGCATCGCCGGCCGTGTCCCCTTCAAAAAAAAAGTCGCGCGGGCTCCATTGCGGCATTTAGAGCGAAGGCCAGCTACGGCTCTGCCCCCCGTCCTGCCGGGTAGCTGCCAAGTCTTGCCGTGGATGGTGTCGTGCGGCACCCGGCGGTACGCCAATGAGATCAGGCTGAGCTGTTGAGGTATCACGCCGCCGCTGATCAGGTCGGCGACTGGCTGGTCTCGACCGCCTTCCGCGGCACCGCGAATCCTTGCCCGCCGGCCTGGGCGAGAACGTGCTCCGTCTCCAGGACGCCCAGGTGCTGGACGACCGTGGCCGGCTGCTGTCGCCGAGCGCACGGAACATCCGGTCGAGTCCCGGCCGGCCAGGCAGGCCATGCCCGCGCCAACACTGATGCGCTTAATGGCGGCCGGAGAAAAGGCTAAGGAGCCGGGGCTGCGCCGATCTACTCATATTCGGGCCGGATCACCGCGATCAGGCTCCGCCTGAAGGCCGTCTGGCGGGCCGGATGATCGATTAAGCTAGCTTATGGTCTAGACGGCTAGACCTAATCCCCGGAGTGGAGTGACAAGCAGTGGCTCAGCGTACGCAGATCCTGTATGTAGATGACATTGACGGCAGCGAGGCCGAGGGCACGGTGAGGTTCGGGCTCGGCGGCGTGGACTATGAGATTGACCTGAATAAGAAGCACGCGGACCAGCTCGCGAAGGCCATTGGGCCCTACCTTGCGGCGGCGCGGAAGGTGTCGTCGTCGCGGCGTCCGGTGCGGGGCGCGCGTCCGGTCCGCCATGACCTGTCGGATGTGCGGGCGTGGGCGCGCGCTCAGGGTCTCAAGGTCTCCGACCGGGGCCGGATCCCGTCCGAGGTGCTCGCCAAGTACGAGGCCGCGCACTAGCATCGGCTGACGAGGCTGACGCTGACTTGGTGCGGGTCCTGCCACAGGCCGGACGGTCATCGACAGCGGGCTGTTCCACGTTTTCGATGACGAGCAGCGCGCCCGGCACGCCGCCAGCCTGGCGCCGGTGCTGGAGCCGGGGGCACTTGCTACCTGATGTGCTTCAGCGACCGCCGGCCCGGCGAGTTCGGGCCCCGGCGGGTACGCCAGGACGAGCTCGTCACGGCCTTCAGCGACGGCTGGGCCGTGACGAGCATCGCGGCCGACGCCTTCGAGATCAACTTCGGGCCGGATATCACGACCGCGCACGCCTGGCTGGCCACCATCCGCCGCCAGTGAACCCCGGGGGGAGCGGGAGCCGCTAGAGCAGGAAGCGGAATAGCGTGCTGGAGCTCTCCACCATCTCGATGTGCGGCGGGGCGGACTTCATCCGGTCGAGCAGCGCGGGGAGGTCCTCGGGGCGGGACAGCTCGATCCCGACCAGGGCCGGGCCGGTCTCCCGGTTGCTGCGCTTGATGTACTCGAACAGGGTGATGTCGTCATCGGGGCCGAGGACCTCGTCGAGGAACCGCCGCAGCGCTCCCGGCTCCTGGGGGAAGTCGACCAGGAAGTAGTGCTTGCGGCCCTCGTGAATGAGGGCCCGCTCGACCACCTCGGCGTACCGGCTGACGTCGTTGTTGCCACCCGACACTACGCAGACGACCGTGGCGCCGGCCGGGATCGTGACGGCGCCGCCCGCGCTGGCCGCCAGGCCAGGCAGTGCCGCCAGGCCAGGCAGGGCCGCGGTGGCCAGTGCGCCCGCGGGCTCGGCGATGATCCCGTCGATCTGGTAGAGATCCAGCATCTCGCTGCACACCCGCCCCTCGGCCACGGTCACGAGGTCGGCCGATGAGGCGGCGATCAGCGGGTAGGTGACGTCCCCGGCCCGGCGGACGGCGGCGCCGTCGACGAAGGTGTCCAGATCCTGCAGGGTGACTGGCATTCCGGCGGCTAGCGCGGCGGCAACGCACGCGGCACCGGCCGGCTCGACGCCGATCACGCAGGTCTGCGGATGCCGCTCCCCGAGCCAGGCCACCGAGCCGGCCAGCAGCCCGCCGCCGCCGACGGGGACCACCAGGACATCGGGGGCCGCGCCCAGCTGTGCCACTATCTCCCGCGCGACCGTGCCCTGGCCGGCGATGGTCCGGGGATCGTCGAAGGCCGGGACGAGAGTCGCGCCTGACGCCGCGGCGTCCCCGGTGGCCGCGGCCGACGCCTCGTCGTAGGTGTCGCCGCAGAGGATGACCTCGATCATGTCGCCGCCGAGCACGGCGATCCGGTCCCGCTTCTGCCGGGGAGTGGTGCCGGGCAGGTAGACCCGGCCTCGCACGCCGAGCGCGGAGCAGGCGAAGGCCAGGCCCTGTGCGTGGTTTCCCGCGCTGGCCGCGACCACGCCCGCCGCGCGAGCCGCCTCGTCGAGCTGGGCGATCAGGTTGTATGCGCCGCGGACCTTATACGAGCGGACGGTCTGCAGGTCCTCGCGCTTGAGCCACACCTGGCTGTCGCAGAGCGCGCAGAGCCGCGCGTTGCGCTCCAGCGGCGTGGTCGCGACCACGCCGGCGAGTCGGTCGGAGGCCGCTTCCACCAGCGCCGCATTCACTGTCACCCGGCTAGTCTGCCGTGCGCTGCCGGCCGCCGCGGCCGCCGCGCCGCGCCGCGCCGGCGTCCGGCGAGTGCGCCCGGCGACGTGAACGATAACTTCTTCGACATAACGGCAACCAGGCGTGGCCGTCGCACCGCCGCTGGCGGAAGGGATTACGACATGGGCAAGCCGATCATCCTGGACTGCGATCCCGGACACGACGACGCGATGGCCATCCTGCTGGCCCGCGGCTGCCCGGATATCGATCTGCTGGCCATTACCACGGTGGCCGGCAACCAGACCCTGGAGAAGACGACCCTGAATGCCCGCCGGGTCTGCACCGTCGCGCACATCGACGACGTGCCCATCCACGCGGGCTGTGACCGCCCGCTGGTGCGCCCGCCGATCATCGCCGCGGACGTGCACGGCGAGTCGGGCCTCGACGGGCCGGTCTTCGGCGAGCCCACGGTGCCGGTGTCCGACGAGCACGCGGTCGACTTCCTGGTGCGCACTCTGATGGCCTCTGACGGGGACATCACGCTGGTGCCGGTCGGGCCGCTGACCAATATCGCCATGGCGCTCCGGCGCGAGCCTCGCATCGTCGACCGGACCCGCGGCGTCGTGCTCATGGGCGGGGCGTACACGCGCGGGAACCGGACGCCCGCAGCCGAGTTCAACATCCTCGCCGACCCCGAAGCGGCGGCGATCGTCTTCGAGGCGGGCTGGCCGCTGACGATGGTCGGCCTGGAGCTGACGCGCCAGGCCGGAGCGTCGCAGCAGGTCATCGATGAGATAGGGGCGATCGGGACTGCTCTGAGCGCTGTGGTGGTGGAGCTACTGACGTTCTTCGGCTCCAGCTACCGCCAGCTGCGCGGGCTCCAGGCCCCGCCGCTGCATGACCCGTGCGCCGTCGCCGGGGTCGCCCGCCCGGAACTGGTCACCGTCTGCGATGCCTTCGTGACGGTGGAGACCCGCGGCCAGTGGACGGCGGGGATGACCGTGACCGACTTCGACCTGCGGCTCGGCCACGAGGCGAACGCCAAGGTGGCGACCCGCCTGGACACTGACGGATTCTGGGCCCTGATGCTGGACGCCCTCCGGGCACTGAACTAACGGCTCCCGCGGCAGCAGCGGAACTGATCGGTTACGGAGGTTTACCGTGGGGCACGTCGCCGTGGTCGGCTCGGTGAATATCGACTATGTCGTCAGGATCGGCCACCTGCCGCAGCCCGGGGAAACGGTGGCCGGCGGCGTCCTGTCGATCTTCCCCGGCGGCAAGGGCGCTAACCAGGCGCACGCCGCCGCCAGGCTCGGCGCCGCGGTCGTCCTGATCGCCGCGGTCGGCGCGGACCAGGCGGCCGAAGCTGAGCGGGCCGCCCTCGAGCTGGACGGCGCCGACACCAGCGCTCTGGTGCGGTGCGACGGGCCGAGCGGCGTGGCGGTCATCCTGGTCGATGACGCCGGCGAGAACATGATCGCGGTCGCCCCCGGCGCCAACGAGCTGCTCACCGGTGATCTCGTCGAGCAGCGGCTGGCCACCCGCCTGGGTCCGCGCAGCGTAGTACTGCTCAGCCTGGAGATACCGCTCGCCGCGGTCGAGGCCGCCGCCCGAGCCGGCCAGGAGGCGGGCGCCACGGTCGTGCTCAACCCGGCGCCGGGGATGGCCCTGCCGCCCGAGGTCCTCCGGGGCGTCATCCTGACTCCCAACGAGGGCGAGATTCTGCTGGCCGCCCCCGGCGCGGCTGACGAGGCGACCGCCATCGCCGCTGTGCTGGGCGCCGGCGCCCGCGCCGTCGTGGTGACGCGGGGCAGCCGCGGCGCGACGCTGCACCAGGCCGGGCAGCCCGTGCTGACCGTCCCGGCCCCGAAGGTCACGATCGTGGACACTGTCGGGGCCGGCGACGCGTTCAACGGCTCGCTCGCCGCCTCCCTGTCCGACGGGCTGCCGCTGCGGGCCGGGGTCGAGACCGCGGTGGCCGCCGGCGCCGCAGCCTGCACCGGGGCAGGCGCCCGCAGGGCGCTGCCGACACAGGCGGACCTGGCCGCCCTGCTCGCCCGCCGCGATCCGGGCTAGCCGTCCCGCTCGCGGGCCGTCGCGAGGTAAGTGCCGGGGGAGGGAGAGCGGCTGGGGACATAGAGCCCCATGACATGGTTCTCATACACGGCATTCCCGGTCACCAGGCCGCAGCCGCCCGAGCACAGCAGGCTGGTCGAGACCGCCACGGGATACCACGTGGCCGGCCCGAAGTCCCCGTCACGGGGATTGACGGGAACGAAGGCCATCGACGTGTCCTGCGCCGAGCTCCCGGCCACGAGGTCGAAACCGCCCGGTACGCCGGTGATGCCCTCGAAGTGCGTGACTAGAGCCGGGAGGTTGCCGTAGCTGTAGTACCTCGGCGGGCCGAGGGCCCCGGTCTGCTGGTTGTAGCTCATCAGGAAGGCCCGCTGGATCCCGTGCGGCGAGGAACCGCCGGCCAGGGTGTAGTCCGGGCTGGCGTCCCCGCCGTTCTGCCAGATGCCGTAGATAGTGGTCTCATTCGACATGCTCCCGCCCAGGCGCAGCAGCGTCCACTGATGCCTGGCCAGGTTGTAGATGAAGGCATTGCCCGAGATCAGGCCGCCAGGGATACTGGGGCTGAGGTCATAGTTGCCGACCACCAGATCGCCCATGGTGCTGTGCGCGATGGTGTCCATCACGAAGCACCTGACCTGAACCCGGGGGCAGGCTCGCACGTGCCCGGTCGTATGGGCGCCGTGAGCGGGCACGTCGATGGTTGTCCATGATCCGCCCGATCCGCTCACCGGCCCGCGGTAGATCATGCCCTGGTTGAGGACACCGGCGGGAGCCGACGACGACTGGTAGCTCCCGACGGCCCGGACCTGGCCGGACGGGATGGTCGCCGGATTGAAGGAGTGAGTATCGGGACCGTAAAACGTCGCCGACAGCACGCCGGGGAACGATGGCGTCAGCACGGATACTGCCGCTCCCGCCGCGTCGCTCGTGAGCGGGCCCTGGTAAAGGAACGGAACAGCTTGCAGGCCGTTTCCGGTCGCGGCCGAACCCGTCAGTACGACGTTCCCATTCGTCGTGCCGCGAACGCCGGTGACTATATCCCCAGTTCTCAGGATCGCGGAGATAGAGTCCGCGCTGCTGGCGTTATGGCTGTCGGCCGGGCTGGCCATGGCCGGTGCGGCGGCCATGGCTAATACGGCAGCCCCGCCGAGCACCGCCGGAATACGTCGTACGGTCTTCATTTGCCCCCCGTTGAGTCTTTAGCGGCCCGAAGCGCCCCCTGCGGCCCGCCCCCGCCCGCCCCCCGGGCTCGGCCCCGCCTCCGCGTCTGCGATGCAAGATCAGCGCTATCGGATCATGGCAGCGCAAAATTGCTATGTCAATCGATCAGCCGCGGCCGGGATCGCCGATCCAGACGGCCTTGATGTTGCAGAACTCGCGGATGCCCTGGGCGGATAGCTCCCGGCCATGGCCGGAGTTCCTGACGCCGCCGAACGGTAGCTGCGGGTAGGAGGTCACGTTGCCGTTAACGAAGACCATCCCCGCCGCGAGATCGCGGATAAGCCGGTCCCGTTCCTGCTCGTCGGTTGTCCACGCGTTCGCGCCGAGCCCGAACTGTGTGCCATTGGCGAGTTCTATCGCCGCGTCGAGGCCGGAGACCCGGTAGAGGGCGGCCACCGGGCCGAAGACCTCCTCGCTATACACGCGCATGCCGGGGGTGACGGCGGCCAGGACGGTCGGCGGGTAGTAGAACCCGCGGCGATCGGGTGCGGCGCCTCCGCACAGCACCCTCGCCCCGCTGGCCACCGCGTCGGCGACGAGCTTTTCGACGTCGTCGCGCTGCTGCTCCGAGGCCAGCGGGCCCACGTCGGTGCTGTCGAGCATCGGATCTCCGACGGTCTTGCCCGACATCTGCTCGACGAACAGGCGCTCGAACTCGTCATAGGCCGCCTCGTGCACGATGAAGCGCTTGGCGGCGATGCAGGACTGGCCGTTGTTCAGGCAGCGCGCGACGGCGGCCACCCTGGCCGCGGCCTGCAGGTCGGCCGAGGGCATGACAATGAACGGGTCGCTGCCGCCCAGTTCGAGCACGACCTTCTTGACCTCGCTGCCCGCGATGGCCGCCACCGACTGCCCGGCAGGTCCCGACCCGGTGAGCGTGGCCGCCATCACCCGGTCGTCGCGCAGGATCGGCTCGATCGCCGCGGAGCCGACGAGCAGCGTCTGAAAGGTCCCGTCAGGAAAGCCGGCCCTGGCGAACAAGTCCTGTAGGAACAGCGCCGTCTGCGGCACGTTCGAGGCATGCTTGAGCAGCCCGACATTGCCGGCCATCAGGGCCGGGGCGGCAAAGCGCATGGCCTGCCAGAGCGGGAAGTTCCAGGGCATGATCGCCAGGACCGGCCCGAGCGGCTGGTAGCTGACGTAGGCGCGCTGCGCCCCTACGGCGTCGGCGTCGGCGGGCTCGTCGGCCAGGAACCCTGCGGCGTGATCGGCGTAATAGCGGCAGGCGGCGGCGCACTTGGCGACCTCCTGCCGGGCGGCGGACAGCGTCTTGCCCATCTCGGTCGTCATCGTCGCCGCGATCTGGTCGCGCTCGTCGTCGAGGATGCCGGCCGCCCGGCCCATCCATCCGGCCCGGGCGTCGAAGCTGGTCAGGCGGTAGCTGACGGCCGCCGCCGAGGCGGCGGCCAGGCAGCGCTCGACCTCCGCCTCGGCGAGTTCGTCATAGGTCCGCACGGTCTGGCCGGTGGCGGGATTAACGGTCGCAATCGCCACGATCTCCTCCTTTCCGCCGCACGGCGGCATCGCCGCGGCGCCTCGACTTGGCCCTGCCCGGATCGCATCGGCCCACACGTCGCCGGCAGCGGGGAACCTCAGATGGCCAGCGGTGCAAGTCGGCCGGCTGACTCAACGGCTTCGGGCCATATCTGACCAGTCACTGCGCCGGCGGTGTGGCGGTCCATTTCCGGCGGGATCACCGGCGGCAACTCCCGCGCCCTCCTGTGACGGTGGTCCGGCGGCGGCACCTATAACAGCTACGGGGACTTCGGCCAGGTGGACGGGAACCG
>DATKRH010000085.1:0-3553 GCA_035532295.1 Streptosporangiaceae bacterium
CCATCCGGATCCTGGGGCTGTCCCTGGAGTTTGCGGATGGCCCGGTAGAGTTCGCCGACCTCTTCACCGAGTTTGAGGCATTGGGAGGGCAGGTCCTGCTTGTCCAGCCCGCGCTCGGCTTCCATCTTGGCGACGTAGTCCTGGATTCCGGGCAGGGATGCACCCTGCCTCAATGGGTCCATGCGGTGGTCACCTCATTTGCGGTGCGGGGCTGGCGGGGTTGTGACGCTAGCAGCCGCAGGGGCCGGCAGTGGGGCTATCGCGGGGACAGCCTGGGAGAGCGGCGGCCTGGTCGCCGATGGCGGGCCTCGATGGCGGTCAGGGCGCCCACGCTGAGCGAAGCGTCTCGGTCAGCGTGGCGGCGCGGGCCTTCACCTGGCGCCGGATAGGCGCAGGGGCCTTGCCGGGAACCAGGTCGACGTCGATGCCGGCGGTCCGGGTATTCCATGACCAGGTGCCCGCCACGAGACCGTCGACGATGACGCAGGGCAGCACCTCCCCGATCTGGTTGAACGCCCGTCGCTGCGGGAGGCCTCCGAGATAGCGGCCGCGGGTCTGGAAGTAGGCCTTGAGCGCGGTGTCCTCGTGAGCGAGGAACTGCACCCCCGTGGTGATCGCCTCGTTGCCGGTGCTTTCTGCCAGCTGGTCGGCGAACATCAGGCACGGATCGCCGCTCCAGGGCGTAACGACCGCGATGACGGGACGGCCGCATGCCAGCAACGCTGCGGTGATGTCGGCCGCTGACAGGCCTGACCACCAGGTGGCGTCTCGTACGGTCGCGGGCCCGTACCGCTCGAAGTAGGCGGTGACCAGTTCGGTGATGGCCTGTTCGCGGGCGAGGGATACGTTCAGGGTGGGGTAGGCGGCGGACGTGAGGGCGAAGGTCCGGGCCTCGCGGTTCCAGGCAGTGGCCGCGTTGACGTAAGAGATCGTTCCGCGTTCCCACGCGACCTTGATCGCCAGCCGCCAGGAGTGGACGCCGACCCGGTGGGTGCTCAGGCGTGCTTCGATGGCGCGGTGGGGTAACGGGCCGTCCTGAAGCAGCACGCACAGCTGGCCGATCATCCGGTCGATCGCGGCTGGGGCATGGCCGGCGTTGAGCACGGCCCGGCGGGCGTCGCGATCACGGAACCTGAGGGTGGCGGTGTGAGCAGCCGCAGCGAGGGGCAGCGGCAGGGTGTGCAGCGTCTTGCGCATGCACCGGACGGTCATGAGCGAGGCCCGGACTGGGCCGGTGAACAGGCTGGCCGGTATGGCCGGGTCACTGGTGCGGGCGGCGACGATGGCGTAGGGGGACGGCAGCCGGGCCGCGTGAAGCCCGAGGGTGGCATCGGCAACCTGCCAGGCAGTGCTAAGACGGCGTGAGTCAGTGAGGCCTTGCCGGGCAAGGATCCAGTTCCAGGCCCGCGTAGCGGCCGTTTCATCCAGTACGCACAATGCGCTGCCGGCTGCGGGCGCAGCCGGGGTAGATGAGGCCACGGTGGCAGGTTAGCCGAGTGTGCCGGGCCGTAAACGTGCCTTTGCCAGGATGGGCGGCATGCTTAGCTCTGCGGGCCCCAGGTGGCTTCGATGAAGTCACGGAGCCGCTGGTAGGACGACTCGACCACCGCCCACTGGGCGTCGGTGCCCCACCAGCGGCGGGTGTTGTGGTGGATGTGGAACGCTGACCAGTCGCCATCCCAGCCGGGTTGCAGGTGCGTGCCGGTTACCCCGTATGCGTCGGGGTTGGCATACACCTGAGTGCCGGGCAGCGGTACGAACCGGAACAGTGACACCCGGGCCAGATCAGGCGCGAGTTCGGTGAGCAGGCTGATGGTGTCGTCGGTGGTCTGATCGTTCTCGCCGGGGAACCCGTGGATAACGAACACTTTCGCCGCGATGCCGGCCTCCACCGCGGCGTGGACCGCACGTCGGATCTGCTCCCGCTTGGTGTTCTTCCGCATGGCTTTCAGCAAGTCCTCACTGCCGGACTCCATCCCGTACTTGACCTCGATGCAGCCCGAGGCGGCCATCTTGGCCAGAAGCGGAGCGTCGATGGTGTCGACCCGTGACAGGGCCGACCATCGCAGCCCGAGGCCGGTGATGTGGTCGCAGATGTCACCGACCTTGGCCTTGTTGACGATGAAGTTGTCATCGACGATCGCGAACCCCTCGATGCCGTACGCGCTGATGAGGTGCTCAAGCTCGAGCAGGGCGGACTTGCCGGCCCGGTACTGGATGCGGGTCTGGCCGGCGGCACAGAAACTGCACGGGAAAGGACAGCCGCGGCTGAACATGACGTGAGCCATGCGCAGGTCGGTCCCAGCGAGCCGGTCGGCCAGAACCACGTTGTCGGCGGGGAGGAGGTGCCGTGCGGGGAGCGGCAGCTGGCTGATGTCACGCATCAGCGGCCGGGCAGGGTTGCGGTGGGCCTCCCCACCCGGGCTGCGCCATAAGATCCCGGGTATGCCGGCGAAGTCCCGCCGGGCACCGCGTTCCAGGATCTCCAGAATCGTCTCCTCCGATTCACCATTGGCGGCCAGGTCGGCATTGAAATCGGTCAGGCTGGACTCCGGGAAGAAGTTGCAGTGCACCCCGCCCACCATGATCAGCGCCTGCTCGGCGAACAGGGATTCGCGGCGGGCCTGGAGCATTAACCCGTAGGTCGCTGAGGAGGCCAGGCTGAACCCGACCGCGTCGTAGCCGCTCAGATCAAGGCGGGTATGCGAGGGCGCCACCGCTTCGACCGTGACGCCGTGACCGGCCTGCTCGATGACCGCCGCCAGGTACAGAACGCCGAATGGCGGGAACTCCTTGCGCTTGTCTTTGAAGCGCGCCATGTCGTAGACCTCGGGATAGAGCAGCGCGACCTTCATCTCAGGGTTCTCCTTCATCGCTATTCGCGGGTGGTCATACGGTCCTGGATGAGGCCGAGCACGGCTCCGGCGACTTGCTCAGCGGTTCGGTCACCAATAGCGAGGGTCGCGATGGGATAGCCGTACCCAGCCAGCAGGTCGGCCGAGCGGGCGTAGAGGGCCGCTTCAAACTGCCCGGCGTCGGTGCCGCCTTCGTGGAAGCGGCTGTAGACACCGCGGCCTGCCGCGCGTGCCCGGCAGACAGCCGGGTCACCGGTGAGGATGACCGCCACATCCGGCCAGCGAAGGTACCGGTAAATACTCCAGATGAACTCTGGGTCGGCGCCATCCATCTGATCCAGGACCATGGCAGTGGTTACGTACCGGTCGCACACCACTACCCGTCCGGCCTCCAGCGCCGGGGTAATAACGTGTTCCTGGTGGTGGTAGCGGTCAGCGGCCATCAGGAAGCTCAGTGGCAGCCCGTGCAGTTCGTAGGTGGAGGCGCGGGCGAGCTTGCCCATGGGCGAGTCCGACGGCTGCCCCGTTAAGACTGCTGGAAAGCCCCGCTCGGTAAGCCCGGCAACGGCTAAGGCTGCGACGGTGGTCTTGCCCACGCCGACCGGTCCGTCGATCGTGGCCAGGAAACCCGGAGTTGCCGAGGCGGCCGGAACATCGATCCTGGCCGGGTTGGCCTCGATCCAGCTGGCGTCCGCTCT
>DATKRH010000086.1:0-2763 GCA_035532295.1 Streptosporangiaceae bacterium
AACGGATGTCGCCGCATCAGCCGTCGAACCAGCAGGTATCCCTGACCCTGGCGGAACCCCGGCGGGCCGCATGCCGCAGTGCCAGGTGCCGGACGCGGCCCGCGCCGCGACGGCGACCAGTCGCCCTGGGCCGCCCAGCCAGGGTCCCCGATCCGGTCCTGGCGGGCCGGCGTCACCCGGCCGCGGTCAGCTTGCCTTGAGGTACTGGTGCAGGGCGCTGCGGATGACATCGGAAACGCTGCGGCCCTCAGCCGCGGCGCGCAGCAGCAGGTCGCGCTTCAGCTCCGGGTCCAGGCGAACCGATTCCACCGACGCGGGGGACGCGCCCATCGCGGGCCGACCGCCCCGGCGCCGCCGGATGATCTCATCGACGTCGTAGCCCCGCTCCGCCTCGTCAGCGAGTTCCCCGATCACCCCTTCGGTGACCGGCGTCCCGTCGCTCCTGGCGCCGTATGCCCCGGGCATCGTCATCACCTCCCGTTCAGCAGCCGCTGGTATCTGGGCCGCATCGCCATCGCGTGGATCACCGCCGGCCCGGCCGGGGTGTCCAGCACGACCAGCTCCGGGAAGCTGCCCGCCCGTCCTGGCCCCAGGACCAGGTACCGGACCGGGTCATCGCCTATCTCCTCCACCGCGAGCGCGTTGCGGACGGCGTGCTGGATGTCCCGCTCATCGACGCCATGGCGGAACGCCGACGGGAAGACCTCCACGATCCAATCGTACTACGAAACTGGGCGCACCGCCCTGCCAGCCGCGTGCAGGCCAGCGGCCGGGAAGGAACCCGCCAGGCCGCTCCCGTCCTCCGGCGGCCGGCGTGAATCAGCGAGCGGCGCGCTCACGGCGCCTTGCGCGCCGCCGCGACCGCCCGGCGGCGCGTGGAGACGTTGCCCGGGCGGGCCTTGATCATCTTGATGCATAGGTGTTGTAGTCAGGAGCCGGAAGATCACGGGAGCGCGGGAGCGCGGCGGGCGGACGGCGAGTGGGCTGGCGGCGATGGTGCTATCGTGCCGCGGCGGGCGGCCGGTCGGGTTACTGCTCGCCGGGTTCGGCGGCGGCGACCCAGGTGAGGGTGTTCTGGGCGGCGTCGAGGGCCTGGTGCGGCCGCCGGGCGGCCGCGACCGCGGCGTCCAGGTCCGCGGTGACGGCGGTGGGCATGGCGGCCGGGTCCCCGGCATGCTCCCCGGCCACGACCACCAACTGGCCGGCGGCGGCCTCGGCTTGCAGGAACGCCAGGAGCCGGGCCATCACCTGCGGCAGCCGGGCCGCCAGCATCGCCAGGGACCCGGTGACGTCATAGGCGCCGGCGGGGAACGCCAGCCCGCCGGCGCCGGGGCGGGTGGCGTGGTTCAGCGCCCGGACCTCCTCGGCCGCGCCGCACCGGCCTTGGGCACCCGGAGGCCCTGACGTGGCGGGAGGCAGCCGGGTGAGCCGGTCCAGGCTGAACGGCTCCCCGCCGGCGGTCAGGAACAGCGTCCCGTCATCGTCCCCGGCTGCGAGCCGGGGCCGGACCCCGGCGCCGACCGGGTCGGCCAGGTCGGGCTGGGCCAGGACCAGCTCGGCCTCGGCGGCGGTGAGCGCGGGCCGCGGGAGCCGCCGCCCGGCGCGGGGCAGCCCGATCCCGGAGGCGGGGTTGTGCAGGACGTGCCGCTGCCGGACCGTCACCCTGACCTGGGCCGACGGCGGCTACGCCGGGAAGCTCGTCACCTGGGCCAGGGACACGCTGCACCGGACCCTGCAGATCGTCAAGCGCCCCGATGACCTGCACACCTTCAAGGTCCTGCCCCGCCGGCGGGTAGTCGAGCGGACCTTCGGCTGGATCATGAAGCACCGCCGGTGCGTCCGCGACTACGAGCGGCTGCCCGAGCATCACGAGACCTGCCTCTACTGGTCCATGATCCACATCATGACCGCGCGCCTCGCCCGGCACCAGGCCACGGCACCCCCGGCGCCAGCACCAGCCTCACCCGCCCTGCTACAGGCCGCATGAGGTTGTTAAACAGGCTCTGAGCGCGTCATCGTGCAGGAGACGGCGTGCGATGTCCCGCCGGTCCTCGCCGTCGAGGATGGCCGCGGGCCCGGTCCACCGGGCGGCGGCGGGAAGGTAGCAGGAGGTGAGGCGGGCGGCGTGCGCCCAGCGGATGAGCCGGCCGGCTTCTTCCCGGTAGACGGCCTGGCCGCTGGCGAGCCAGCGGTCGAGGCCGGCCTGCTGGCAGGTGCCCATTGTGAGGCCGGCGGAGTCGAGCCAGTCCAGGAACGCGATGGCGCCGCGGGCCAGCCTGCGGGTCAGGAGCGCCTGCTGCCGGGTGGCGGGTTTCCCGTTGTTGCGGCTGCGCATGCGCCTGACCAGGTGCCAGATCAGGTAGCGGTGCAGGACCCTGCGCCGTTCCGGGTCGGCCCGGGAGTCCGGCAGGCCGTGGAGGAATGCCTCGAGCCGGGTCATCTCCTCGTCGCGCCACGGCAGCGCGCCGGTGGCGACGAGGGTCTGGCGCAGGTGGGCGAGGGCCGGGCGCTGGGGCAGCCCGTCGAGTGCCTGGTGGGTGAGCGGGATGCTGCCGTCGGCGAGGCCGGACAGTACTGGCGCTATGGACAGCCTGGTCGCCCAGCGCATCGCGGTGACCGCGTGCTCGGCGCCGGCGATCTCGCGGCGCAGCGCTTGCAGGCCGGGCGGCAGCGTGCCGGCGTCGGGCCCCATCAGCTCGTCCAGCCTGGCGTTGACGATGCAGCGGGCGCACGTGCCGGGGCTGGGATGATCCGGGTCGCTGC
>DATKRH010000087.1:0-5673 GCA_035532295.1 Streptosporangiaceae bacterium
CGGTGCTGGCCCGCGACACCACGCTATGGACCGACGACGTCTGGGTGGTCGACTCCACTCCGGTGGAATGCGGGCGGTCGAGGGAGACCGCCCGCCGTTCCGACCTCGCAGGATGGGCGGAATACGGCTACTGCGCCAGCCGCCATGGGAGGCGATAGCACGCGCGATCCAGTCGCGGATCGTCTTGGTGTGGCAAGGACGCGCGTGGTACGTACGCCATCCGGGGCCGCGCCACCCGATCGCGGTCACGTGCACGCTCCTTGCTCCGCTGGTTCAGGGACATGTACCAGCAGAGAGAGTAGGTAATGCAGAAGCACCGAACAGACACATCTTGTGGCAGTTTTGACTCTTGTGGCTTTCAGTGTCAGCAGTGGAGGTCCCCGGTTTTGATGCAAACCTAGTTTTGTGTGACCAGCAGGTGCCAATGCCTGCTGTGATGTGATGTGATTTTAGCTATTCGTTTCGCGTGCGGCCACCTGGCCGGGCCTGGCTGCCGTGAGCCGGGCTTGACATGGGGCGGGCGGCCGTAGCCTTGCCGGGCGCCGGGCCGGGTCTTTCCGGCCTGGTCCTTTGGGGTCCGGGGGCGGCCGCCCGCGAGGGTCCCATGTCAAGCCCGGCGACCCCGGGTGCTACATGTCAAGCCCGGCGACCCCGGGTGCTAGGCGTGGCCTGCCCAGTACCGTGCGTCGGCCTCGGCGGGCGGCCGCAGGCCGGTGCGGTGCATGAGCCGGTCGTTGTTGTACCAGTGCGCCCGGGCGCTGGTGATCTTCTCCACCTGGGCCAGGGTGGCCAGCGGGCCGTCGCGGAACGGGGACCCGTCCTGGGCGCATTCGGACTTGTATAGCCCGATGGTGGTCTCCGCGAGCGCGTTGTCATAGGCGTCCCCGACCGTCCCGATCGATCCGGCCAGCCCGGCGAGCATCAGGGTCTCGGCGAACCGGACACTGGTGTACTGGGACGGCGTCAGAGTGATGGACCGCGTGCCCGGTGATCGGGTGCCCGAGGCGGCCGGGCTGGCCGGCGGCGGGCCGCCTGCCGTGATCCGCAGACCTGGGTCGTCTCCTTCCTGTATATCGGGACCTTCGGCTCCTTCATCGGCTTCAGCTTCGCCTTCGGCCAGGTGCTGCAGGATCAGTTCGGCGCGCACTTCCTGACGGCCGGCAGGATGGCATCGGCCGCGGCGAGATCCGGCAGCGGAAAGGGCAGCCCGCGGTCAACGCCGAAGGCCCGCGCCCCGGCCGCCGCTGCCGAGGACATGCAGAACCGGCCGTTGTAGTCGATATTCGATGTGCCTAGCGCGACCCGCGCGAACTTGCCCAGCGCGTATGACTTCTCGTTGGTCAGGCCACCGCCGCCGAAGACCGCGACGCTGTCCGGGCCGTGCGCGGACCGGGCGCGGCGGAATTCGGCCGCCACCCAGGTCAGCGCCTCATCCCAGCTGGCGGGCTTCAGGGGAGCCGCCCGGCGCGCCCGGACCAGCGGCGTCGTCAGACGATCGGGAGAAGTAAGCAGCTCCGCCGACGTCCACCCCTTCTGGCACAAGCCTCCCCGGTTCGTCGGGAAATCCCGCTTTCCTACGTGCAGCCGCCCGCCGTCCTCGCGCAGCGACATGCCGCATTGCAGAGCGCAGTACGGGCAATGCGTCAGAACTCCGGGCGCGGGCACACCGCAACCCTGTGCCGCTCTCGTTATCCGCAGCCTTCATGCGCGTTACATTCGCGAAACGACCATCTCTCCGCAGCGCAGCGGCCTCGGTGCGATCGCGCGGGCGGCGGGGTCCTAGCTCCGCCCGGCCGGCCCGCTAGGTCCGGCTGAGCCGGAGAGGTCGATGCGCTCGACCTCCTCGCCGCGGCCCACCAGGACGGTCGACACCAGCTCGGGCGGGAACAGGCCGTGTCCGACGACCCCCGGCGTGGCCGCCAGCCAGGCGGCGAGGATCGCGGGATCGTCGAACGGCCCCTCGTAGTCCGCGATGACGCCGCCGTCCGGGCTCAGCGGGACATCGCGGCGCCGCACCGGGCCGAGCCGGTGCATGGTCGCCGCCAGCCCGAACGCGAGCAGTTCCAGCGGCACCGGCGGCCGGAGCCGGGGCACCGGCTTAGTGGAATCGGCGATCACCACGAAGCGGTCCGCCGCGATCGCCACCACCTTCTCCCGGGTGTGCGCCCCGCCGCCGCCCTTCACCAGCCAGCCCTCGGGGCTGACCTGATCGGCTCCGTCGATCGTCATGTCGAACCGCTCGATGTCCCCGAACGGCTCGACGTGCAGGCCCAGGGCACGGGCGGCGTCCTGCGTCCGCGGCGAGGTGGCGACGCACCGCACCGACACCCGCCGCCGGGCCAGGGCCGGAAGCAGGTGGGCCACCGTGCTGCCGGTGCCCAGGCCGACGGTCATGCCGTTCTCGACGAGCGCGGCCGCCGCCACCGCGGCGACCTCCTTCTCGCGCTCAAGGTCCGGTGCGCCGTGGTTGGGTGCGCTGGCCATGGTGCCTCCGGGTCTGGGACGGTGAGTACTCGCACAGTCTCAAGCTCCCAGTCTCCCTGAAGACCAGCAGGCGGAGCGGCGCGTTCAGGACTATTACGGGTCCGGTGCGACCCCTCGCTCCCCTGCCAGCCCGGCCCGGAGCCACCCGCCCGGGCCGACGGACGGGCGGTCTCGCCGGCGGATCAGGTGCCGGCGGCCCGAGGTGGTGCACGAGGTGCTGCTGCAGGCCGGGTGTCAGACCCTCCGGTTAGGCTCCGGCCATGCTGATGTCCCAGGTTCCGGCCAGCGACCGGCCGCGAGAGCGCCTCGCCCAGCATGGCGCCGAGGCGCTGGGCGACCGAGAGTTGCTGGCCCTGCTGCTGAGCACCGGTATCCGCGGCAAGGGCGTCCACGAGGTGGCCGAGACCCTGCTAGGCCGGTTCGGCTCGGTCACCGCCATCGGCCGGGCGACGGTGGCCGAGCTATCCGCCGTGGCCGGCATCGGCGCGGCCAAGGCATCCAGCCTGGTCGCCGGATTCGAGCTGGGGCGGCGCGGCGCGGCAGCCGCCGGCCGGTCGCGGCGGCTGCGCGCCACCGCCGACATCGCGGCCATCGCGGAGCCGATGCTGCGCGGTCGCGACCGGGAGCGGCTGATCGTCATCTCCTGTGACGCGGCCTTACGCGTCGTCGGAACCGACCGGGTCTCCGACGGCGGCACCGACCAGGCGCTTTTCCCGCTCCGGGAAATCATCGTCGCCGTGCTGCGCCGGGACGGCCGGAGCTTCGCGCTCGCGCATAACCACCCCTCCGGCGACCCGGAACCGAGCCCCGAGGACCTGTCGGCCACCCAGTCAGCGGCCGAGGCCGCGGCCGTCACGGGCCTGTGCTTCCTCGATCACGTCATCGTGACCGAGACCGCGTGGCGCGCGGTTCCGATCTCGCGATAGAACCGGGCAGCACCGGCCCCGCCGCCATCCTCGCCGCCATCGGCTGACCGGCCGCTGCGGGTATCCTCCAGGCATGGACAAGGTGCGGCTGTCAGAGGCGGAATGGAAAGAGCGGCTGACTCCAGAGGAGTACCGCGTTCTGCGGCAGGCGGGCACGGAGGCCCCGTTCACCGGCGAGTACACCGACGACAAGACGGTCGGGGTTTACCGGTGCCGGGCGTGCGGGGCCGAGCTGTTCCGGTCGGGCGCGAAGTTCGAGTCGCACTGCGGCTGGCCCAGCTTCTACCAGCCAACGGCCGACGACGCGGTGACCCTGATCGAGGACCGCGCGCTGGGTCAGGTGCGCACGGAGGTCCGGTGCGCCGCCTGCGACTCCCACCTCGGGCACGTGTTCCAGGGCGAGGGCTACGACGTTCCGACCGACCAGCGCTGGTGCATCAACTCGGTGTCGCTGACGCTCGAGTCAGCCGAGGGCTGAGCGCGGCCGGATCACCGCGCGCCCGCACCAGCCGCGCTGCCCCGGCCGGGACTTCTCCCGCCGGGGCAGCGTCGGCGAGGCTCAGTGCCTGCGGGCGCTGACCACCTCGCCGGTCACCTGGCTGAGGATCACGGGACGGAAGTGCGGGAAGGTGCGGAAGTCCAGCACACCGCCCGGAGCGTCCAGTCTGCCGGCGATCGCGTCGAACGACCCGTTACCGGTCCGCTCGCCGTTCAGCCAGTTGTCCTCGATGAACCTGGTGATGGAGCTCTGGTCCGTGACGTTATGGCTCACGTAGTTCTCGCGGGTGTAGGGCGAGATGACCACCAGCGGCAGGCGGGGGCCGTAGCCGCACCGGTCATTGCGGGAGCCCAGCCGGACCGCGGCCGAGGTACACAGAGCGGTGTCGAGGGTGGAGTCATGGGAGCCGTTGACGATCGGCGGCGCCTGGTGGTCGTACCAGCCGTCGGAGTCGTCGTAGGTGATCACGATCGCGGTCGAGCGCCAGTACTTCGACTCCTCGATCTTGTTGATCGTGTCGACCAGGAAGTGCTGCTCGTCGGTCGGGTCGGAGTAGCCCGCGTGCCCGTCCTGGTACGCCGCCGCCTTCAGGAAGCTGACCGACGGCAGGTTGCCGTCGTGCAGCGTCTTGTAGAACTCCGACAGGTCGTACTGGTGGTTGGCCTGGTCGGTGCGGCCGACCGCGGCCTCCGAGCTCGGCGGGAGGTGCCGGGGGTTGGCCGTGGACTTGTAGTACTGGAACGGGTCGTGGTGCGGCGAGTAGTCCGCGATGGTCATGCCGCCGATGTTCTGATGCGACGCGCCGCAGACGGCGAGCCCGGCCGCGTTGGTGCCGGTAGGGGCGAAACCGCCCTGGAACCAGCCCCACGTGACGTGCCGGGCGTTCAGCAGGTTACCGACGTTGGTCCCGGTCGAGATCGCGACCGGACTGCTGCGGGTGTGGCTGGAGTCGGAGCAGTCGTCGTAGGCCGGGTCCATGTCGCCGTAGATCGTGCCGACGCCGTTGCTGTCCAGGGAGCCGATGGTGCCCGGGTCGCTGACCGGCTGGCCCGTGCTGGGGCTGACCGCGTAGCCACCGCCGTCGTTCCCTGAGGCCAGGTTGAGGGCACCGGGCGTGGAGGGTCCGAAGTTGGTGCCGTAGTTGTTGTCGCTCATCGAGTAGTTCTGGGCGTAGTTCCACAGCCCGGTGACCGTGTTGCCGTCGTAGTAGTCCATCACCAGGCCGGGTGCGCCGAACAGGATCGGCTGCCCGGCGCAGGACTCCGTCTGGGTGTTCTGGACGAACAGGTCCATCTTGCCGCCGTCGAACGCCTTCTGCTCGGGCGTGTAGTCGTGGTTCTGGTCGCAGGTCAGCGCCTGGGACGGGCTGAGCCGCTGCGGGTTGAACTCGTTGGGATTGCTCGTGAGCAGGCTCTTGGTGAGGCCGTTGACCCTGGGCGTCCCGCGCTTGGCGTGAAATGGCGATCCGTCGGTGTTGGCGGCATTCGGGTAGGTGCCGAAGTAGTGGTCAAACGAGACGTTCTCCTGGAACAGGACCACCAGGTGCTTGATAGGCGTCCTGGCGGCCGACCCTGCCGGCGTGCTGGCGCTGGCGACCGAGGCGCCCACGGCGGCGCTGGTCCCCAGGATTCCCGTGGCGATGATCGCCGTGTAGGTTCTGGCCCGCCGTCGCCTTCGCCGGTCCGTGCCCGAGCCCTTGCCTGGGCCTTCGCCCATTTCACCCTCCAGATTCCGCGGTGACCATGATGTGGCGTGCAGCGCACA
>DATKRH010000088.1:0-2802 GCA_035532295.1 Streptosporangiaceae bacterium
AGGTCCGGCCGCGTGCGGCGTGGCGGGAAGCGCGCGGGTGGAGCCTGAAGGAGGCGGCGGAGCGGATCAACGCCTTCCGCGGGGATGTCGGGCTGGACCCGGAAGGCTTGGCCGGCATGACGGCCACGCACCTGTGCGAGCGCGAGAACTGGCCCGGCCCTGGGTCGCAGCCCGCCGGCCGCAAGCCCACTCCCTACCAACTCGCGCTGCTCGCGGCCGTCTACGGCTGCACGGTTTTAGACCTGGTCGACCTAGCCGACCGTGAGCACCTGCCCCCGGCCGATCTGCTGATCATCGACGCTTACCGGCGCGACCAGGACCGGTCTGCAGGAATGGCTGACGACGCTGGCGAACTCCAGCGCGCCCGGAATTTGAGGCCCCTTCCAGGCGGTGCGGTCCGCGCCGCGGTCGCTTACCGTGGGCAGCAGGAGCCTGGCCTGGGCGGCTCCTGGATAGAGCGAGAGGTGCTCATGACGGCACATGAGGGTAGTGAGCATGCTGAGCAGGCTGAGAGGCGTGACATCGGTGATGCCACTCTCGAACAGCTCCGTGCCGATGTCGTCCGGCTTTCCGTCGAGTCAATGACTGCGGAGCCGTTTCAGATGTTCCGGGAGATGCGCCAGGTGCGCGGCCGGATTTATAGCGCATTGGACCGGCGGCTGTGGCCGCGCGACCAGACCGAGCTGTACTTTCTGCTGGCCGCCTTGCACGTCCTGATGGCGGTCGCGGCGGACGATCTTGGCTACCAGCAATCGGCTGAGGAGCTGGTCCGGTCCGGATGGGCCTACGCAACGGCGATCGATCACCGCCCGCTGATGGCGCACCTGCGGCTGGAACTGGCGGGCATCTCCTACTGGGAGCGGCCGCGGCAGAGCCGCGACCTGGCGCAGAGCGGCCTGCGGTTCCTCGCGGACGGCCCGAACGCGGCCCAGCTCTACCTGCAGTACGGGCGGGCCGCGGCCCGCCTGGGAGATGATGCGGCGGCCTTGCGCGCGATCACGTCCGCCAACGAGGCGAGGGAGCGCGAGCACCACGATGATCTGCTGGAGATAGGCGGCGAATTCAACTTCTCCCAGGCGACTCAGTATTACCTGGCCGGTTCGGTGGCTGTCGAGATGCCCCAGGCCGAGACACTGGCGATCCAGGAGCTGGAACGCGCGACCACCCTGTACTCGGCCGGACCCCGGCCAGGCGAGCATTTCGGCTATGGCTGCGTGGCACTTGCCCATACCGACCTGGCCACAGCCTTGCTCCGGGGGGGTCAGCTTGAGGCCGCTGCCGCGGCCCTGGAGCCGGTCCTGTCAGTTCCGCCGGGGCAGCGGATTACGTCAATTCCGCAGCGACTCACGCGCGTCCGCGCCGAGCTCGCCAGTTCTGGTTACCAGGGTTCAGCCTCGGCCAGCGAGATGGACGAGCGCATTGAGGACTTCGGCCGCAGCACGGTCGTCGGCGACCTGCACGACCTGCCTGCCGGCTCTGGCTAAGCACTTCTCGGTCATTACCGCTGGTCATTAGCTGAATGATCGGGGAATCATAACTTCCCATGTGCGGGTAGTGACGTGAGAACCGCTGAGCTGGCAAAGTCGCGTCATCGAAATCGGCGGCCGGAACGGCCATCCTGAGACGAGATCACGATGACGAATGGTCCCGGCGCGCGGGTAGCGGTCCCGGACATTGCCTGGCCCGCGGGCCTGCTGGTGACCGTGCTAGCCGCGCCCGCAGCCCGCGCTATCAGGTTCAGCCTGGACCCGGACTCGGCTCAGGTCGCCCACGCTCGCGCGCTCACCCGCGCGGCCCTGGCGAGCTGGGGGCTAGCCGGGCATAGCTGGCTCGCAGAGCTCATCGTCAGCGAGCTGGTGACTAACGCCATCGTGCACGGGGTCGGCCTGGTCAGCGTTCGGTTGTGCTCCGAGAGCGGCTGCCTGCGGGTTGCAGTTCACGACGGTCACCCCGGCCGTCCGGTTCGACGCTGCCCGTCCGCCGCTGATGAGGCGGGGCGCGGCCTGGAGCTGATCGACGGCCTGATCGGCCTGTACGGCGGCGAGCGCGGCACCTCGGGCGACAACGACGGGCCCGGCAAGACCGTGCATGCCACCGTTCGCCTTCCGGATGACGCTGCTGATGACCGCTGATCCGCTCCCGGCATCCGCCGCGCCGCGAGGCACGACAGCCCGCAGATTCTGCTCCCGACACCTAGAGGAAGTCATCCCGTATGCCCGTCACTATGCGCCCCTGCGTTGCCAGGGCAGCCCAGAACAAGGCCGTAGGAGTCCTCGTCGCTTGCGAGTTCATCCGCCCTGTGCCCGGAGCGGCCGATGCCGATGGTCGGCCGGGTGCGCCTGGCGATACTGATGCGCCGGCCGGTGGCCGGTGACCGGCGGCGCGGGGAGGCTGGCCCCGCCGCCATCCCGGCCTGGGTCGTTTGCGCATCTGCAGGCGCTCGATGACGCGATGAGCTACCGTGCCGCCCGGGTCAGGGCTCCATGCCGGAGATGCCGCCCGTGCAAGCCGTGCGACGCCCACGCCTGCGACCTGAACCTCCTGGATGCCTACCGGGAGATGGCGGAAGCCGCCGTCGCCGCGCTTCCCGGCGTCAGCAGCCAGACGGGGACGAAGAAAGCTGAGCTGGCCGACGCCGAGCTATCCGGACAGGTGGAGGAAACGGAAGGCGCGGTCCGGGGTGGCCAGTGGACCTGACCGGACAGGGCGGCCTGGGATGTATTGCTGCCTATCGGGTCGGGCCTCTTGCCTTGCGTGCTGGCCGGGGACCTGGGCGGGCTGGCTCGTCCGCACCCGGCGCCG
>DATKRH010000089.1:0-37683 GCA_035532295.1 Streptosporangiaceae bacterium
CGACGCCGCGGGGACGCGGCACGGGGTGCGGCACGGCAGATACCCCGCGAGGTACGTTATCGGGAGATGATCGGAGGGTGCGCGAGGGCATGGCTGGCACACCGCAACTGACCGATCCGGCCTGGGCCTACGCCCCCGCTCCGGAGTCGGCGGCGATCATCAGCATCGCCCCGGAGTACGGGCTGTTCATCGACGGGCGGATGCGGCCTGCGGCCGACGGACGCCAGTTCACCACGATCAACCCCGCCACCGAGGAGCCGCTCGCCCGGGTCGCGCAGGCAGGCCAGGCTGACGTGGACGCGGCGGTCGCCGCGGCCACCGCCGCGTTCGAGCGGGTGTGGCGGCCCATGCCCGGCGCCGAGCGCGCCAAGTACCTGTACCGGATCGCCCGGATCGTGCAGGAGCGCGCCCGCGAGTTCGCCGTGCTGGAGAGCCTGGATAACGGCAAGCCCATCCGGGAGTCGCGCGATGTCGACGTGCCGCTCGCCGCCGCGCACTTCTTCTACTACGCCGGGTGGGCGGACAAGCTGGAGCACGCGGGGTTCGGCCCGGCGCCGCGCCCGCTCGGCGTGGCCGGCCAGGTCATCCCCTGGAACTTCCCCCTCCTGATGGCGGCCTGGAAGCTCGCGCCGGCCCTGGCCGCCGGCAACACCTGCGTGCTCAAGCCCGCCGAGACCACGCCGCTGACCGCCCTGCTGCTCGCCGAGGTCTGCCAGCAGGCCGGCCTGCCGCCTGGCGTGGTCAACGTCCTCACCGGGGCCGGCGCGACCGGGGCGGCGCTCGTGGCGCACCCCGGCGTGCGCAAGGTCGCGTTCACCGGCTCGACGCAGGTGGGCAAGCAGATCGCCGCCGCGGTCGCCGGCACGCCCAAGAAGCTGACCCTGGAGCTCGGCGGCAAGGCGGCGAACATCGTGTTCGACGACGCGCCCCTGGACCAGGCCATCGAGGGCATCGTCAACGGGATCTTCTTCAACCAGGGGCACGTCTGCTGCGCGGGCTCCCGGCTGCTCGTCCAGGAATCGGCCGCCGACGTGGTGCTCGACCGGCTGCGCAGGCGGCTGGCCACGCTGCGGCTAGGCGACCCGCTGGACAAGAACACCGACATCGGCGCCATCAACTCCCGCGAGCAGCTCACCAAGATCCGTGAGCTGTCGGATGCGGGGGAGGCCGAGGGCGCACAGCGATGGTCGCCGCCGTGCCAGCTGCCCGAGCGCGGATTCTGGTTCGCGCCGACGATCTTTACCGGGGTCAGCCAGTCGCACCGGATAGCGCGAGAGGAGATCTTCGGTCCCGTGCTCTCCGTGCTCACCTTCCGTACCCCGGCCGAGGCCGTGGCGAAGGCCAACAACACGCCCTACGGGCTGTCCGCCGGCGTGTGGACCGACAAGGGCAGCCGGATCCTGTGGCTGGCCCAGCGGCTGCGGGCCGGCGTGGTCTGGGCGAATACCTTTAACAAGTTCGACCCCGCTAGCCCGTTCGGCGGCTACCGGGAGTCCGGCTACGGACGGGAGGGCGGCCGGCACGGGCTGGCCGCATACCTCGATGCCTGACCGCGCGCCCAAGGCCAGCGTCCCTGAGTCCGGCGTCCCCGAGCGGCTGGACGTGCGCAAGACCTACAAGCTGTTCATCGGCGGCGCGTTCCCGCGGTCGGAGTCCGGCCGGTCCTACCCGGTGCACACGGCGGACGGTGACTTGCTGGCCTACGCCGCCCTGGCCTCCCGCAAGGACGCGCGAGACGCCGTCCGGGCGGCCCGGGGCGCGTTCGCGGGCTGGTCGGGCGCGACCGCCTACAACCGCGGGCAGGTCCTGTACCGGGTGGCCGAGATGCTGGAGGGGCGGGCCGGCCAGTTCGCGGCCGAGGTCGCGGCGGCCGAGGGCCTGACCGCCGCGGCGGCCCGGGGCCAGGTCGCGGCCGCCATCGACCGCTGGGTCTGGTACGCGGGCTGGCCCGACAAGGTCGCTCAGGTGGCCGGCGCGGCGAACCCGGTGGCCGGCCCGTACTTCAACTTCAGCGTGCCCGAGCCGACCGGGGTCGTCGCCGTTCTCGCGCCGGCCGGCTCGAGCCTGCTGGGGCTGGTCAGCGTCCTGGCGCCGGTCATCGCGACCGGCAACACCGCGATCGTGGCCGTCAGCCAGGACCGGCCGCTGCCGGCGGTCACGCTCGCCGAGGTGCTCGCCACCTCCGACGTGCCGGCCGGCGTGGTGAACCTGCTCACGGGGCACCAGGCCGAGCTTGCCCCGGTGCTGGCCGGTCACCAGGACGTTGACGCCATCGACCTGTCCGGCGCGGGCCCGGCCGCGGCGACCGAGCTGGAGCGGCTGGCCGCCGGCAACCTCAAGCGGGTGCTGCGCGCCGAGCGGGACGGCACGGGCGAGGGCGGCACGGGCGAGGGCGGCACGGGCGAGGGCGGCACCGAGCCGGACTGGGCTGCGGCGCCGGGCACCCGCCGGCTGCTCGCGTTCCTGGAGATAAAGACCGTCTGGCACCCGGTCGGGATCTAGGGCGGCCGACGGCTCCCAGCCGACGCCTCAGATCTCGCCGAAGAGCCGATCGCCCGCATCACCCAGCCCCGGGACGATATAACCCTGGTCGTTGAGCTCCCGGTCCACGGCCGCCGTCACCACGCGGATGGCGGTCGGCGTGTCGCCGGGGAATGCCCGCTCGATCCGGGCGATGCCCTCCGGCGCCGCGAGCAGGCAGACCGCGGTGACCGCGGCCGCGCCGCGGGCGACCAGCATCCTGATGGCCGCTTCGAGGGTCCCCCCGGTGGCGAGCATCGGGTCGAGCACGAACGCCTCGCGGCCGGTCAGGTCGGCGGGCAGTCGCTCCGCGTACGTCGTCGGGACGAGGGTCGCCTCGTCCCGCGCCATGCCGACGAACCCGACGTCGGCGCTCGGCAGCAGCCGGGTCATGCCGTCGAGCATCCCGACGCCGGCCCGTAGCACCGGCACGATCAGCGGGACCGGCTTGGCGAGCTTGACGCCCTGCGCCAGTTCGAGCGGCGTGGGCACGCTCGCCGGCTCCACCCGCACATGCCGGGTGGCCTCGTAGGCGAGCAGCGTGACTAGCTCATCGGCCAGCCGGCGGAAAGTCGGGCTTTCCGTACGCGTGTCGCGCAGCGCCGTGAGTTTGTGCGCGACGAGCGGGTGATCGACAACCATGGTCTGCATGCCGCACAGTCTGGCAAAGTCCGCCGCGTCGGCGACACGCCGGACCGAGATGACCGGAACTGTCGCAGGGGCCCGGCATGATGATCAGAGTCAGCAAGCCCAGCCCTCACCCACTGCTTCCTCACCCACTGCTTCCTCACCCACTGGCGGACGTCCATGGCGCGGCGATGAGACTGATCCATACCTCGGACTGGCACCTGGGGCGCACCCTGCACGGCGAGAGCCTGCTGGAGCACCAGGCCGGGTTCCTGGAGTGGCTGCTGGCGCAGGCGGTGAGCCAGCACGCGGACGCCGTCGTGGTGGCGGGCGACGTGTATGACCGGGCCGTTCCGTCGACCGACGCGGTGACGCTGCTCGACGGTGCCCTGACCGCGTTCGCGCGCCAGCGCATCCCCGTGGTCATCATCAGCGGGAACCACGACTCGGCGATCCGGCTGGGGTTCGGGTCGGGCCTGAGCGAGGCGGCCGGGATTCACCTGCGGACCTCGGTGACGGACCTCGCCCGTCCTGTCGTGCTGAGCGACTCCGGCGGCGAGGTCGGCATCTATGGCCTTCCCTACCTGCTGCCCGACGCCGTCCTGGCGGAGCTGGGCGCGGAGCGGTCGCACGAGTCGGTGCTCACCGCCGCGGCGGCGCTGATCCATGCCGACGCGGCCAGCCGCGGAATCGGCCGGGTGGTGATCGCCGCGCACGCGTTCGTCCGAGGCGGAACCGCTTCCGAGTCAGAACGAGACATCCGGGTCGGCGGCATTGGCGACGTGCCGGCCGGTGTCTTCGGCGACGCCTGTTACGTGGCGCTCGGCCACCTGCATGGCCAGCAGTTGGTCCAGCCGGGGGCCGGTGTCGCCGGCGGCGCCGGCGGCGCGAGCGGCCCGACGGCGCGGTACTCCGGGTCCCCGCTGGCGTTCTCGTTCTCGGAATCCCGCCACCGCAAGTCCGTCACCGTCGTGGATATCGATGCCGCCGGGCGGGTGGCCGCCACGCTGCTGCCGACGCCGGTGCCCAGGCCGCTGCGGGAGGCGCGCGGGCGGATCGGGGACCTGCTGGCCCGGGCCGACGGCGACCTCGCCGACCTGGCCGGCGCGTGGGTCAAGGTGACCCTGACCGACGCGGTGCGGCCGACCGCGCCGATGGAGCGGCTGCGGGAGAAATGGCCGCACACGCTGGTGCTCGACTTCGCCCCCGAGGGCGGCGTCACCGCTCCCGAGGCGGACCTGCGAGCGCTGGCGCAGACGTCCGACCCGGTCGAGATCTGCGGCCTGTTCGTGGAGTACGCGGGCGGCGGGCCCCCCGACGGCGCCGAGCGGCAGGTGCTGCGCGACGCGGTCGAGACGGCCCAGCACGCCGAGGCGGCGGCCTGATGCGGCTGCATACGCTGGAACTGGAGGCCATCGGGCCGTACGCGACGCGGCAGCGCATCGACTTCGCCGCCCTGACGGGCAGCGGGCTGTTCCTGCTGGAAGGTCCGACCGGAGCGGGCAAGACGACCATCCTGGACGCGATCACGTTCGCGCTGTATGGCGGGCTGTCCGGTGATGCCGCCGGCGCAGACCGGCTGCGCTCGGACTTCGCCGGGCCGGACGCCGAGCCGTCGGTGACGCTGGAGTTCGCGATCCGCGGCACGGGCTACCGGGTCCGGCGGTCGCCGGAATACCAGCGCCGTAAGCGGCGCGGCGACGGGTTCACGACCCAGGCCGCGCAGGTGCACCTGGAGCGCCGCGATGGCGAGCGCTGGACCAGCCTGTCGTCGAACAAGGCCGAGGCCGGCGAGCTGATCACCGAGGCCATCGGGCTGAACCGGGACCAGTTCACCCAGGTCATGCTGCTGCCCCAGGGGGAGTTCGCCAAGTTCCTGCGCAGCGACGACGACGATCGGCGCAAGCTGCTGACCAGGCTGTTCGGCACCGAACTCTACGATCGCATCACCGCCGAGCTGGACCGCCGCCGACGCGAAGCGGCCAGTGCCCGGCAGGAGGCTCAGCTGCGGATCCAGACCGCCGCCGCGGCCGCCGGCGAGGCGGCCGGGCTGGACACCGCGGGGCGGGAGGAACTGCTGACCCTGAGCCGCGCCGACCGCGTCACCCGGTTCAAGGAGATAGGCGCGGAGCTCGCCGCGACCATCGACGTCAACCGTGAGGCGCTAGAGGCCGAGGCCGACCGGCTGGCGACGGCACGGGCCACGGCCGAACGGGAGAGCAGGCAGGCGGGTCTGCTGACCCGGCTGACCGAGGCGCTGGCCCGGCTGCGCGGGCACGAGTCGACGCGGCCGGAGCACGAGCGGCGGGCGGCTCGCCTGGCCGATGCCAGGCGAGCTGAGCCCGTGCGCCCGCTGCTGGCCGAGCTGGCCGAGGCCCAGGCCGCCGCGGTCGCGGCCCGCGATGGCCTGGCCGGGCTGCTCCCCGAGCCAGCCGCCGATCTGCTGGCCGAGGTGGCCGCGGTGCGCGCCGGCGAGGCCACGGACCGGGCCGACGAGGCCGAGCGTGGCGCGGCGGCGCTGCAGCACCTGGCCGATCAGGAGGCGGCGCTCCCCGGCCGCGAGACGGAGCTGGGCGACCTGTCCGCGGTCGCCGCGACGGCGGCCGACCTGGTCACCAGGCTGGAGCTGGCGAAGCAGGAACTGCCGGAGCGGATCGAGACGCTGACCGCCGCGGTGTCCGGGGCGCGGATCGCCGCGGCCGGGCTGCCCGATGCCCTCGGGCAGCGGGCAACTGTCGCTGGCCGGCTGGACGCGGCGGCCCGGGGCGACGAGCTCGCGGCGGCCCTGGCCGACCTCGGCGCGGCGGCCCGCGCGGCCATCGACGCCCATCAGCAGCTCACCGACGCCTATCAGCAGGCGATGGCGGCCCGGCTGGAGAACATGGCCGCCGAGCTGGCGGATCAGCTTCTCGCCGGTGCCGCCTGCCCGGTCTGCGGCTCGACAGAGCATCCGGGGCCGGCCACGCCGCTGGACGGCGCCGTGTCGGCGGACGACGTCAGCGAGGCAGAGCGGCGGCGGGATGCCGCGGCAACGGCGCGAGAGCAGGCCGAGGCCGCCCGGGACGGGCTGGCGGCCGAGCTCACCGGCCTCGCGGCCGCCGCGGGCGGCGGCACCGCGGAGGGCCTGGCGGCGGAGCTGGCCACCCTGGATGAGCGGGTGGCGCAGGCGCAGGAGGGGGCGGCCGAGCTAGCCGGGCTGGCGGCGGAGCTGGCCGACCTGCAGGCCGAGCGGGACCGGCTGGGCGAGGACCTGACCACCGCCACCGCGGCCTGCGCCACCGCGCGGGAGAAAGCCAGCCGCGCGGCGGCCGAGCTGGACGAGCTGCGGGCCGAGCTGGCCGCCGCCGCCCGGCCGTACCCGACGGTCGCGGTCCGGCAGGCAGCGCTGCGGCAGGCAGCCGCCGCCGACCGGCAGCTGGCCCGCGCGCTCGACAGGCTCTGCGCTGCTCGGGCCGATGTGGACCGGGCGAGCGCGCGGGCCAGTCAGGAGGTGCGGGCCAGCGGCTTCGCGAGCCTGTCGGCGGCTCAGGCCGCGGTCCTTCCGCCGGGACAGCAGTCGATCCTGGACGAGCAGGTGACGGCCTGGGCGGCGGCGCTGGCGGTCCTGACGGCCGGGACGCAGGACGCTGAGCTGGCCGGGCTGGACCCGGCGCACTGCGCGGCGGCGCAGACGCGCGCGCAGGCGGCCGCGGCGGCGCTGGACGGCGCGCTGGCCGCCGAGCGGGAGGTCCGGGACGCGTGCCAGGCGCTGGCCGCCGCGGATAGGCGGCTCCGCGAGCGGCTGGCCGAGCTTGGCCTGGCCGAGGAGGAGGCAGACCGGCTGGCCGAGCAGACCGATCCCGTGCTCCGGCTGGCCGGGCTGGCCAAGGGGATGGACGGGCACCGGCGGATCGCGCTGACCACCTACGTGCTGCGACGCTGGTTCGAGCAGGTGGTCCGGGCCGCCAACGTGCGCCTGGGCGCGATGTCGGCGGGCCGTTACGAGCTGGCGCGGACCGAGGAGGGCGACCGCAAGAATCAGCGCACCGGGCTGACCCTGGCCATCATCGACCGGTACACCGGCGAGGAGCGCAGCCCCAGGTCGCTGTCGGGAGGCGAGACGTTCTACACCTCCCTCGCGCTTGCCCTCGGCCTGGCCGACGTGGTGAAGGCCGAGGCGGGCGGCGTGGAGCTGGACACGCTGTTCATCGACGAAGGATTCGGCTCCCTGGACACCCAGACCCTGGACCAGGTGATGGCGGTCATCGACGAGCTGCGCGACCGCGGGCGGGCGGTCGGCATCGTGAGCCACGTGGCCGACCTCAAGGAGCGCGTCCATGAGCGCCTGGAGATCCGCCGCCTCGCCGACGGCTCGTCGACGACGACGGTCGTCGCCTAGCTCTAGATGCCCAGCCGTGTCGTACACATCAACGAGGACGGCTTCGGGCTGGGCCACGCGATCAGGTTACGGACCGCGGGCCGGCGCTCGCTAGGGTCGCCCGGAGTCCTCGATGCCGAGGACTGACCCGGAAAGTCCGGCATTGCGGCGGCGCCCCCGCTGCGGTTTGCTGGCACTATCGCGGCGTAGTAACTGGAGGCGACGATGGCGATGCGGGATCTGCTGGCCGCGATGCGACAGCAGCCCAGCCAGGCCCGGCCGGTCAGCCTCGAGCCGGCCGGCCGTCGGCGGGTGAGGTTCTCGGGCCAGCGCGGGGCCGACGGCCCGCTCACGATCGGGCAGCGCAACACCCTGGACTGGGTGACCGACCCGGCCGCCTACACCAGGATGATCGAGTGGGTACTCGACCTGCCTGACGGCGCCACGCTCGATGACATCGCGGCGGCCTTCTCCGTGCTGATGGCGCGCCATGAGGCCCTGCGTACCACCTACCCGGCGGGCAGCCCGCCCGTCCAGCGGGTCGCGCGGTCCGGCGAGCTGGCCATTGACGTGTACGAGGTGGACGGGGAGCAGGACGAGCAGCAGCGGGACGGCGTAGCGATCGCCGCGGCCCTCATCGGGCGGTTACGCTCCGCCGAGTTTGACCTGGCGGCGGAGCTGCCGGTGCGGGTGGCCGTGGCCGTCAGCCAGGGGCGGCCGAGGGTGGCCGTCGTGGTGTACTCGCACATGGCCGCCGACCTGGGCAGCATGGCCGTGCTCGGCAGTCAGTTCACGCAACTGGCCGGGGACCCCGCCAGCCGGGAGGTGGGCCCGCCGGGGCATCAGCCGCTGGAGCAGGCCGCGGCCGAGCGGTCTGCGCGCGGGCGCCGCATGTCCGACGCGGCGCTGCGGAGCTGGGAGACTGCGCTGCGGAACATGCCGCAGTGCATGTACGCGGTCCCGCGGGCGGATCCGGGCTGCGGGGAGGCGGGGCTGGCCGGCTGGCTGTGGTCCGCCGCGGCGGCGCATGCGCTGCCGCACATCGCGGCGCGTACCAGAGCCAGCCCGCAGGCGGCGGTGCTCGCAGCCCTGTGCGCGGTGCTCAGCCTGCGGACCGGGCAGCCGCGCTGCTCGCTTACCGGGCTGCTGCACAATCGCTACGGGCCCCGGCTGCGCCAGTACGTGGGCAGCCTGGCCTCCGACGCCGTCGTCACGGTCGACACCGGTGCGCGCGGGTTCGACGACCTCGTGCGGCGGGCCGGGATGACGACGCTCCGAGCCGGGAAAGGCGGCCTGGTCGACGGGAACGAGCTGCGGCGGGTGGTCGAGGAGGTCGAGCGCGACCGGGGCATTGCCTACGCCCGCGACTGCGTCTACAACGACACCACTTACGTGGACTCCGGGCCGCCCGCGGCCCCCGGCGACCCTGCCGACGCCGAACGAGCGCTGGGGCGAAGCGAGCTGCAGTGGATCGAGTCGGCGGGAGCCGGGGTACTGCTGGCGATCTTCCTCCGTCAGGTGCAGGACGAGATGGTGCTCGGCGCGGTGACCTCTGACCCGCGCCGCCTCCCGCGAGACGACATCGAATCGCTGCTGCGCGGCGTGGAACTGCTACTGGTCGCGGCGGCGCCCGGCGACGTCGACCTCGACCGCGTCGGCGAGATCACCGGCGTGCGGCCCGTCATGCGCGGTCCTGGCTGGCTGCGGATCGACTCCTGCTGGATCGAGCTGCCTGAGGTCCAGCGGATCGTCGATGACGCGCTGCCGGGGTCGGCCGCGCGAGTATTCGCGGAGCCAGACCCGGCGGGCGAGCTGCGACTGGTGGCTTACCTGGCCGCCGGTGACGACCTCCGCGCTCTCCGCACTCTCCGCACCCCGGAGCAGGCGCACGACGCCTGCATGGCGGTACTCCCGGCCGGCCGGCAGCCGCCGGACCGCATGCGCTACACGGCGATGGCGCCCGGCCGTTACGTGATCTGCGCGGCGGCGCCCGCCGATCTGGCCGACCTGGCCGCGTGGCGCCGCCAGCCCGTGCTCGCCAGCGGCGATGGCCGGTCCCGGCACGACCGGGTCGCGGTCGGTGAGCACTGACCACGGGAGACCCGCGGCCCGCAGGCCCCTAAGCCCCGCTGGGACGTGGCGCCTGGTTCGGCGGAGGTGCTGTGCGGCGGCCGGTACCAGATCGCGGAGCATCCCGTGACGCGGCAGCGCACCCACAGGTGGCCCCGGCCGGGCTCGCGTGCGGCGGCCGGGCAGTCGCAGGGCATCCACCCCACGATGACGCGGCCGGGAGCCCACGGATGTCCGGCCGGGCACTGCGACGGATAGCACCACCACTTCGGCCTCTGCACTGTATCCATCCGCGTATTAGAACACAGATTCGACGAGACGCCTTCGTTATTGCTCGGAATTTTCCCAGGTAGACGCCAGGGCCGCCGTCCGGGCCGGACTGGTCAGCCGCGACGGGCCGCGGCCTCCAGGGCGGATACCGGGAGCCAGCCGCCGTGCGTCCAGAGGACTTTCCCGCTGGCCGAGATCAGCGCGAACCACGGCTGGTCCGCGGCGCCGTAGCCGTCGGCGATCCGGCCGGTGGTGTCCAGCCCGACCGGGTAGCGCAGCGGCGTGCCGAGCTGCGCGAGGTGCGCGAGATAGGACCGCGCGGTTCCGGGCGACGGCTCGGTCACCGCCTCGTCCAGCGCGACCAGGCCGGGCAGCTTGTCCCGGCGGGCGGCCTGGACATATCCGTTCAGGCTGGTGAGCTCATCGCGCAGGCGGGAGGTCTCGCTCAGCCAGGTGGCGAAGAACAGCACGAGCCGGGGCCGTCCGGGGCCCAGCGTGATCGAGCCGGACACCGCGGCTGGTCCCGCGGCGGCGGTGCCGGCGTTAACGACCGGGACGGTGGTGCTCGCGGTGGGGGAGACGCCGCCGATGTAGGCCAGTGAGCGCTGGCTGGCCAGCTTCGGGTGCCCGGGCAGCAGGCTGGAGGCTTCCTGGGCCAGCAGCTGGCCGGCCTGGCCGACGCTGGTGTAGGCCATCGTCGTGAGGTAGAGCTTGCGCTCCTGGCCGCGCGGGTCGATGACGTACAGCGCGGGTGTGTGATCGATCTGGCCCCGCTGGATCTGCACGTCGACGTGGTAGGCCTTCCAGACCGCGTGCAGCTGGGCGAGCGAGCCCGTCAGGAAGTCCCACTGGTTCACCATGCCGTGGGACTGCGAGTAGGCCATGACGTCCGACCGCGCGGTCGCCGCCGGGTTGGCGTCGACCCCGAGCAGCTGGACCTGATCGCCGGCCCGGCCGAGCAGGTCCTTGGCCGCCACCATGCTGGCCGTGGTCAGCGGGCAGATGGTGGTGCACTCGGAGTCCGTGAACGCCAGGATCACGACCTTGCCCCGGAAGGCGCGCAGCGAGATCGGCTGGCCGAACTGGTTGGTCAGCCGGAAATCGGGGGCCTTGGTCCCGCTCAGCGTGCTGCCGGGGTCGAGGTTCGGATTGGCCGCCGCGGCCTGGGCCTGAGCACCGCCCGACCCTGCCGGCGTCGCGGCCGGGCCCGAACTGGTCCCGCAGGCCGCCAGCGCGAGCACGGCCACCGCGCCTGCCGCGGCGATCAGCCGTGAGCCCGTTTGCTGCCTGCTTGCTCTCACGATCTGCCATCTTGCCACCCGGCCGCCTAGCGCAGGCTGTCTACCTGGTTCACATCGCCGCGAGACGTGCAGCGACGCGTGATGCTGGCGGATCGCCTCTTCGTGGAGCGCCCCGGGATGTCTGCGTGGCACGTCGACAGCCCGGCCTGGCAGGGTGACCGTTATGACGGACATCTCCGGGCCCGGTCGCGGCCGGGGCTACCTGCTGGCCTGGGCGGCCCTGGTCGTGGTTTACATCGTCTGGGGATCGACTTACCTCGCTATCCGGGTCGGCGTCCGGGATCTGCCGCCCGCGATGCTCGCCGGAGTCCGGTATGTCGTCGCCGGCGTGATCCTCTATCCGGTCGCGGCGCGGACCGGAGGTGATCAGCTGCGCGCGCAGGACCGGCCGGGGCGGCGGGAATGGCTGGGCAGCGCCCTGGTCGGGCTGCTGCTCCTCGTCGTGGGCAACGGCGGCGTGACCCTCGCCGAGAGGTCGCTGGCCTCGGGCCTGGCGGCCGTGCTGGTCGCGACGGTTCCGCTCTGGATGGTCGTGTTCGCGCTGCCGCTCCAGGGCCAGCGCGTGAGCGCGCTGGGTGCCGCCGGGCTGCTGCTCGGGCTGACCGGCATCGCCGTGCTCGTCAGCGGCGGCCCCGCCGCCGGGCGCGCCGCCGACGTGCTGATCGTGCTGGTCGCGGCCGCGTCGTGGGGGTTTGGCTCGGTGCTCAGCCGGCGCCTGCGGCTGCCCCGCCGGGCGCTGCTGGCCGCCGCCATGGAGATGCTGGCCGCCGGCGTCGTCCTGCTGATCGTGGCGCTGGCGAGCGGCGAGGCCGGGCAGGTGCACTGGAGCGGCGTCCCGGCGTCGTCCTGGCTCGCCCTGGCCTGGCTGGTCGTCCCCGGCTCGATCCTGGCCTTCACCGCCTACGGCTACGCGCTCGCGCACCTGCCGCTGGCCACGGTCTCGACCTACGCCTACGTCAACCCGGTCGTGGCCGTCGTCCTGGGCGTCCTGCTGCTGCACGAGCGACTTACCCTCCGCGAAGCGGCCGGGGCGCTCCTGGTGGTCGCCTCGGTGGCGCTCACGCTCTACCACCCGCGGGCCCGCAACCCGGCCCGGAACCGGGCAGCCCCGGACACGGTCGCCGGTCATGAGGTGGTCTCGCCTGATACCGGAGATAACGGACGGTAATCGGACGGTAATCGGACGGCAATCGGTCGGTGCCTTCCGCGCTGCCGCGACTTCAGGTCACGTTAATATCTCACCCGCGGCTTAATCGCCTGGCAAGAGATATAACCCGGAGGGGAGTTGCCAGCGGGGAGTGCGCGGGGGAGCGGAGCGGGGAGCTCGGTATTTCGGAATAAGCGATAAGGGGGAAATATGCATAGATATAAGAGGCCGATCTTCAGCCTCGTGGCGGTTGGCGTGGTCATCGCAGCCCTGCTCGGGTCCGGTGCCGTCGCGAGCGCGTCGACCGCAGTGAGTCCGGCGTGGGTTCTGGCTTTTGTGTCGCCGCACGGGTCTTCGCATAAATCGGGGAATTCTTGCCGGACGGCCAGATTCCGGAATATTAACGCGGCCATCGCCTCGGTGCGTGCCCATGGCACGGTGATTGTGTGCCGGGGCACCTATCACACGCAGGTAGTCATCAGGAAGCCGCTGACGCTGATCGGGGAGCGGGCGGTTATCAACGCCAGGGGCCAGAAGCCCGTCCTGCCCAAACTGCCGGGCGGCAGCGGAATCGTGGTGCTCGGCACCCGGCACGTCACCATCAGGGGCTTCCGGGTCACCGGAGCCGGATTCGACGCGATCCTGGTGGCGCTCAGCGCGCACGTGCGCGTCACGGGCAACGTCCTGGAGCACAACGGTGACGTTGGCGTGGACTTCAACGGCTCATCGCTGTCCATCGCCTCTCACAACGTGTCCAAGTTCAACAAGGCCGGCGGGTTCCTCGTCGCCGACGACGTTGGCCCGGCGCGGCGCGACACCGTGAGCTGGAACGTGGCCAGCCACAACCCGGGCGGCTGCGGGGTCATCATCGCCGGGCACAGCAAGTTCGGCGTCCGGGACAACCGGGTGGCGCACAACCTGCTGACCGACAACGGCACGCTGCCCAAGTCCTCGGGTGCCGGGGTCATCATCGCGACCGAGGTCCCGGGCGAGACGGTCTCCGGTAACACGGTGGTCGCCAACCGGATCTACGGCAACGGCATCGCCGGGGTGACGATTCACTCTCACGTCAAGGGCCAGAACCTGAACGGCAACAAGATCGTCCGCAACTGGATCGGCCGTAACAACGTCGTCGGTGACCCGATCGGCCTGGGCCCGCCGGTGAAGAACGTCCCGGATCTGCGGACCACCGGAATCCTCGTCGGCGCGTCCAGCCACCTGCACGTGACGATCAGCGGCAATCACATCTCCCGCAACTGGTACGGCATCTTCCTGGAGGGGCGGGTGTCGGCCACGCTGCACCACAACCACTTCCGCCGGGTGCGCATCCCGGTGAAGGTCGTCGCCTAGGCGTTCTGGAGCTCACGCAGCGCGACCGAGTGTGTGCGTTCCTGCACCGTCGGGCGCGCTGCGCGGCTCAGATGGCGTCATACGTTCCGAATCTGGCCCGCGGCGAGGTTACGCTGGTACCTGTTACCTGGTCACAGACGACCCGCTGCGCCCGGAAGGCAGCGCAGCAAGGAGAAGGCAGCGCACTACGACACGTATCAGGCTCTTCGGCGGAATCTGTCAGCCAGATCATCGCCGCGACCGGGAAAACTGGAGTCATGGGATTTGACTTGCCTGGCCTCCTGGCTGGCCGGCGAGGGCAGGGCTACGAACTGCACGCTCGCTACCTGAACCCGCAATTGCCCCGCATGCTGCATGCGATCGGCTTCGACAAGGTCTACGAGCGGGCGGAGGGCGCCTACCTCTATGACCGCGACGGCAACCGCTACGCTGACTTCCTGGCCGGCTTCGGCGTCTTCGGCGTGGGCCGCAACCATCCGGTGGTCCGCGGCGCCCTGCACAGCATGCTGGACGCGGAACTGGCCGATATGATCCAGTTTGACTGCAGCCTGCTGCCCGGCCTGCTCGCCGAGCAGCTGCTGGCCAAGGCCGACGGCCTGGACCGCGTGTACTTCTGCAACAGCGGCACCGAGGCGGTCGAGGCGTCCCTGAAGTTCGCCCGGTACGCCACGGGCCGGTCCCGCATCCTCTACTGCGACCATGCCTTCCACGGCCTCACGGCCGGGTCGCTGTCGGTGAACGGGTCGGCGGAATTCCGGCGCGGCTTCGACCCGCTGCTGCCGGACTCGGCCATCCCGTTCGGCGACCTGGACGCGCTGGAGCGCGAGCTGCGCAAGGGCGATGTCGCCGCGCTCATCGTCGAGCCGGTGCAGGGCAAGGGCGCGCACGTGGTGCCGCAGGGGTACCTCGGGGCGGCCAAGAAGCTGCTGCACGACCACGGCGCGCTACTGATCTGCGACGAGGTCCAGACCGGCATCGGCCGGACCGGACGGTTCTTCGGCTACCAGCACGACGATGTCGAGCCCGACATCGTGACCGTCGCCAAGGCCCTGTCGGGCGGCTTCGTCCCGGTCGGCGCCACGCTGGCCAAGGACTGGATCTTCGAGAAGGTCTACTCCTCGATGGACCGCGTGCTCGTGCACGACTCCACATTCGGGTCGAACGCCGCCGCCATGGTCGCTGGGCTGGCGTCCCTGTCCGTTATCGAGGATGAGCAGCTCGTCACCAATGCCGAGCAGATGGGCAAGCTGCTCCGGGACGCGCTCCGGGACATGATCGAGGAGTATGAGCTGCTCGTGGATGTGCGCGGCCGGGGGCTCATCGTGGGCATGGAGTTCGGTAAGCCCCGCTCGCTCAAGCTGCGGACCGGCTGGAACATGCTCCAGGCGGCCAGGCGCGGCCTGTTCGCGCAGATGGTGGTGGTCGCCCTGTTCCAGAAGCACCGGATCCTCACCCAGGTGTCCGGCGATTTCATGGACGTGATCAAGCTGCTGCCGCCGCTGACCATCACCGAGACCGAGGTGACCCTGTTCCGGGAGGCGTTCGCCGACGTGATGGCCGAGGCGCACAAGGGCAGCGGCCTGATGTGGGACTTCGGCCGTACGCTGGTCCGGCAGGCGGTCACCCGCTGACCGGCGTCGCCAGGGTGTCCAGGATCGGCTGACCGTACTTCGCCAGCTTGGCCTCGCCGACGCCGCTGATCGTGGCGAGCTCGGCGAGACTCGCTGGCGCCTGCGCGGCGATCTGGCGCAGGGTCGCGTCGTGGAAGATCACGTACGCGGGCACGCCCTGCTCCTTGGCCGTGGCCGCCCGCCAGCCGCGGAGCCGCTCGAACACCGTCACGGCCGCGGCGGGCAGTTCGGCGGCCGCGACCGCGGCGGCGGCGGACTTCGTCGCCCGCGCCGCCTTCGGGGCCCGCGCCCGCTCGGGATCACGGCGCAGCATGACCTGGCGCTGGCGGCCGAGCACCTCGCTGCTGGCCTTGGTGAGCCGCAGGGTGCCGTAGTCGCCCTCGACGGCCAGCAGCCCCTGGGCCAGCAACTGGCGCACGACGCCGCGCCACTCGGTGTCGCGCAGTTCCGCGCCGATACCGAAGACCGTCAGGGACGCGTGATCGTTCTCGATGACCCGGGGGGTCTTCTTGCCGAGCAGGATGTCGATCACCTGCCCGGCGCCGAATCGCTGGTCCCGCTCGCGGTCGAGCCGGAACACGGCCGACAGCAGCTTCTGGGCGGCGACGGTGCCGTCCCAGGTCTGCGGCGGCGTCAGGCACGTGTCGCAGTTGCCGCACGGGCCGGTGTCTTCCCCGAAGTAGGCCAGCAGCTGGGCGCGACGGCACCCGGCGGTCTCGCAGAGGGCCAGCATGGCGTCGAGGTGGGCGGACTGGCGGCGGCGGTGCGCGGCGTCGCCCTCGGAGCCGTCGATCAGCTTGCGCTGCTGCACGACGTCCTGCAGTCCGTAGGCGAGCCAGGCCGTGGCGGGCAGCCCGTCCCGGCCGGCCCGGCCGGTCTCCTGGTAGTAGCCCTCGACGGACTTGGGGAGGTCGAGGTGGGCCACGAAGCGCACGTCCGGCTTGTCGATGCCCATCCCGAACGCGATCGTGGCCACCATCACCACGCCGTCCTCGCGCAGGAACCGGGCCTGGTGGGCAGCGCGGGTGGCCGCGTCCAGCCCGGCGTGGTAGGGCAGCGCCGTGATCTGGTTGGCCATCAGGAAGTCGGCGGTCTTCTCAACCGAGGCCCGGGACAGGCAGTACACGATCCCCGCGTCCCCCGCGTCCCCCGCGTCCCCGGCGTGCTCGGTGCGCAGCAGCTCCAGCAACTGCCGCGACGGCTCGACCTTAGGCTCGATGCGATAACGGATATTGGGCCGGTCAAAGCTCACCACGAAATGCCGGGCGTCCGTCAGGTTCAGCCGGGTCGCGATCTCGGTCCGGGTGGCCGCGGTCGCGGTCGCGGTAAGCGCGATGCGCGGCACGCCGGGCCAGCGTTCATGCAGCTCCGACAGGCCGAGATAGTCGGGCCGGAAGTCGTGTCCCCACTGCGAGACGCAGTGCGCCTCGTCGATGGCGAACAGTGAGATGGCGCCGCGGTCGAGCAGCCGGAGCGCGGAGTCCGTGCGCAGCCGCTCCGGTGCCAGGTAGAGCAGGTCCAGCTCACCCGCGGCGAAGGCGCCCTCGACGCGGCGGCGCTGGGCGGGATCCTGGGTCGAGTTCAGGAAGCCGGCCCGCACCCCGAGCGCCGTGAGGGCGTCGACCTGGTCCTGCATCAGCGCGATCAGCGGCGAGATCACCACCCCGGTGCCCTTCCGCACCAGGGCGGGGATCTGGTAGCACAGCGACTTGCCGCCGCCGGTGGGCATGAGTACCAGCGCGTCGCCGCCGGCGATGACGTGCTCGATGATGGCCTGCTGCTCACCCCGGAACGCGTCGTAGCCGAAAACGCGGCGCAGGATCTCCGCCGCGCCGGCCGGGGCGGGCCGGGCCGGGGCGGGCTGGAGCGTGGGCTGGGTGGGCTGGAGCGTGGGCTGGGTGGGCTCGGGCTGGGTCTCCGCTAGTGCCACCCGGCGATTCTATGGGCGGGCAGTGACGGAATCCGGGCAGACGGGATTGATGGTGCCGCTGGATGAGCTGGGTGCGCTGGATGAGCTGGGTGCTGGGCTCGACAGATCTGCTGGCATGAGCTCAAAGCCCTCGGTTGCTGCCGCGGTGCGCAAAGAGCGGTCGAAGGCCGCGAATCCCCTACAGCTTCCGTCGACCCGGCGCACAGCGAGAGCACTGGACAACTGGACTGCGTCGTAAGCTCGAAGGCCATGCGATGCGCACAGCCTGGCAGCCTCGTCGAGGATGCTCCCAGTGACCGCTACGGCAGCGAACCGTGGGGGCTCAGAGTCGGTCCCGAAGTAATCAGCCTCGAAATCGGCGGTGAGCAATCTCGCATCGTTGGCGGACAGTTCATCCATGCGCTGCTTCCGCCATAGTGCCGCCGGAACCTCCACCCTCGCCAACTGCGCGACAGCAATGTTCGCCATGCCACGAACCTGCTCGTGGCCACCCTCATCCGCATAGAGTTTCACGAGCGCCGAGGAGTCGGCGAACGTACTCAACGGTCTTCGCCGACAAGCTGTGATAGCGCTGTCCCCGCGCCTGCACGCCTACGGGCGCGAGCGACCTCCTCGCGCGGAGGACGACTGTGAAGTTCACCAGGCTCGGCCAGCAAGCCGGCTTGGTCCAGGCGTTGTCGCAGTCGCTCGGCCTCGCCGCCGGCCAGGCGCGGGTTCGTCGCGGCGTCGAGTACGGCCGTCACGTAGTCATTCATGCTGCGGTGCTGCCGCTGAGCAGCATGGCGGACCCGTTCGATGAGGTCACCTGGTGCTCGCCACGTCATCTGTTCCATGCCTTCATGGTAGCAGGCATGCATGCACCATGGTCGGCAGGCCGTCTCGGTGCAGGCGGTCGTTCGGGCCGGCGAGCGTCAGGGCTGCGGCGCGGCCGGGCCAGGGCCGTTCATGATCACGGGGCTTTTTCAGTCATATTGACTGAAAAAGCCCCGTGATCATGAAATCGGCAGGGCGCGGCGGGTGGTGGATGGCTCGGTCGAGGGCGGGGCGGGTTAGCGGAGGTCGAGAGCCAGGTCGAGGGCGGGGCTGGAGTGGGTCAGGGCGCCGACGGCTAGGTAGTCGACGCCGGTCTGCGCGACCGCGCGCGCGGTGTCCAGCTTCAGGCCGCCGCTGGCTTCCAGCCGGGCGCTGGGCTGGCCCCGGGCGGCGGGCCAGTCCCGGGCGAGGCCGACGGCGGCGCGCAGGTCGGGGAGGGTCATGTTGTCGAGCAGGATCAGGTCGCAGCCGGCGGCCAGCGCCGCGCGGACCTGCTCCAGCGTGTCGCACTCGACCTCAAGGGCGATGGCGGGAGCCGCGCCGCGCACCGCGCTGACCGCCTGGGCGATGCCGCCCGCGGCGGCGACGTGATTGTCCTTGATGAGGGCGGCGTCGCCCAGGCCCAGCCGGTGGTTGCTGCCACCCCCGCAGCGCACGGCGTACTTCTCCAGCTGGCGCAGGCCCGGGATGGTCTTGCGGGTGTCGCGGACCACGGCGCCGGTGCCGGCGATGGCCTCGACCCACGCCCGGGTCGCGGTGGCGATGCCGGACAGGTGGGTCATCAGGTTGAGCAGCGTCCGCTCCGCGGTGAGCAGTCCACGCAGCGGCCCCTCGATGGTGAGTACCCGGTCCGCGGGCTCGACGGCGCTGCCGTCGGGACGGGCCATGGTCACGCAGCCGGGCGGCAGGCCTGCCACATCGAGCACGGCCAGCGCCACGGGCACGCCGGCGATTACGCCGCCCTGCCGCGCCACCACGTCCGCGGTAGCTACGGTCTGCGCGGCCACAGTGGCCCGGGTCGTCACGTCGGGCCCGTAACGGAGGTCCTCCGCGAGCGCGGCCCGCACCACGCGCTCGGCGTCGGCGGGGTCGATCCCGGCGGCGCGCAGCCCGTCGCGCACCGACTCGCACAGGCTCACGCCGGCGCTCCGGCGAGCGCCGCGACCTGGTCGTCGAGGTGCACGTCGAGCTCGCCGTCGCGGCAGCGGATCATCCCGATTCGCCGGGCTGGCTCGGGGCGGGTCCACGGAGCGTCGCTGCGGCGATGGCAGCCCCGGCTCTCGGTCCGGGTCAGGGCCGCGGTGGCGACCAGGACGCAGACGGCATGCAGGTTGGTCGCCTCGACGGTGTCCAGGTCAAGGGGGTGGGTCGCGGCGGGCTGGGCGGCGGCGAGTAGCTGGAGCAGGTGCTCTAGCCCAGTCTCGTCGCGGAGCACGCCTGCGTACCGGGACATGGCGGCGGCCAGGTCGGCGCGGCTGCCCGGCCAGGCGCCCGCGCCGTCGGCCGCACCTGCGATCGCGGGCGGCGATCCTGCCGTCACCATCGGGGCGGCGGGGAAGCCGACGGCGGATCTGCCAGCCGGGAGGGGACCGGGCGGCAGTCCGCTGCCCAGCAGGCGGCCGAGCCGCCGCCCGGTGATGATGGCCTCGGTCAGCGAGTTCGACGCCAGGCGGTTCGCGCCGTGCACGCCGGTCGCGGCGACCTCGCCGATGGCGTACAGGCCCGCCAGCGTCGTTCGGCCCGCCATGTCGGCGCGGATGCCGCCGCACGCGTAGTGGGCGCCCGGAGCGACGGGAATCGGGTCGCTGGACGGCTCGATTCCGGCCGCGCGGCAGGCGGCCGTGACGGTGGGGAAGTGGTCCGCCAGCCGGTCGCGGCCAATGGCGGTCGCGTCTAGCCACAGGTGGGTGGCGGGACCGTCTCCGGCGGCCATGCGCCGGTGCATTTCCGCCGCGACCACGTCACGCGGGGCCAGGTCGGCTAGGGGATGGCGGCCGGCCATCACCGGACGGCCGCTGGCGTCGATGAGCACGGCGCCCGCGCCGCGGAGCGCCTCGGTGATGAGCGGCTGCTGGCCGCGCGCGCCGGGCTGCCACAGCACTGTGGGGTGGAACTGCATGAACTCCAGGTCGCTCACCTCGGCGCCGGCGCGCACCGCCAGCGCCAGGCCGTCCCCGGTCGCGCCGAGGGGGTTGGTCGTGGTGGCGTAGGCCTGGCCGTAACCGCCGGAGGCCAGCACCACGGCGGCCGCGCGGATGGCCCCGACGGCCAGCCTGCGCCCGCCGGGCGCCCCCGTGGGCCCGGCGGGCGCGGCGACCAGGACGCCGGCCACTTGCCCCTGCTCATCGAGGAGCGCGTCGAGCGCGACGGTGTGGTCGAGGATCTCGACCGGGCTGTCGAGGACGGCGTCGCGCAGGACCCGGTGGACCTCGGCGCCGGAGGCATCGCCGCCGGCGTGCACGATCCGCGGCCGGGAATGGCCGCCCTCCAGCCCCAGCGGGCCGGCGTCGAAGCGGGCGCCGAGCGCCGCCAGCCAGGCGATCTCGCCGGGAGCGGCCGACACCAGCACGTCTACCGCCGCGTCGTCGCACAGTCCGGCCCCGGCCGTGAGCGTGTCCTGGCGATGAAGCTCCCGGGTGTCGGCGGGGTCGAGGACTGCCGCGAGGCCGCCCTGGGCGAGCGGGGATGACCCCGCGTCCAGCCCCGACTTGCAGACCAGCAGGACCCGCCGGCCATGCGCGGATGCTTCGAGGGCGGCGCTGAGCCCGGCCACGCCGGCGCCGACCACCACCACGTCCGCCTCGCGGGTCCAGGTGACCGGCGCCGCGGGCAGGTAGCGGACGGCCGCGCCCAGGGCGGGGCTCACTCGCCGGCCAGGGATGGGGTCCCGGCCGCGATCATCGCGTCGACGGCGCGCCGGGCGCGCCGGGCCACGTCCGGGGCGACCACCACCTCGCTGACGCCGTCGCGCAGGCAGCGGGTCAGCACCTCGGGCGTGGTCATCTGCATGTACGGGCACTGTGCGCGGGCGTTGACCGGCTCCCAGGACACCCGCGGGTTCGCCTTGCGCAGCTGGTGCAGCATGCCGGTCTCGGTGGCCACGAGCACCTTCGAGGCCGTGGTGGCGGCCGCCGCGTCCAGCATGCCGCCGGTGGAGAGCACATGGGTGCGGTCGGCCGGGAGGTCGCCGGTGCCGGCGAGCCACAGGGCGGCGGTCGTGCACCCGCACTCGGGGTGGATGAACAGCTCCGCCTCCGGGCTCGCGGCCGCCTTGCCCCGCAGGTCCGCCGGGCTGATGCCGGCGTGGACATGGCACTCGCCGAGCCACACGTGCAGGTTCTGGCGGCCGGTGACGCGCCGGACGTGTGCCCCGAGGAACTGGTCGGGCAGGAAGAGGACCTCCCGCTCGGCCGGGATGGCGGCGACGATGTCCACCGCGTTCGCGGACGTGCAGCACAGGTCCGACTCGGCCTTTACCTCGGCGCTGGTATTGACATACGCCACGACCACCGCGCCGGGATGCTCGGCCTTCCACGCTCGCAGCTGCGGAGCGGTGATGCTGTCGGACAGCGAGCAGCCGGCCCGGGGCTCGGGGATGAGGACCGTGCGCTCCGGTGCCAGGATCTTGGCCGTCTCGGCCATGAAGTAGACCCCGGCGAAGACGATCGTCGACGCGTCGCAGGCCGCCGCGATCCGGGACAGCGCCAGGGAATCACCGACGTGGTCGGCCACGTCCTGAACCAGTGCGGGCTGGTAGTTGTGGGCCAGGATGACCGCGTCGCGCCTGGCGGCGAGCGCGCGGATCTCATCCGCCCACTGCGCCCAGTCGCCCGTGCCCCGGTCCTGGGTGATCGCGGTAATGGCCAACGTCTGCTCCTTGCCCTGAGCCATACTGGTTTTCGCCTTATAGTCGAAAACTACAGTTGCCACGCTACCATGGACGCGTGAGATCGGGTCAAGGGCGGGTGGCGGGACCGAGCCGACCGGCCACCGGCGGGCCGGCCACTACCGGCGGGCCGGTCACCGGCGGGCCGGCGTCGGCCCGGTTGGGCGGTCGTTTCCGCCACGAGGTCCTCGCGGTGGTGTTCCAGGTACGCCAGGGACGGCTGCGCGTGCTGCTCTGGCGGCGCGCCCAGGAGCCTTTCGACGGCCGGTGGGCGCTGCCCGGCGGCCCGCTGGGTGCCGACGAGCGCCTCGGGACATCCCTGGGCCGGCACCTGGCCGCCAAGGTGGACCTGACCGACGTGGCGCACCTGGAGCAACTGGAGACCCGCAGCGACCCCGATCGCGACCCGCGCGAGCGGGAGGTCGCGACGGCCTACCTGGCCCTGGTGTCGGCCGAGTTGAACCCACGGGTGCCCGCCGACACCGTCTGGTTCCCGGTCGAGGACCTGCCGCCCACCGCGTTTGACCATGCCTCGATCATCGGGTCGGCCCGTGAGCGGCTGCGCTCCAAGCTCACCTACACCAACATCGGCTTCGCCCTGGCCCCCGCCACGTTCACCATCACCGAGCTCCGGCAGATCTACGCCGCCTGCCTGGGGCACCCGGTCTCGGCGACCAACCTGCAGCGCGTCCTGTCCCGGCGGGGGGTGATCGAGCCGACCAGCGCCACGGTGCAGCGCGGCCGGGCCGGCGGCCGCCCGGCCGCCCTGTACCGATTCGGGAGCGGGTCGCTCGTGGTGACCAACCCGTTCGCCGGCTTCCGGCCGCCGGTGCCGGGCGACTCGTCCTGACGAGGGCGGCCGGCCACGACCGAGGGGCTGCTCACCACGGGGTGGCGGCCGGCCGCAGTGGCCTGGGACTACTTGACCGATCCGGCGGTGAGGCCGCCCACGACGCGGCGCTCGATCAGCGCGAACAGGATGAGCACCGGGATGGTGGCCACCACGGACGCGCCGAACAGGTGCTGCCAGTCCACCGTGTACTGGCCGATGAACATGTCCAGGCGAACCGTCAGCGGCGTGACGTCGTTGCTCGTGGTGAGGGTCAGCGCCGCGATGAACTCATTCCAGGCCGCGATGAACGTGAAGATCAGCGCCGTCACCACGCCGGGCATCGCGAGCGGGAGGGTGACCCGCCGGAGCGCGGTGAGTCGGCTGCTGCCGTCGACCATGGCGGCCTCCTCGATCTCCACCGGGATCGAGCCGAAGTAGGCGTTCAGGATCCAGACCGCGAAGGCCATGTTGAAGCCCGCGTTGACCAGGATCAGCGCCCACACGGTGTCGATGAGGCGGAAACTGAGGAACTCCTTGTAGATGCCGACGATCACCGCGGTCGGCTGCAGCATCTGGGTGATCAGCAGGATGAGCAGGAACAGGCCGCGCCCCCGGAACCGGTGCCGGGCCGTGTAATAGGCGGCGGGCAGCGCGACGAGCACCACCAGGATGGTCGCGCCGCCGGCCACCTCCAGGCTGACGCGCAGGCTGGTGGTGATGCCGAAGCCGGAGCCCCACATGTTGGTGAGGTTCGACCAGGCGAAGTGGCGCGGCAGGTAGTTGCGTTCCAGCAGTTCCCGCTGCGGCCGCAGCGCCGTGATCACCATCTCGGCGTACGGCAGCAGGAAGATGATGGCGACGACGTAGGCGGTGCCCGCGAGGACCACCGTTTTGACCGACGGCAGCCGCCGCGCCGGCCGGCCGCGGCGCGCGGTCAGGGTCCCGGCCGCCATCTCAGCGCGGATCCCGCGGATCGGGCCGGCTCCAGTTATTGAGCCTCAGGTAGACCAGCACGATCACGATGATCAGGGTGAAGTTCACGATCGACATCGCGGCCGCCTCGCCGATGTAGCTCTCCTTGAGGTTGTACATGAACACCGTGGTCGTGTTGGTCTCGTAGCCGGGGCCGCCGCGCGTCATTTCCCAGATGATCGGGAAGGAGTTGAACACGTTCATCAGGTTGATGACCGCCGCGACCAGGAACGCGGGGCGCAGCAGCGGCAGGGTGATCGCCCGGTAGCTGCGCCACCGCGTGGCCCCGTCGATCTTGGCCGCCTCGAAGAGGTCGCCGGGAATGGACTGCAGCCCGGCCAGCAGCGCGTAGGTGGTGAACGGGACGGACACGAACACCGCCACGCCGATCATCCACGCCATCGCGCTGTCCGGCCGGCCCAGCCAGGACGACTGGTCGGAGTTGAACCGCGCCACGATGCCGAGCTGATGCAGGAAGATGTTGATCGCGCCGTTGTCCGGCTGCAGCATCCAGCGGAAGATCAGCGCCGTCATCATCACCGACGCCGCCCACGGCGCGATGAGCGCCCACCGCGCGACTCGCCTGCCGGGGAAGCGCTGGTTGAACAGCTGGGCCAGGCCGAGCGAGACCAGCATGGTGAGGGTCACCACGGCGACCACCCACACCACCGTACGGACGAGGATGCCAGGCAGGTTCGGGTCGCCCAGCAGCTTGGCGAAGTTCCTCGTCCCGGCCGACCCGATCGTGACGCCGATGGGCGTGATGTCCTGCGTCGACGTCTGGACCAGGGTCACGATGGGCCACAGCACCACGACGGCGATCAGTATCGCGGCCGGGGCGAGCCAGGGCAGCGGCTCCAGGCGCCGCCGGATCCGCGCGCCCCGGCCGACGGCCGCCACCTGCGGCATGCCTGCCTCAGCCGCCGCTTGTGGCGGTCTGCTGGATCGCGCTGAGGATCTTGCCTGGGTTGCCGGTGACCGCCTGGCCCAGCGTGGTCTGGATCTGATCCTGCACCGTCTGCCAGCTGGCCTTGGCCGGGTAGTTCACCGACTGGGGGATGTTCTTGAGGAACGCCGCGAACATCGGGTCGGCCGCCATGCTGGCGGCCGCGCTCTTGGTGGCCGGGAGCAGGTCATACTCGTGGTCGAACTCCAGCTGGTACTTATCCTGGTAGGCGAAGTCGAGGAACTTGCGGATCGCGGCCTGGTGACCGCCGGTGTTGAAGGCGACGATGTCGTCGTGCACGCCGAGCGTGGAGGTCAGCGGGCCGTTCCTGCCGGGCACGTCGGCCGTGGCGTAGCCCGCCGGCTTGAGGATGCCGGCCGCCTGGATGATCGGGATCACGGCGGGCGAGCCGAGCATCATGCCGACCCGGCCCTGGGCGAACTGCGCCCACACGTCCTTGCGATCGGTCGTGCCCGGGCTCGGCTGCGTGTCGCCGGCCTTGACCAGCCCGCTCATGAACCGCAGGGTCTGCACATTCTGCGAGCTGTCGATGTCGTAGGCCCCGCTCGCGTTCACGTAGCCGCCGCCGTTGCCCAGGAACCACAGCAGCGCCTCGGCCTGAGCCTCCTCGCTGCCCAGCGGCATGCCATAACCGACGTAGCCCTTGGCCTTGATCCTGGCGGCGTCGGACTGTAGCTGCGCCCAGGTCTGCGGGGGCGCGGCGATCCCCGCGGCGGCGAAGATCTTCTTGTTGTAGTACAGCGCGCGGGTGCTCGTGGTGAATGGGATGCCGTAGTCGGTGCCCTGGTACTGGCCGTCCTTGAGGAAGGTCGGCATCATGTTCGCGAGCATGCTCGGCGACAGCACCGCGCTGTCGGGATAGAGCAGCTGGCTCTGGGCGAACTGGGGCGCGGCGTCACCCTCGAGGACGTCGGGGAACTGCTTGTTCTGCACGAGCGTCTGCACCTTGGTCGGGAAGTCCGTCCAGTCCACGGTCTGCACCCTGACCGTGATGCTCGGGTTGGCCTTGTGGAAGGCCGACGCGATGGCGTCCCAGTACTTGGTCGTGGTGTTAGCCGGGCCGGTGCCGTAGTCCGCGCCGAAGAAGGACAGCGTGGTCGAGCCGGCCGAGGCGGCGGTGCCCGGGGAGCCTCCGCAGCCCGCCACCGCCAGCAGCGCCACCGCCCCGATCGTGATTCCTGTGGGAAGACGCCGTCTCATGTGATCTCCTCGCTGGCGGGCGGGCCGTACCGGGTGCTCGGGGGTACTCGGACCCGTCGGCTGGGTTCCAGGAAGCCGTTTCCAGGGAGTCAACACCACCCAGACCGGGCGTTTCTAGACCAGTTGCCTAATCTTTATGAAACTTTCCTATTAGTAACGGCAGCCCGCCCGGCGCCCGTCCGGCGGTGCCGCGATCCGGCGAGGCGAGCTCAGAAAGGTGACGCAGATCGGTGACGGCGGCACTTGCCGTCACTGCGTCACCCAATAATTCCCCGCATGCCTGATATGTCCCCTAATTATCTTCATCTCCGCGCAGGTCGCAGATTCCTGGACCATGCCGGGGCCTTTATTGCCTGCCCGGCCAGAAAGGCGGAACCTGGTATGAGCTCACGAGGTGGGGCGGTCACCCCGGCACGCCGCCGGTTGCATCGCGTCCTGGCGGGGGGCACGGCGGCCGGCGCCGTCCTGGCCCTGGCCGCCTGCGGCAGTACGGCCACGGCCGCCAAGTCCAGCGGCCCGGAGAAGCGGGACCTGGTGGTCGCGGCGGTGCCCGGCGAGGGAGCGGCGGGCCTGTACATCGCGCAGGACAAAGGGCTGTTCGCCAAGGCGGGGCTGCACGTCAAGATCGAGCCGGTGATCAGCGCGGAGACGGTGATCCCGGGGATGCTGCACGGCAGCATCGACGTGGCTTCTGGCCAGTACACCTCCTACATCGGCGCGGACGCGGCCGGAATCGCGAAGATGCGGATCCTGGCCGCCGGGTACGCTCTCGGCCCGCATGTGCAGGAGATCATCGTCGCGGCCCACTCCAAGATCACGTCCGTGGCCGACCTCAAGGGCAAGATCATCGCGGTCAACCAGCCGAACAGCGTGACCACCGACCTGCTGTACACCGTGCTCGCCCCCTACGGCATCACGCCCGCGCAGGTCCACGTGGTCCCGTTCCCGTTCCCGGCGATGCCGGGCGTGCTGGCCGCCGGAAAAGTGGACGCCGCCTTCGAGATCGAGCCGTTCCTCACCGAGGCGGTGAAGCAGCAGGGCGTGCAGGAACTGGCCGACATCGACACCGGGGCCAGCCAGGGCTTCCCGATCTCCGGGTACGGCGTGCTCGCGTCCTGGGCCGCCAAGTATCCGCGCACCGCGGCCGCGTTCGCGAAGGCGATCAAGGAGGGCAACGCCATCGCCGCGACGAACCTGGCCGTCCTGCAGCGCACCTTCGCCACGCAGCTGCACCTGAGCCCTTCCGTGACGGGCGTCATGGCCGTCGGGTCGTTCCCGACGACAGCCAGCGCGGTGCAACTCCAGCGGGTCGCTGACCTGATGCTGCAGTACAAGCAGCTCAAGCAGCGGTTCATGGTCAAGTCCATCATGGGCGGCTGAGATGGCCGGGCTAGGGGCAGGCATCACCGCCAACGTGGCGGCGGCGTTCGACGACGCGGCGGATCGGTACGACAGCATCGGCCCGCAGTTCGCCGGGCCGATCGCGGCCCGGCTGGTGGATCTGGCCGGGCTGCGGCCCGGCGGCCGGGTACTGGACGTCGGGTGCGGGTCGGGGGCCGTCCTGATCCGCGCCGCCCGGGCCGTGGGCCCCGGCGGCCACGTCACCGGTCTCGACTTCGCACCCCGGATGCTCGTCCGGGCCGAGCGCGAGGCCGTCGACCAGGGCGTGGGAGACCGCGTCACCCTGCGCCAGGGTGACGCCGCCAGCCCGCCGGCGGAGCCGGCCAGCTTCGACGCCGTGCTGGCGTCCCTGGTGCTGTACCTGCTGGCGGACCCGGCGGCCGCGCTGGCGCGGTGGCGCGAGCTGCTGACGCCGGGCGGGACCCTCGCGTTCTCCCGCGGCGCGGGACCGGACTCCCGCTGGTCCCCGGTCATCGCCGCGGTGGACGCCTACGCGGCCGGAGCCGTCGGCTTCGAGAGCTACGTCCACCGCCCCGGACCGGTGTCCGGCACCGAGCAGATGCTCGCTGCCTGCGGGTACACCTCGATCACCAGCACCGTCGAGACGGTCACCGTCCGCTATGACAGCCCGCAGCAGTGGTGGGAGGCGTCGGTGGCGGAAGGCCCCTGGGTCACCTGGCGGCATATCCCCGCCGATCGCCTGGCCGACGCCCGCGCCGAGGCCATTTCCATGGCCGAGGATCTCCGCGAGCCCGACGGGAGCCTCCTGCGTCGCATTCAGATGGCCTACCTGATCGCCCGGCGCCCGGCGGCGGGCGACCCGGTCGCCGGGCAGCCGGAGCTGACCTGACGGGCTGCCCCGGCGGGGCCTGGCTCCGCCGGGACAGCCCGTTGACCAGAAAGCGCGAAGACCAGTGAGGAGGCGCGCATGACCGAGCTCAGTCCAGCCGTGCCCGTCGGCCCGGCTGGCGGGCCGTCCCCCGGGCCATCCCATGGCCAGTCGGAGGAGGCCGCCGCGGCGGGCTCGGCGCTGGCGCTGCGGAACTGGCTGGTGGCGTGGCGGCTGATCGCGCTGATCGTCATCCCGCTCGTGGCTGGAATGGTGTTCGCGGGCCTGCGAGTCGACGTCGCGGCCGGCAGCGCCACGACCTTCGGGCGGGTGGAGCAGCTGGCGGAGCTCGGCCAGCAGGTTTCGGCCCTGGCGGAGGCGATGGAGAACGAGCGGGACCGGACGGCCGTCTATATTGCCGACGGCCGTCCGCTCGCCGAGCTGGCGGGCCTGCGGACCCAGTACGGCGTCACCGATGCGCAGGCGGCTAAGGTCACGGCGCTGGCCCAGGGGGTTGGCCCGGCCTTCCCCGCCCAGACGCGGGCGGCCGTGGCTGCCGTGCTGGCCAGGATCACCGACCTGCCTGACCTGCGCAGCTACGCGGCCGGGAGCCAGGCCCCGGCGCTGCCCGTTATCATCGAGTACTCGCTGGCCAACGCCGACCTGCTCGCCCTCGACGACGACATCGCGCAGGAGGGCGGGAACGCCGCGCTGATCGCCAGCGTGCGGACGCTCGGGTCGCTGTCCCGGATGAAGGACCAGGCATCTGAGCAGCAGGCGATCGTGGCCACGTCGCTGGCCACGGGCCAGATCGGGCCCCAGGCCATGGGCGCCCTCACCACCGCCCAGGCCCAGCAGGCCGCCGACCTCGCGTCCTTCGACACCTCAGCCACCCTGGGCGAGCGGCAGGCCTTCAACGACATCGTCGCCGGGCCTATGGTCGACCAGGCTCAGGCCCTGGAACAGCACGCCATCGTGGCCGGCGCCACCGGCGGGACGCTGGGGGCCGGCGTCAGCCAGCAGTGGGACGCCGACATGTTCGACACCATCACCAGGATGCGCACGGCCGAGGCGCAGCTGGTCGCCTCGATTGTCGCCCAGGCGCGGGTCCTGCACCAGGGCGCCGCGCGGTCAGCCGTGCTCACTGGCGGCGCCGCGCTGGCCGTGCTGATCTTCGTCCTGCTGGCGACGGTGATCATCGCGCGATCCATGGTGCGCCCGCTGCGGCTGCTGAAGGCCGGGGCGCTTGAAATCGCTGGGGTCCGGCTGCCCAGCGAGGTCCGCGAGCTGAGCCAGGCCGGCAGCGCCGACGGCGCAGCCGAGGTGGAGCCGATCGGCGTGCACTCCACCGACGAGATCGGCCAGGTGGCCCGGGCCTTCGACCGCGTGCACCGCGAGGCCTTGCGGCTGGCCGCGGACGAGGCCCGGCTGCGCGGCAGCGTCAGCGCCATGTTCGTCAGCCTCTCCCGGCGCAGTCAGTCTCTGCTGGAACGGCAGCTGAGGCTGATCGACAGCCTGGAACTCGGCGAGGAGGATCCCGAGCGGCTGGGCAGCCTGTTCCGGATGGATCACCTGGCCACCAGGATGCGCCGTCACTCGGAGAACCTGCTCGTGCTGGCGGGCCACGAGCCGCCCCGGCGGCAGGTCGGGCCGGCGCCGCTGGTCGACGTGGTGCGCGCGGCAGCCTCGGAGATCGAGCAGTACGACCGGGTCGCCCTCACCATCCAGCCGGGTCTGGCGGTCGCGGGAAACGCGGTCACCGACATCGTCCACCTGCTGGCCGAGCTGCTCGAGAACGCCACCATGTTCTCCGCGAAGACCACCCAGGTGATCGTGACGGGCCACGCGCACGTCAGCGGCGGAGTCCTCCTCGGCGTCACCGACAGCGGCATGGGGATGACCGACCAGCAGTTCGCCCAGCTGAACCTGCGGCTGGAGAACCCGCCGGCCGCCGACCTGGCCGTCGCCCGCCATATGGGCCTGTTCGCGGTCGCGCACCTGGCGGCCCGGCACGGCATCGCCGTGCGGCTGCACAAGCCGCCGGCCGGCGGCGTCGCCGCGCAGGTCCACCTGCCCGGTGCCCTGATTACCGGCGAGCCCGCGGCAGCGCCCCAGCCGGCGGCCCCCGGCACGCGCGCGCCGGCGTGGGCACAGCCGTCGGCGCGCGCTGCCCGGTCTCCGCTGGCCCGCGGTTCGGTCGTCGTCCCGGACTCGCCCCCGCACGCCGCCCCGCCGCCCCCGCACGCAGCCCCGCCGCCCCCGTACGCCGCCGCGCCGCCCCCGCACGTCGTCCTCCCGAAGCGGCCGGCTCCCGTCGCCGTCCCGGCGCCGGAAGGCTCGCAGTACGGCGCGGCCCTGCCGATCTTCGACTCGGTGGAGTCGGACTGGTTCCGGGCGCGCGGTCGCGGCCTGCCGCGACGCGCCTCCGACCCCGGCACCGCGACTCCCATGACCGCGCTGCCCGGCACCGCGACTCCCATGACCGCGCTGCCCATGACCGCGCTGCCCATGACCTCGGCCCCGGCGAGCCCGGAGGCCGCGGTGTCGTGGTCGGCGCCGGGTGACGAGGGCTGGCGGGCCGCGGAAGTAGTCCTGGCCCCCGTCTCCGCGGGCGTCACCGCCGCGGGCCTGCCCGTGCGCACGCCCCGGGCTAACCTCGTGCCGGGATCCGCCGGCGAGCGGGCGCCCAGGCCGGCCAGGCCGGCCAGGATCGTCACGCCGGCCGAGTCGGCGGAGGCCGCGCGTAACCGGCTAGCAGGCTTCCAGCGTGGTTCGCGCCGGGCCCGCGCCACCGTGCCCGTCACCTACACGCCGGACGCACCGCAGTGAGCCACGCGCCTGGCTCGCCGTGCCCGGAAAGCAGCGGGCCAGAGGCCCTCCAGCAGGCACGACCAGATTGGACAGGGGAGTTCATTGGATCCCGCCAGCGGCCAGCCGCAGGATCTCAGCTGGCTCGTCACCGACTTCACCGAGCGTGTCCCCGATGTGGCCCACGCCATCGTCGTTTCCTCCGACGGGGTTCCGCTGGCGGTCTCCGACGGAATACGGACCGATCGCCTGCAGCACCTGGCGGCGGTGACCTCCGGCCTCATCAGCCTGGCGCAGGGGACCGCCCGGATGTTCGGGGGCGGCTCGCTCACCCAGACCCTGGTGACCATGGAGTACGGAGTGCTGGTGATCACGGCGATCAGCGACGGCTCGAGCCTCGCGGTGCTGGCCGCGGCCGACGCCGATCTGGACCTTGTCGCCTACGAGATGACCATGCTGGCCGAGCAGGCCGGGAGCGTCCTGACCCCGGGCGCCAGGCAGCCGGATGTGCGGGGGACGCCGGATGTGCGGGGGACGCCGGGGGTGCGGGGGACGCCCGGGGTGCGGGGGACGCCGGCCCGGGACCGGGGAACAGCCCGCCGCCAGTAGCCGCCTGCCCAGCCACCACCCGCCCGAGTAGTGAGGATGCCTCGTGAGTCCCGTGCAGGACCTGAACTGGCTGGTCACTGCCTTTGCCCAGCGCGTCCCCTCGGTCGCGCACGCGCTGGTGGTGTCCGCCGACGGCCTGCCGCTGGCGTTCTCGGACGGCCTGCCACCCGATCGCGCGGATCAGCTGGCCGCCGTGACCTCCGGCCTCACCAGCCTCATGCAGGGCGCGGCCCGGATGTTCAACGGGGGACCGGTCGCCCAGACCGTGGTGGAGATGGACCGCGGCCTGCTGATGGTGATGTCGGTCAGCGACGGCTGCGCCCTGGCGGTCCTGGCCGGCCACGACTGCGACATGGGCCTGCTGGCCTACGAGATGGCCCTGCTAGCCGAGCGGGCGGGCGCCGTCCTCACGCCGGACCTGCGCGGCGTTCCCGCCAGCCCGTGGCCGGGGAGCGGCAGCTAGGTGATATCGGTCAAGATCGTCGTCGCGGGCGGCTTCGGCGTGGGCAAGACCACGTTCGTCAGCGCGGTGTCGGAGATCACCCCGCTGACCACCGAGGCGGTCATGACGGCGGCCAGCGCCAGCGTGGACGACCTCTCCTACACGACGGACAAGACGACGACCACGGTCGCGATGGACTTCGGCCGGGTGACCCTGGACGCCGGGCTCATCCTGTACCTGTTCGGCACGCCGGGCCAGCACCGGTTCTGGTTCATGTGGGATGACCTCACCCGGGGGGCGATCGGGGCGATCGTCCTGGTCGACACGCGGCGGCTGGCGGACTCCTTCCCGGCCGTGGACTACTTCGAGGCGGCGGGCCTGCCGTTCATCATCGCGGTCAACGGCTTCCACGGTGACTTCCCGCACGGACCGGACGATGTCCGGGAGGCCCTGTCGGTCAGTCCCGGCGTGCCCGTCGTGCCGTGCGACGCGCGCAGTCGCGAGTCCGTCAAGAACGTCCTCGTCGGGCTGGCCGAGCACGCCATGGCCGCCGGCGCGGCATGACCGGCGGCATGACCAGCGGCATCACCGGCGACACGACCAGCGGCGACCGGGTCCGCGCCCGGCCCGAGGCCGGGACTCGGCGGGTCCTCGCCGCGACGTGGGCCCGCGGGCTGGCCGGCGTCGCGGCGTTCCTGCTCCTGGGCGAGGTGCTCGGCCGCTGCGGCGTGATCAGCCAGGCGGTCCTCCCGCTGACCTCGACGGTGCTGGCCCGCGCCGTCGGCCTGGCCGGTAACGGCCGGTTTCTCGCGGACGCCGCCGCCACCCTCGCGGCGATCGGGGCCGGGCTGGGCATCGCGGTGGCCGTGGCGGTGCCGTGCGGCCTGGTGCTGGGCAGCGTGCCCGGCGTGCGCAGCGCCACGCGTGCCCTCGTGGAGTTCCTGCGGCCGATCCCGTCGGTCTCGCTGATCCCGCTGGTCGCGCTGATCCTCGGCCCGGGGCTGCGGATGAACGTCACCCTGATCGTGTACGCGGCGATCTGGCCGGTGCTGTTCAACACGATCCACGGGCTGGATGACGTCGACCCGGTGGCGAAACAGACGCTGCGCGCGTTCGGATTCGGGCGGCTCGCCGTGGTGCGCCGGGTCTGCCTGCCGGCCGCTGCCCCGTTCATCGTCACCGGCATCCGGCTGGCCTCCTCGATCGCGATCATCCTCAGCATCGGCACCGGCATCGTGACCGGCCGGATCGACGGGAACGGCATCGGCGCGTTCATCGCGGACGCGAACTCCAGCGCGGGAAACACCGCCCTGGTCCTCGCCGCGGCCCTGTGGGCGGGCCTGCTCGGGCTGGCGCTCAACGCGCTGCTGGGCTGGGCCGGCCGCCGGGCGCTGCCGTGGTATCACGCCAGCCTCGGGGAGGACGGGTGAGCCAGGCCGCCTCGTCCGGAACCGCCTCGTCCGGAACCGCCTCGGCCAGTACCGCGGTGGCCGCCCGCTGGCTCTGGCGCTGGGTCGTGCTGGCGGCCGGAACGGGCGCCTGGCAGGCCTGGGCTAGCTGGCGGGCCAGCCCGTTCTTCCCGCCGCCGTCGGCGATCGTGGCGCGGATGTATCACCTGTGGTTCTCCGGGCCGGTCACTCACCTGCTGCTGACCCCCAGCGCCACCGCCAATGTCGTGCCCAGCCTGAGCCGGGCCATCGGCGGGCTGGCGATCGCGGTCGCCGTGGGCGGCCCGCTCGGGATCGCCATCGGGCGCTCCGCCGCGCTGGCCGGCTACCTCGGCCCGCTCCTGCACTTCGGCCGCTCGCTGCCGGCGGTCGCGCTCGTCACGGTCTTTGTCGTCATCTTCCGGCTCGGCACCCAGATGGAGATCGCCTTCATCGCGTTCGGCGCGACCTGGCCGATCCTGCTGAACACCATCGACGGTGCCAGGTCGGTGGACCTCCTGCAGGCGCAGACCGCACGGGTCTTCCGGCTGTCGGCCGGCCAGCGGCTCACCCGGCTGATCGTGCCCGCCACGCTGCCCAGGTTCTTCACCGGGCTGCGGATCAGCGTCTCGCTCTCCCTGGTCCTCATGGTGATCGCCGAGCTGACCGGCAGCAGCAACGGCATCGGCTATCAGATGAACAACGCCAGCAGCGCCTTTGACCTGACCGGCCTGTGGGCCGGGATCGTGCTGCTCGGCATTGCCGGTTACGCGCTGAACGCCGCGGTCCTCGGCCTGGAGCACCACCTGCTGGCCTGGCACCGTGGTGCCCGCGGCCTGACGATCTAAGGGGAGCCACCTTGCTGGAGATAACGGACATGGGTTACTCCTACGGCCGCGGCGACGCCGCGCACCAGGTGATGGACGGAATCAGCCTGCGGGTCGCCAGGGGCGAACTGGCCGCCATCGCCGGGCCGTCGGGCTGTGGCAAGTCCACGCTGCTGCGGTGCATCGCGGGGCTGCTGCACCCGTCGCAGGGCACGATCGTCGTGAACGGGACCGTGGTCCGCGAGGTGCCGGCCGGGCTCGCCGTGGTGTTCCAGGACTACAGCAGGTCGCTGTACCCGTGGCTGACCGTCCGCGACAACGTGGCACTGCCGCTGCACAAGACCCAGCCGCGCCGGGCCGTGCGCCGGGAGATCGCCCAGCGAGCGCTCGCCGCGGTCGGGCTAGCCGACGCGGCCCATCGTTATCCCTGGCAATTGTCCGGTGGCATGCAGCAGCGCTGCGCCATCGCGCGGGCCATCGCCTGCGACCCCGTGCTGCTGCTCATGGACGAGCCGTTCGGCTCCCTGGACGCCCAGACGCGCGAAGACCTCGAGGACCTGATCCTGGGACTGCGCCGCGACCGGGAGATCACCATCCTGCTGGTCACCCACGATATCGACGAGGCGGTCTACACCAGCGACCGCGTCGTCATCCTCAGCGGGCCGCCCGGCCGGGTCCGGGCCGACCTGCCCGTGGCGCTGCCCGAGCCCCGCGACCAGATCGCCACCCGGCAGCTGCCCGCGTTCGTGCAGCTGCGGGCCGAGGCGAGCCGCCTCATCCGCGGCCAGTCCGCCGCGGCTGCCCGGCAGGTCCCTTACTAGGCGCGGCGCGGCGGCAGCGGTTCGCGCGGCGGCATAACCTTGCGCAGGGCGCGGGTGCCTCACCCCGGGTGAGGCCGCGGTATCTGGCTGGACCAGGGCGCCGCCATGACAGAGCTGCTGAGGGAGACGCGAGTATGAGCATCGACAAGCCTGAGATCGACTTCCCCGGCGGCGAGCCGCCGGCCGAGCTGGAGATCACCGATCTGTGGGAAGGCGACGGCGCGGTGGCGAACGCCGGCGACACGGTCAAGGTCCACTACGTCGGGGTCGCGTACTCCACGGGCGAGGAGTTCGACGCGAGCTGGAACCGAGGCGATCCGCTGGAGTTCCGGCTCGGTATCGGGCAGGTCATCGCCGGCTGGGACCGGGGCGTGCAGGGCATGAAGGTCGGCGGCCGCCGCCAGCTGATCATTCCGCCGGATCTGGCCTACGGAGACCGCGGCGCCGGGCACGCGATCGCGCCCGGTGAGACCCTTATCTTCGTATGCGACCTGGTCTCGGCCTGACCAGGTCCCGGCGCCCCCGCCTGGCGGTCACGCCGGAGGGGGGCGCCGGGCCGGGGGTCAGGAGTCCTCATCCTCGGTCAGGGTCACCAGCAGGTCGTTGAGCCGGCTGACGAAGGCGGCCGGGTCGTCGATTCGCGCGCCGAGGGTGAGGATGGCCTGGTTATAGAGGACGTGGGCCCAGTCGGCGAGGCGCGGGTCGCCCTGGTGACGGTTGAGCCTCTCGATCAGCGGATGCTGCGGGTTGATTTCCAGCACCGGCTGATGGGGCAGCCCGGAGCCTCGCATCCGCTGGGCCAGGTTGATGTCGGTGTCCGCCTCGTTGGCCACGATGCAGGCCGGGGAGGTGGTGAGGCGGCTGGTGACCCGGACGTCCCAGGCCTGGCCGGCCAGGATGGTCTTCAGCTGGCCGAGCAGCGCCGCGTATTCGCTGCTGGCTTCCTCCGCCGCCCGCTTCTCGGCTTCGTCTTCCAAGGTGCCGAAATCGGGGGCGCCCTGCGCGACCGACTGCAGCCGCTGGCCCTCGAACTCCTGCACCAGGCCGGTCACCACCCAGTTGTCCACGGCCTGGCCCAGGAGCAGCACCTCAATGCCTTTCTTGCGGAAGGCCTCCAGGTGCGGGCTCGTGCTGGCGGCAGCCAGGGTCGGGGCGAGCAGGTAGTAGATCTTGTCCTGGCCCTCCTTCATCCGGCCCACGTAGTCGCTGAGCGAGACGTCCGCCTCATCGGTGCTGGAGCGGGTGGTGGTGAAGCGCAGCAGTTCGGCGATGTCCTCCCGGTTGGCGTAGTCATCGGCTACGCCCTCCTTGAGGACGGTTCCGAACTCCTTCCAGAAGCTGGCGTACTTCTCCGGGTCGTTCTCGGTCAGGTCCTTGAGGAGCTTGAGCACCTTCTTGACCGCGCTGGAGCGGATGTGGTCAACGGCCCGGCTGCCCTGCAGGATCTCCCGGGAGATGTTCAGCGGCAGGTCGCTGGAGTCGATGATCCCGCGGATGAACCGCAGGTACCTCGGCATCAGCTGGCCGGTGTCCTCCAGGATGAAGACCCGCCGGACGTGCAGCCGGACGCCCTGGCGTGCCTGCGGCACCCACAAGTCATACGGGGCGCGGGACGGGATGTACAGCAGCAGCGTGTACTCGTACATCCCCTCCATCTTGGCGTGCAGGTAGGCGAGCGGGTCGCTGAAGTCGCTGGCGATGTGCCGGTAGAAGTCGTTGTAGTCCTGGTCGGTGAGCTCGCTCTTGGGGCGAGTCCACAGCGCTGATGCCTGGTTGACGGCGGTCTCTTCGGCGGGCTGTCCCTCGGCCTGTTCCCCGGCTGCCGTTCCCTCCGGCGGCATCAGGATCGGCAGGCTGATGTGATCGGAGTATTTCTGGATGATCGTGCGCAGCCGGTAGCCGTTGAGCAGATCGTCCTCGCCGTCGCGGAGGTGGAGCACGATCGTGGTGCCCCGGTCCGGGCGCTGGGTGGTCTCCAGCGTGTACTCGCCCTGGCCGTCAGACTCCCAGCGGACCCCCTCGCCGGCGGGCAGGCCGGCCCGCCGGGTGGTCAGGACCACCCGCTCGGCCACGATGAACGCGGCGTAAAAGCCGACGCCGAACTGGCCGATGAGGGCCGCGTCCTGACGCTGGTCACCGGTCAGCGACTGGAGGAACTCGCGGGTGCCGGACTTGGCGATGGTGCCGATGTGCTCGATCACCTCTGTCCGGCTCATGCCGATGCCGTTGTCGGCGATGGTGATCGTGCCGGCGTCCTGGTCGTAGCTGACCCGGATCTGCAGCGGGCCCTCGTCCTGGCCGCCGTCCAGTTCGGGCCGCGAGAACCGCTCGAAGCGCAGCCGGTCGATGGCGTCGGACGCATTCGAGATCAGCTCACGCAGGAAGATTTCCTTATTGCTGTAGAGCGAGTGGGCCATTAAGGCCAGGATCTGGGCCGCCTCCGCCTGGAAGCTGAAGCTCTCCTGGTCCGTCTGCGGGGGATCGGTCTGCAAGGTCATCGGCTGCCTTCCCGCCTCCTTGGGTAACTGGTTCCTGGCCTGTCCGCAATCCGTTACCGGGCAGAATTAGCCCACGATCGGCCCCAGCGTAGGTACGTGTGCCGTCACGGTCAACCGACTCGTCCGCCAGCGCCCGGGTCAGCGGCTA
>DATKRH010000090.1:0-10931 GCA_035532295.1 Streptosporangiaceae bacterium
AGGTCATGAAGCACGGTGGCCGCCGTCGTCCCAGCCTCCACCACGTGCTCGCGTCCGGCGAGAGTGACGTGGAGCTTGTCGGCAGGCACGGATGGCTCCTCAGGTGTGATGGGACCCCGGGCTGCTGCCCGGGGCTTCCCCTGGTCCCGATGCTACCGAGGCCGCCGGGCCGCCGCGTCCCAATATCCCCCGGCCGCGGCGGCCAGACCGGTGGGCGGGCAGGCTGGGACCGGCGGGCCGGCGCCTGGCTTAGGTCGGGGTGACCGTGACCAGCGTGCCGTAGGTCAGGTACGGCCAGACGGCCTTGGCCTGCGCCCAGGGCAGCTCGACGCAGCCCAGGCTCTGCTGGAAGCCGTAGGAGGCGCGCGGGAAGTAGTGCACGGCCTCGCCGTTCAGGAAGTAGGCCACCCAGGCGACGGGGTCGGCGTACTTGCTGCCGTCCGGGTTGGTGCCGCGCATGATCTGGGTCTGGTACCTCAGGTAGACCGGGTCCGTCCCGACGGCGGTCGGCGCGACCGGGATGCCCGTGTTAGCCGCGGTGTGCAGGATCACGTGCCCGTCATGCCAGACGGTCAGCGTCTCGGGAGGGTGCTGGCTGGCCAGGGCGTAGCTGTAGCCGTGGGTGTTGACCTGGTCCTTGGCGGCGGCGGTCAGCAGCGTCTGCCAGACCTGAGGGCCGGCGACGCCGTCCATGGCCAGGCCGTGATCCGACTCGAAGGCCATCACCGCGCCGTGGACGATCAGGCCGCTCGGGCTGCCGGCATCCCAGAAGCTCTTAAGCCCGGACGGATAGCCGGCGGCCCAGGCGAAGGTGCCGGCGGGCGGCGCGTAGGCCGCGCTGAGCTGGCCGGCCGTGCTGCCCAGCGCCGGCGCGACCTGGCCTGAGTCCGGCGTCCAGCTCACCGGCAGGTAGCCCAGCTGTGCGAGCAGCTCGGCCAGCCGGGCCGGCGCGTAGCCGCCGACCTGGAAGTGCAGCGTCGCCGATTGGGACAGCTGCTGCCCGTCGGTGGACTGAACTCCTGTCGAACCGCCCGGGATCCGCACCGCGACGTGCGTCCACTGGCCGAAACCGCTGGCCGGGACGAACTGGACGGCATCGGTTCCCGTCGGGCTCCAGCTGCCCGCGATGGCGGGCTCGATCGTCGGCATCGGAGAGCCCGCGGCTAGCGGCGCGGAGAACTGCACCTTGACCGGGGCGGCGCCATTGACGTACTTGGCGTGCGCCGCCGGCGTCGCCGACACGATCGTCAAGGGCCCCTTGGGCTTGGAGCTGCTGACGGCGCTAGCGTGTCCGGCCGAGTGGCCGGCGGCCTGCGTGGACTGCGCTGACGCATGCGTCAGCGCGACCCAGAAACCAGCAGCCAGCAAGACAGCGATCACGGCGCCCAGCGCCGCGATCCGCCCGCGGAACCGAACCAATCCAGACAACGACGCGCTCCCTCGTCTATGAGCCCGGTCCGCCTCAGGACGGGCGATGACTCAGATGCCCTGATGTATACCAGGACAATCTCTCCTTGGAGCGTATGTGGCCTTCACCAGAGCTAGCCCCGGATCATGTAAAAAATGGACACAGGTTTGCCCGGGCGCGCGGAGGCCGGCGGCAGCGAGTGACCAGCGGCTTTCTCGCGGTGTCCGGGCATGCCTCCGCCCGGTCCCTGATGCCAGGAACCGGGCGGAGTCGTGCGTGCCTCGCCGGTGACTGCCCAGCCGGTGACCGCCTAGCCGGTGACCGTGACCAGGCTGCCGTAGGTCAGGTAGGGGTAGGCCTGCTCCGCCGCCCCGTAGGGCAGTTCCACGCAGCCCAGGCTCTGCTGGAAACCGTAGGAGCCGCGCGGGAAGTAGTGCACGGCGTCGCCGCCATTGAAGTAGGAGACAAACGAGACCGGGTCCGCGTAGCTGCTGCCGTCCGGGTTGGTGCCGCGCATGATCTGGAACCGGTACCGCTGGTACACCGGGAACGTCCCGTCGACCGTCGGCGAGACCGGGATCCCGGTGTTGGCCAGGCTGTTAAAGACCCGGCGGCCGTCGTGCCAGATCGTCAGCGTCTCCGGCAGAGACTTGCTCGCCACCGCGTAGGTGTAGCCGTTGACGTTGCGCTCGTTCTTCATGGCGGCGCGGAACAGCGCCGACCAGAGCTGGGCGCTGACGGTCCCGTCGGTGACCATCCCGTGCTCGGACTGAAAGGCCATGATGGCGCCCTGCAGAATGACGTTGGCGTGGCCGGGCTGCCAGTTGCTGGCCAGCGTGGACGGGTAGCCAGGCTGCCAGGTGAAGCTGCCAGGCGGGGGGTCATAGGCCAGCGACGCCTGGCTGGCCGCGGTGCTGGCCGCGGTGTCGGCCGCGGTGCTGGCCGCGTCCAGTTCCGCCGCGCGCGTCGCGGTGTCCTGCGCCGGCGACCAGTTCAGCGGCAGGTAGCCCAGCTGGCCGAGCAACTGCGCGAGCCGCGTCGGCGAGTAGCCGCGGGTACTGAAGCGTGCCACCAACGGCCGGGTCAGGAAGCCTCCGCCCACCATCCGGACGCCGGCCTTCCCGGCGGGAACCTGCACGGTGAAGCTGCTGGCGGGCCTGAACGGCCTGGCGGGCGTGAACATCGCGTCATCGCCGACCTGGCTCCAGGTGCCGGCCACAGCCGGCCGGATGACGGGCTCGGGCGATCCCGCGGCCAGCGGAGCCGAGAACTGCACCATCACGGGCGCGCTGCCGTCGACCTGCCGGGCGTTGGCGCTCGGTGTCATCGACAGGACCCTGAGCGCCGGCACCGCTGCGCCGCGGCTTCCCGGCCGATGGCTGCCCTGGGCCTGCGCCCGCGGCCCGGCTCCGCCGTGGATCAGGACGTAGATGGCGGCGGCCACAATGATGACGACCGCCGCCGCGCCCAGCATCATGAGCTGGGTCCTGCGCCGGTGCGCGGCGCCGTGCGCCGGCCGCTGTGCCGCTCCGCCGCCGGACTGCGGGCCGCCGGACTGCGGCGCTTCGGACTGCGGCGCTTCGGACTGCGGCCCCCCGGCCGCTGGCTCGACCGTTTCAAGCCCGGTGCCTGGCCGGTCCAGTTCCTGACCAGCCGCCTGCTTGCCGGCCCCCCGCACACTAAACACGCCGTTCCCCCGTCCGCGCCACACCCAGTCGCGCGATCACCATGCGTAACTGACTGCGCCATCATAGTTACTCAGCGTCACCTGAGTACCCGACACGAAACGCCGGGAATCCATTGCTGACGTAAATGATCAGTAACGGAGGCCTCGGAAATTGGCCGAACAGACCTTTAATCCTTGATTCGGGCAGCTGGATATGCATGCCATCGAGCCGGTGCCAGCTGGCGTCCTTTAGCGCGCTAAATCACGGCGAGGTGCGGGCTCGGCAACCGGGGCGCTGCTGCGACCGCCGGCTCCGGGCGGGGCCGGGTGCGGCGGGTGCGACGCGTGCGACGCCGGGTCGGGGTCCGGGGTGAGCACGCTGACTCTGTCGCCGGGGCTCAGGGTGAAAGCGGGATCGGGGTCGCGCAGGGCGTGCTTGTCCAGGATGGAGACGGGGACACTGCCGGCCGGCCAGGTGGCCGCGCCGAGCGCCTGGCCGACGGCGGGCGAGCCAGGGGCGATGGTGACTTCCAGGAGCCGATAGCCGGCCAGCGGGTCAGGTGCCTGACGGCCGGCCGCGAGCGGGTCAGGGAGTGCCCAGTCTGCGGCGAGCTGACCCTGAGCGACGGCGGCTGCGGACATGCTGATGCGGCGGTGCACGGCGTGCAGCACGTCCTGGCTAGTGATCCAGCCCTGCAGGTGCTGTCCGTCGGCAGCCAGCACCGGCAGGCCGTCCCGGCCATAGAGGGCAAGCTGACGCAGAGCCTGGGTGAGGGACTCTCCGGCGAACAGGACCTGCGGGCGGCGCTGGCCGGTAATCGGCCCGGGCAGGGATCCGGGCCCTCGACCGGGCAGTGCTCCGAGCCCGGGACCGGGAAGGAAATGCCTGCCAGGCCCGCCCGAAGCGGGGGTGGTGCTGAGCGGAGGCTGGAACGGGCGCATCGCGTCGGCGGCGGTGAGTTCCTCGAACGGGTCAGCGGACGGCGGGTGGTCGATGTCGATGCCCCGGCGCAGCAGCTTGGTGGTGTAGATCGTGCCGTAGCTCACCGCGCGCGAGGTGAGAGTGGCGATGGCGACCGCGAGCATCACCGGGAGGGTGAGGGTGAAGTCACCGGTCAGTTCTACGACACTGGCCAGGGAGGTCAGCGGCGCGCGGGCTGCTGAGGCGAACACTGCGCCCATGGCGATAACGGCGTACAGGGCGGGCTGCCCGGCGGCGGGGCCGATCAGGTGGCCGGCGATCTCGCCGAAGGCCATGCCGGAGGTGGCGCCGATGAACAGCGAGGGCGCGAACACGCCGCCTGACCCGCCGATCCCGATGGTCAGGCTGGCCGCGATCATCTTCCCTACGGCCAGGATGATCAGGAACCAGATCGCGTAGCTGCCGCCGACGGCCTGGTACATGACCGGGTAACCGACCCCGTACAGCTGCGGGATAGCGAGCAGCAGCAGGCCCAGGAGGATCCCGCCGACGGCGGGCCGGGCCCACTCCGGGCGGTTCTTCCAGGCCCGGTCGCAGAGGTCCTCGGTCTTGTACAGGATGTTCTTGAACGCCAGGCCAAGCAGGGCTGCGATCACCGCCAGGAGAGCCACGAGCAGGTAGCTGCTGACGTGATGCAGCGCGATGCCGGAGGGGAACCCGGCGAGGAACGGAGCGCTGCCGTCGAACTGCCGGCCGATCACATCCGCGACCATCGCCGACAGCATCACCGTGAAGATCGCCTCGACGGAGAGCTCCCTCAGGATGATCTCGACGCCGAAGAACACGCCGGTGATCGGCGCGTTGAAGGTCGCGGCGATACCGCCCGCGGCGCCGCAGGCGACCAGTATCCGCAGCCGGCTCTCCGGCATTCGGATCCGCTGCCCCAGGCTGGAGGCCAGTGCGGAGCCGATCTGCACGATCGGGCCCTCCCTGCCGACCGAGCCGCCGACGCCGATGCACAGCGCGGACGCGAGCGCCTTGACGGCGGCGACCTGCGGGCGGATTCGGCCGCCGTTCTCGGCGACGGCGATCATCACCTCCGGGACGCCGTGCCCGCGTGCCTCACGGGCGTACCGGTAAATCAGGGGCCCGTAGACCAGGCCGCCGATCACCGGAATAACGACGAAGAAGCCGAGCCCGAGCCAGGGCAGGTGCGAGCTGCCGACGCGGCCCTGCTGGCCGAACTGGTCGTGACCAGTGGCCAGCCAGGTGAAGAAGTAGATCAGGTACCGGAACGCCACGGCACCGAGCCCTGCGCCCACGCCCACGATCAGCGCGATGGCGACCAGGCCGCCCCGCGAGCCGCGCAGCCAGCCAGCCGCCCGGCCGGCCCACCGCCGCGTCCCGGGCTGGGCGCTGTCCGCGCTCCCCGCGCTCCCCGCGCTGTCCGCGCTCCCCGCGCTGTCCGCCGCCTCCGCCGTCATGATCGCCCTCCTGCGCTGGCCGGAGCCTGCTCCCGCGCCGTCGATCCGGACACCGCCGATGGCGGCTCGGCAGGGTCCGCGGGCCACTGCTCGTCGGGGATCTCCCCGGCCGCCGCGGCGAACGCCCGCAGGGCGCTGGCCACCGCCTGCTGCTGGCGCACCGGGAGCCTGCCCAGGATGCCGGCCAGCAGGGTCCGGCGGCGAGCGGTCGCCTCGTCCACGACCTGCCGGCCGGCGGCGGTGAGCGAGACCTGGACCGCGCGACGGTCCGCCCGGCCGCGGTTCCGGCGGATCAGGCCCTTGCGGACCAGCCGGTCGCACATCCGGCCGGCCGTCGACGGCGTGACATCCAGGGCCCTGGCCAGGTCGCCCACCCGCTGCGGGCCTCGTGAGGCCAGCACCACCAGCGCACGGTACTGGGCGATGGTCGTCTCCTCCGCCGCGGCCCCGAGCGAGCTCGTAACCACCGCTACCAGGGTGCGGCTGGCCGTCAGCACCGCGTCAACCGCCGCCTCGTCCGCAGCCCCGGTCCCGTCCGCGGCCCCGGACCCATCCGGCGCCTGCTCGGCCCTTTCCTGCTCGGCCCTTTCCTGCTCGGCCATCTCCCGCGCTCCAAATTATTTGCATACTGCTAATAAATTACAGGGAGTTTATCAGCCATGGCAGATAATTCAGCGAGCGGGGCACTGACTGCCGGGGCACTGACTGCCGGGGCACTGGCACCCGGACACAACCGCCCTGCGAGGATGTGCCGATGACCTGGATGGCTCCGACCTGGACAGCTCCCCCGGCCGCTCTCACCGACGGCCCGATGACCGGCGACGACCGGCTCATGCTGGAGGCATACCTTGCTTATCAGCGCAGCAAGCTACTGAGCAGGTGCGCGGGCCTGACCGGCGATCAGCTGGCGCAGGCCACCGTCCCGCCCTCGAACCTGACCCTGCTCGGGCTCATCCGGCACATGGCCAAGGTCGAGCGGATCTGGTTCCGCGAGCGAATCGGCGGCGAGCAGATGCCCCCGATGTATGACCCGGCGCAGGGCAAGGACGCCGACTTCACCGATCTTGACCCGGAACTGGCGGCCGAGGACTACGCCCGGCTGCTCACCGAGTCCCTGCTCGCCGTCGAGGCGGTCGCGGGCCGGTCGTTCGACGACACCATCCGTCACGGCGATGACGTCATGTCCATCCGCATGGTGCACGTCCACATGATCGGCGAATACGCCCAGCACAACGGCCACGCCGACCTGATCCGCGAGCGCCTCGACGGCGAAACTGGCTGACGCCGGCTCCGCCGACGGTCATAGCCGCGGGTCTACGGGTTCGGATTCGAGGGCGAGCACCGCGAAGACGCACTGGTGCACGCGCCATAGCGGCTCGCCGCGCGCGACCCGGTCCAGCGCCTCGAGCCCGAGCGCGTACTCACGCAGGGCCAGCGAGCGCTTGTGCCCGAGCCCACGCGCGCGCAGCCGTTCCAGATGCGCGGGCTCGGTGTAGTCCGGGCCGTAGATGATCCGCAGGTACTCTCTCCCCCGGACCTTCAGCCCCGGCTGAACCAGTCCCTTGCGGCCGCGGGTCAGGTTCCCGGCTGGCTTGACGACCATGCCTTCACCGCCCGCCGCCGTTAGCTCGGACCACCAGTCAGTCGCGGCGGCGACAGAGCCCGGGTCGGTGGTGTCCGCGGCGACTCGACGGGTCGGCGCCACGAGCCCGGCATCGGCGCCGCGGATGCCGCCGGCGGCGTCGGCTGCGACCAGCCGGTCCGCGAGGTCGAGGTGCCAGGCATGCGGTCGCTCGTGATGGACCGCTCCTTCGGTGGCGAGGAGCTGGAAGGGCGCGATGCGCACGCCCGCCAGTCCCTCGGTCGGCCAGCAGTAACGCCGGTAGGCGTCGGTGAATGCCGCCGCGTTAGCCTCCCGGCCGCGGGTGCGCTCCAGGAGGTCGCCGACGTCGAGACCAGCGGCGACAGCCTGGCCGAGCACCTCGACCGCGGCCGGCAGCGACCCGCGCGCCGCCGCTCCCACCGCGGCGTACTGGTCGCGGAGCAACTGCCCCGCCTTGGCGCTCCAGGGCATCAGCTCGGCGTCGAGCAGCAGCCAGGAAGTGCCGAGCTCGTCGAAGAGCCCGGCCTTCTCCGCGGCCGCGCGCAGCTGATCGACGAGCTGCGCGGTGAGCTCGCCGGACAGGAATGGCCGCCCGGTGCGGGTCCACACGGCGCCTGACGACTGATCGCCGGGCGCGCCGAATCTGGCCTGCGCGGCGGCCGGGGTCGCGCGCACGAGCACGACCGCGCGCGAGCCCATGTGCTTCTCCTCGCACACGACCTGATCGACGCCCTCAGCCCGGAAGTACTCGAAGGCCTGCTCCGGATGTTCGAGCAGGTCCGGCCGCGTCGAGGTCGCCACCGGGCTCATCGTCGGCGGCAGGTAGAGCAGCCACCGAGGGTCGACCGCGAACCGGCTCATCACCTCCAGCGCGGCGGCGGCGTTCTCCTCCCGCACCCCGATGCGCTTCAGGTACTGCGTCTCGATGACCCGCGTGCCGGTGACGTCGGTGATATCGAGGACTTCGGGGTCGCGGCGACCTGCGGTGTCGGAGACGACCGCGTCAGAGCTAGCCGGGAACGGCCTGGCCGGCTCGTAGTAGACCTCGGCCGCCGGGACCGAGACGAGCTCCCGCTCGGGGTAGCGCAACGCCGTCAGGCGACCGCCGAACACGCAACCGGTGTCGAGGCAGAGCGTGTTGTTGACCCATTCCGGGGTGGGGACCGGAGTGTGGCCGTAGAGCACCATCGCCTGGCCGCGGTACTCCTCCGCCCACGGGTAGCGCACCGGCAGGCCGTACTCGTCGATCTCGCCCGTGGTCTGCCCGTAGAGGCAGAACTCCCGGACTCGTCCCGACGCGCGGCCCTGGTAGCGCTCGATCAGCCCGGCGTGCGAGACCACCAGCTGTCCGCCATCCAGTACGTAATGGCTGATCAGGCCGTCCATGAATCGTTCGACCTCAGCGCGGAACTCCTCGGGTTCGGCCGCCAGCTGGGCCAGCGACTCGGCCAGGCCGTGGGTGACCTGGACGTTGCGGCCGCGCAGCGCGCGGAGCAGCTTGTTCTCGTGGTTCCCCGGCACGCAGAAGGCGTCGCCCGCGGCCACCATGCCCATCACCAGTCGCAGCACGCCGGGGGTGTCGGGACCCCGGTCGACGAGGTCGCCGACGAAGACCGCGCGGCGGTTATCGCGATGCGCGCCCACGGCGCGCCCTTCGCGGTCGCGGCTGACGTCGTAGCCGAGCCCAGTCAGGAGCGCCTCCAGCTCGGCCCGGCAGCCGTGGATGTCGCCGATGACGTCGAACGGGCCGGTCTCGTGCCGCAGGTCGTTATACAGCTTCGTGCGGGTGATGCTGACGCCGGCGATCTCGTCGTCACCGCGCAAGGCGTGGACCGTGCGGAAGCCCTCCCGCTGGAGCCCCTTCAGGCCCCGGCGCAGCTGGTCCCGCTGGCGGCGGATGACGTGGGCCCCGAACTCGCGATCGGGACGGGTCGCGTTACGTGCGACGCACACGCTCTCCGGAACGTCGAGGACGATGGCCACCGGCAGGACATCGTGCTCCCGGGCGACGGCCACCAGCTGCCTGCGCGCGTCGGGCTGGACGTTGGTGGCGTCCACGACAGTCAGCCGGCCGGCCCTCAGCCGCTTGCCGATGATGTAGTGCAGCAGCTCGAACGCCTCGGGCGTGGCGGCCTGATCGTTCTCGTCGTCGGCCACCAGCCCGCGGCAGAAGTCCGACGAGATCACCTCGGTCGGGCGGAAATGCGCGCGGCCGAACGCGGACTTCCCCGAGCCGCTGACGCCGATCAGCACGACCAGGCTCAGCTCGGGAACCGTCAGCTCGCGCGTCATGCCGCCACCTTGCTGAAGATCGCCATCTGGGTGGGCGGGCCGACCGCGGGATCGTCTGTTCCGACCGGCAGATAACGAACCGTGTAGCCGTACGCAGTCGCGACACGCTCGGCCCAGGAGCGGAACTCGCTTCGGGTCCACTCAAAGCGATGATCGCGGTGCCGCATGGTCCCGGCCGGCAGCGACTCAAGACGCACGTTGTGCTCCACGTTAGGGGTCGTCGTGATCACCGTTCCGGGAGCGGCATGGCCGAACACGACCCGTTCGAGCGCGTCCAGGCGCGGCGGATCGACGTGCTCGATCACCTCCATCAGCACGGCGGCGTCCAGGCCGGCGAGCCGGTCGTCGCGATAGGTCAGCGCGGACTGGAAGATCCGCAGCCGGCCGCGCTGCTGCTCGGTCAGCTCCGTCAGGCGCAGCCTGCGGCCGGCGATCTGCAGGGCCCGCGCCGAAACGTCGGTGGCGACGATCTGCTCGATGCCGCGCTCCGCGAGCAGGTCCCGGACCAGCGCGCCCTCACCGCAGCCAAGGTCGCCCACCAGGCGCGCGCCGGACGCCCGGACCGCCGCGAGCACGGCACCGCGGCGCTGCTCAGCGAGCGGGACCGGCCGCTCCGGGGTGTCGGTGTCCAGGGCGACCGCGCCGTCGGGAGCGTTGTCGAACTGCTCGGCCTCGGCGTCATCGACCTCCGCGTCGTCCACCTCCGCCAGCCGGGCCAGCGCCGACTGGGTCAGCTCCCGCTGGTGGGCCAGATACCGGCGGGTGATGAGCGCCTTCTCCGGATGCGCCCCAAGCCAGCCGCCACCCGCGCGGATCAGCTTGTCGACCTCGTCGTTACTGACCCAGTAGTGCTTCGTGTCGTCCAGTACGGGCAGCAGCACGTACAGATGGTTCAGGGCGTCCGCGAGCCGCACGTCACCGGTCAGCCGCACGTCGAGGTAGCGAGAGTCGCCCCACTCCGGGATCGTCGGATCTAGCGGGCCGCTCGCCGCCGCGACCCGCCAGCCGAGCGGCTCGAACAGGCGACGCAGCAGATCGACGCCGCCGCGGCACGGGACCGCCGGAACGTGGATGTCCAGCGGGATCGGCGACGCGGCCAGCTCCGGACGGGCGTTGCATCGTCCGGTGAGGGCCGTCCGGAAGACATCCTTCAGCGCCATCGCCAGCATGCTGGACGCGGCGTACGGGCGGTCGTTGACGTACTGCCCCAGCGCGAATCCGTCGCCAGAGCGGCCCTTCCGGCCACGGACCAGCGCGACCGGATCCACCTCGAGCAGCACCGCGACGGTGCAGCGGCGGTCCGTGCTCTCGGGGTAGAAGACGTGCGCGGTCCCCACGGACTGCGGGAACGACTGAACCCGCCCCGGATGCTTGTGCAGCAAGTAGCCCAGGTCGGTCGCCGGGGCGCGGGTGGTGGAGATCGTGAGCAGCACGATTACGTAGTCTTCACGAACTAATCGCCCGCGTCGCGGCTATTTCGGCGTAGCCAGGGCGGCTGTACGCCTCCAGCGTAGATTCGACGCCATGAGCGAGCCGCGCGGAGGAGGACGCGGAGG
>DATKRH010000091.1:0-3357 GCA_035532295.1 Streptosporangiaceae bacterium
CCGCGGTTACGGGCAGGACGTTCGGCATAATCACAGTGCGTCGAGGAACGCGAGTACGTCGTCGGCCGGCTGGTAGCGGCCGGGTGTAGTGTTCTGGGGTGCCGTCCGGGCTATCGCCCGTTCCTTGAGTGCCAGGTCAGCATGGATGTAGACCTGTGTGGTGGCGGTATTTTCGTGGCCCATCCACAGTGCGATGACCGAGGTGTCGACGCCGGCGCTGAGCAGCCTCATGGCCGCAGAGTGCCGCAAAACGTGGGGCGATACCTTCTTCTCCAGCAGCGGCGGGCACGATTCTGCGGCGATGGCGGTGTACTTGGCGATCCGCCGTTCCAGGGCGTCGCGGCTGAGCGGGGTGCCGCGGCGGGTGATGAACAGCGGGTCGGCGGGCAGCCCGCCGCGCTCGTCGAGCCAGGAGCGCAGGACCGTCACGGTGGCCGGGGTGAGCGGGGTTATCCTCTGTTTCCTGCCCTTGCCCAGGCAGCTGACGTGCGCGCCGGTGCCCAGGTGAGCGTCTCCGATGGCGAGGCTGGTGAGCTCGGTGGCGCGCAGCCCGGTCTGGCAGGCGAGCACCAGCAGCGCCTGGTCGCGCCGTCCGGTCCAGGTCGCCAGGTCCGGTGCGGCCAGCAAGGCGGTGATCTCGTCTTCGGCGAGGTAGGTGATCAGGGCCTTGTCGAAGCGCTTGGGCGGGATGGCCAGGACCCGCTGGATGTCAGCGGCGTGCTCGGGGTGGCGCACCGCGGCGTAGCCAAACAGGGAGTGGATCGCGGCGAGTCGGGCGTTGCGGGTCCGGACGCTGTTGCCGCGCTCGTTTTCCAGGTGGTTCAGGAACGCGCCGACCGTCTGCGCGTCCAGGTCGGCGATGTCCAGCCGGGACGGGACCTTGCCAGCGCGCTGGGCGGCGAAGACGACCAGCATCCTGAGCGCGTCCCGGTAGGCGGCGACCGTGTGGCCGCTGGCCTGGCGCTGCAGCGCCAGGCGGTCGGTGAAGAATGCCTGCAGGGTGGGGGCGAGGGCGGTCATGATTCTCCTTGCAGGTGAGCGTGCAGCCGGTCGCCGGCCAGCGCCATCAGCTCAGGCGCGGCCGACAAGTACCAATATGTATGCTTTGGGTCGTTATGGCCGAGATATGTAGACAGCCGCGGCATCATCGCGGCGACGTCGGCGCCGTCGCGGTACCAGCCGAGGACAGTAGCCACCGCATAGGAATGGCGGACGTCATGGATGCGGGGACGGCAGGAAGCTGACCGCCGGGCCAGCCCGGCCTGGGCGGTGAGCTTGCTGAACGTGAGGCTGACGTTGCTGTGCCGCAGCCGTGTCCCGGCGGTGGACAGGAACAGCGCAGGGTCGGCCGGACGGGGGTGATGCTCGTCCCGCAGGGCCGAGTACCGGGTCAGCGCGGCGGTCGTGCTGGGGTGCAGCGGGATCAGCCGGGTCTTCCCGAACTTGGCGTCCCGGATGGTGAGCATGCCCTGGTCAGCGTCAAGGTCGCCGCGGTCGAAGGAGAGCGCTTCCCCGATCCTGACGCCGCTCGCTGCGAGCAGGCCGATCAGGGCCTGGTAGGTGGCGGCCCGGAACCGGGGCCGCAGCGTTCCGGCCGCGGCGATGATAGCGCTGATCTCGGCGTCGGAGTAGATATAAGGGGTCGCGCGATCGTTCCCGCGGCGGATCAGGCCGGGCGGGGGAACCTGGACCGACGGGTCGGTGCCGTGCAGGTAGGCGGCGAATCCGCGGACCATGCTGAGCCGGATCGACTGCCACGCCTGCGAGGCCCTGGGCGGGAGCACCGCCCATGCCAGGGCATCTTCGGTGGTGATCGTGTCAGAGCCGCGATCGTCGAGCCAGCTGACGAACTGATCCAGCAGCCGCCCGGCGGTCTTGAGCCTGAAGCCCAGCGCGCGGCGCAGCGCCAGGTAGTCTTCCAGCGAGTCCCTCAGCGGGCGTCCGTCCGCCGTCATGCGGTTTCCTCTTGGCCTGGCCAGGGACGGCCCAGCGGGCGCAGCGCGTCGACGTCGACCTTCGCGTAAATGGCAGTCGTGGCCGGGCGGGCATGGCGAAGAGCCTGCCCGATCTCGGTCAGCGACCCGCCGCCGCGCAGCATCGCGGTTGCCGCCGAATGCCGCAGGCGATGAGCATGGACCGGCCCGGGGATCCCTGCCCGGGTGGCGGCCTCCGCGACGATCGTGGTGATCCCGAGGTAGGACAGCGCTTCCCGGGGCGCCTGAGCGGCGATGAACACCGTGCGGTCCAGCGCGCCGGCCGGGCGCCCGTCGCGCAGGTAGGCGACGATCGCCGCGCCCACGTCGGCGGGCAGCGGCAGCCGGTCCCGGCGCCCGCCCTTGCCGCGAACCGTGATCTCGCCGCGCCGCCAGTCCACGTCGTCCAGGCCGAGCCCGGCGACTTCGCCGGCTCGCAGGCCCATCCGGGACAGCATCAGCAGGACCGCCCGGTCCCGGCGCCCGGTCGCGGTGGCCCGGTCACAGGAGGCCAGCATCGCCTCGACCTGTCCGGATTCCAGTGCGCGGGGAAGCCCGGCGAGCGAGTGCCCGGCCGGCGACGGCACCGCGCCCGCCAGCGGGACGGCCAGGATTCCGTCGACGTGCAGGAAACGGAGCAGGGACCGCAGCGCGGTCACGATCCGCTTGGCCGACCGCGGCTGCTTCCTGGCCTGGTCCAGCACGAATGCCCGTACCTCGCCGGCGGTCAGCTGCTCCAGGTCCAGGCGCCCGCCGCGTTCGAGCGCCCGCTGCTGCAGGAACGGGCGGACCAGGCGGACGTTCAGCGCGATCGTCGTCGGTGCCAGGCCGCGTTCGGAGGCCAGGTAGGCAGCGAACCGGTCCAGCAGCAGGCCGGTCTCCGTCGGAGGCTCCGCCGGCGGGAGCGGGGCGGCCCCGAGCCCGCGCAGGTAGCCCAGCAGCGGGCCGAGGGCCTCGACCGTCCGCTCGTTCGCGTATCCCGCCAAACGGCGGGCCGCGAAGTACCGTTCCGCAGCCGGCATGTCCAGGTCCCGTGCGCTCAGGCCCCGGGCCGTCATCCACCGGCTCAGGTGAGCGGTCAGCCGGACCTGGCAGGCCGCGGTGAGCGGGGTATAGCCGAGCCGGAACAGCTCGTCCCGGAACCCGGCCGCGTACTCCGCGAGCGGACCGGCCACCTCCGCCCAGCACGGTTTCGTTTTCGCCATCATGAACTCCTCTCCGGACGACCATCGCGTCCAGAGAGAAGAATCAGCACCCGACCTGGCAAAAGACTGGCGGCAAGCCATCGCCGAGCTGAGATTATGCCGACATGCCGACACCGCCGGCCAAGCCCGCAGCGAACTCGCAGCTCCTGATCGGCATAACGGGGAAGTCCGCATAAGAG
>DATKRH010000092.1:0-18032 GCA_035532295.1 Streptosporangiaceae bacterium
GAAATGCGACGGGTTCGTGACCAGTTCCCAGACCGTGCTCGCGCAGGCCGACCCGGATGCCGACGTCCCGCCCGCCGCGGCCGCCGCGGGCATGGGCTACTGGACCGAGGAGGACCTGCCGTTCTACTACGGGCTGGCCCGGACCTTCCCGCTGGCCGATCACTGGTTCAGCTCGTGCCTGGGCCCCACCTTTCCCAATCGCCGCTTTCTCATCGCCGGAACGGCGCACGGCCTGATCGACGACTCCCCCTATGACCTGCTCAACTACCCGCCCACCGGGACCATCTTCGACATGCTCACCCGGCATGGCATCTCCTGGGCCAACTACCACCCGGTGGCCGGGGACCAGGCCCAGCTCAAGCACTATGCCCGGCACAAGCGCAAGATGACCCGACGCCGCCTGAGGTCGGCGGGCCGGGCGCTGAAGTCGGTGACCCAGAGCGTCCAGAAGGACCTGGCGTTCACGGCTGACGTCTATCCGCTCGGCATCGGCCGGTACATGCAGCATGTCCGCGGCATCGACCAGTTCTTCACGGACGCCGACCACGGCACCCTGCCGGCGTTCAGCATCGTGGATCCCGACTTCGACGCCTACTCCGAGGAGAACCCGCAGGACATCAGCAAGGGCGAGAGCTTCGCCGCCGAGGTGATCAACCGGGTCATGCACGGCCCGGGCTGGCCGCACACCCTGCTGATCTGGACCTACGACGAGCATGGCGGATACCACGACCACATCTCGCCGCCGGCGGCCGTGCCGCCTGACGACGTCGCGGGACGCAGCCTGATCGGCAGCCCGACCCCGCTGCAGGCATTCCTGCGGCCGTTCCTGCCCAAGCTGGTCGAGAGCAAAGAGAACCTCAACCAGGGACCGCACTGGTATGACCGGTACGGGTTCCGGGTGCCCGCGGTCATCGTGTCCCCGTACGCTCGCCCGGACTACGTCTGCAGCGAGGTACTCGACCACACCTCCGTGCTCAAGCTGGTCGAGGAGAAATGGAACCTGCCCGCGCTCACCGCGCGGGACGCGGCGGCCGCCGCGCCGCTGGATGCGCTGAACCTCACCGCTCCCCCGGCCTTCCTGCAGCCCCCGGACCTGCCCGAGCCCAGGCTGAAATGGGGCACCTGGTAGAAACGGCCGGCTGCCGACGTTTAGCCGGGCGATCTAGAGGTACTCAGCCGCATGCGATCGACATCGGCAACGGCTGGCCGCGTGACATCCCGGGCCAGGCGGGCATCAGACAGCAAGGCAGCGCGCGCGCTGGCCAGGGCCGGCCTCGCAGCCCGCGGAATCATCTACATTCTGATCGGCTGGGTCGCGATCCTGGTCGCACTCGGCCATCGCTCGCAGCAGGCCGACCAGCAGGGCGCTCTGCAACTGCTCGCCGGCAAGCCCTACGGCCTGGTCTCGCTATGGCTGCTGGGCATCGGCTTCGCCGGATACGCGCTCTGGCGCCTCAGTGAGGCCGCCTACGGCGTCACCGGCGACGGCAACGGCGCGGGACCCCGGCTCAAGTCGCTGGGCCGCGCGATCGTCTACGCCGGCTTTGCCTACCTGACGTTCCAGGTCATCTCCGGCACGCAGGGCAACCAGAGCCGGCAGCAGCAGGACCTGACCGCCAAGGCGATGCAGCACGCCGGCGGCCGGTGGCTGGTCGGCATCGTCGGCCTCATCATCGTGATCTGCGGCCTGGTCCTGGTCAGCGAGGGCATCCGCCATAAGTTCCTGAAGTACCTGCGGATAACGCAGCTGCGCGCCAGGACCCGCCGCGTCGTCACGTGGCTCGGCACCGTGGGGACCGCCGCCCGCGGCCTGGTCTTCGCCCTCGCGGGCGTCCTGGTCATCGATGCGGCTGTCACCCACAGCCCGTCGAAGTCGGGCGGCATCGACAAGGCGCTCCTCACGCTGCGCAGCCAGCCGTTCGGCGAGGCGCTGCTGATTCTCGCGGCCCTCGGCCTGGTCATCTTCGGCAGCTACGGATTGTGCGAGGCCCGCTGGCGAAGGGTGTGATCCGGGGGACCCCCCGCCCGGCGGTGGTAGCGGGAGTTCAGGCCGCCGCGCGACCGCGGGTACGGTCATGTGATGCACCTATCGGCCGATTACCATCGGCACAGCGCGGGCTCGGGGGGATCGCAGTGATCGGGCTGATCGCGGTGACCGGAAGCGGTCGCGCGGCCGCGGCGCGGCTGGCGGCTGCCTGGCCCGGCCAGGCGCGCAGCTACGACGGCCCGCCGCGGCAGGCGCTGCAGCGCGCGTGGGCGCAGTGTGACGGGCTGGTGTGCTTTCTCGCGGTCGGCGCGACCGTGCGGCTCATCGCCCCGCTGCTGGACAGCAAGTGGACCGACCCCGCCGTCGTCTGCATCGATGAGTCGGCGCGGCACGCGGTGGCGGTGGTGGGCGGGCACGCCGCCGGCGCGAACGCGCTCGCGGCCCGGGTGGCCGGGGTGTTCGGCGCGGACGTGGTGATCACGACGGCCACCGACGCCATGAGCCTGCCCGGCCTGACCCTGCTGGGCTGGCCGACCGAGGGGGCCATCGGGACCGTGAGCCGGGCCCTGCTCGATGGCGAGCGGGTGCGACTGGAGTCGGAGCGGACCTGGCCGCTGCCACCGCTCCCCGAACACGTAGGCGACGCGGGTGAATACCGGATCCTCGTCACTGACCGGCTGGCGGCGCCCGGCCCGCGGGACGCGATCCTGCGACCGCCCTCCCTGGTCATCGGCGTGGACTCCCGCAGCGGGGTGGCCGCCGACGAGGTGCTGCGACTGGCCGACGGCGCGCTGGCCGAGGCCGGCCTGTCGGCGGCCTGCGTCGCGGCGCTGGCGACGACGGAGGCCAAGCTGGCGGAGCCGGGGGTGCAGGAGGCCGCCCGGGATCGCGGCTGGCCGCTGGTGGGATATCCGGTCAGCCGGCTCGACGCCGTCGCGCCGCTGCGCCACGGGCGGCCCGCCGCGGTCACGACCATCAGCGTGGCGGAGGCGGCCGCACTGGCGGGCGCCTCCGAGCTGGTGCTGCCCGAGCACGGGTCCGCGGGCGCCAGCGTGGCGGTGGCGCGCATCTGGCCGCGCGGGCGGCTCGCCATGGTCGGAACCGGGCCCGGCGCGCGTGACCTGCTGAGCCCCCGGGCCGTGCGCGAGCTGCGCCGCGCCTCGATCGTGGCGGGCCTGGGCCAGTCCCTGGAGCAGGTCAGCGACCTGCTCCGGGTCGGGACTCGCCTGATCACCGACGAGCCGGGCGAGGACGCGGGGGACGCGGGGGACGCGGCCTGTGTCCGGAAGGCGGTGCGCGAAGCCCGCCGGGGACACGCGGTCGCGGTGACCTTTCCCGCCGGGCCTGGCCTGCACGCGATGGCCAGCCTGCTTCTTGATCTCGCCGGGGACGATGTCGACATCGTGGAGGTCCCGGGCATCACCGCCGATCTTGCCTGCGGGGCCGCGATCGGGGCGCCGCAGGGCGACTACCACGCGGTGATCTCCCCCGCGCGGGACACCCCGTGGGAGGTGATCGCCCGCCGGGTCCAGGCCGTGGCCGAGGCCGACTTCGTCATCACCTTCGGCCCGTCGCCGGGCCGGCCGCACGACCGCCAGTTCGAGGATGTGCTGACGATCCTGCGCCAGCACCGATCCCCGGACACCCCGGTCGCGGTGGTGCAGGACGCGCAGTACCCCGAGCAGCTATCCTGGCTCACCATCTTGGGCGCCATCGACCCGCGGGCCATGGAGGCCCAGAGCATTGTCGTCATCGGCTCCAGCCGTACCCGGGTGATCGCCGGGCGTATGGTGACCCGCTCGGGCGACTAGCCTGCGCCGCAGGGCTTGCCGGAGTCCGCGCTGGAGGGCTTGCGCCACAGGTCGGTGATGGCCAGGCCGATCTCGGTGAGCATCCGGCGCAGCAGCGGCAGCGAGAGCCCGATGACATTGCTCGGGTCACCGTCGATGCTCTCGACGAACGGCGCGCCCAGGCCGTCGATACTGAACGCGCCGGCCATGGCCAGCGGCTCGCCGCTCCCGACATAGGCCGCCAGCTCGGCCTGCGTGGGGACGCCGAAGCGCACCACCGTCCGGCCGACGCCACGCACCCGGCGGTCGCTGCCGGCCTCGATGAGGCAGTGGCCCGTCAGCAGCGTTCCTTCCCGCCCCGACAGCCGCCGCCACATCGCCGCGGCGTGGTCCGCCGAGGTCGGCTTGCCGAAGCTCACCCCGTCCAGGTCCAGCATCGAGTCACAGCCCAGCACCAGCGCCTCCGGTCGCCGGCCTGCCACGGCGGCGGCCTTGCGCTCGGCCAGGACGGCGACGAGGGCCGCGGTGTCCAGGCCGGCGTCGGCGCTCTCGTCCACCCCGCTGGCCAGGACCTCCGGATCCATCCCGGCGTCCCGCAGCACGCGCAGTCGTCCGGCCGACGCCGAAGCCAGGACAAATGCCGCTGCGGGTCGTATCACCCGGTCAGCGTAACAACGCCGGCCACGATGGCCAGTCCCGCAGGCGATCGGATCTGTACAGGCCGCCGCTCACGGGCTTCCCCGGCCCGGGGCTCGGCGCGCCGTCGGGCCGGCCCGACGCAGGCCCGCCAAACGATCCGTCCCGCGCCACGGGCGCTACTGGCGGTAGCTTTACCCGGTGGTCCCCGCCAGTTATCACGACTTCCGCGGCGCTGAACTCACCGTTAGCCCCGATGAGGCCTGAGCCCCTGGCCGGGCAGACGCCGCCGGCCGGCCTGAGCAGTGCCGAGGTGGCCGAGCGGCGCGCCCGCGAGCCCGCGGGCGCGGGCGCCGAGCCCACCAGCCGCTCAGTCGCCGAGATCCTGCGGGCGAACATCGTGACCCGGTTCAACCTCATCCTGGGCATCCTGCTGGCCGTGATACTGGCGGTCGGCCAGCCGCAAGACGCCCTGTTCGGCATCGTCCTGATCACCAATGCGCTGATCGGCATCGGGCAGGAGCTGCGGGCGAAACTGACGCTCGACCGGCTCGCTGTGCTCACCGCGCCCACGGCCCGGGTGATCCGCGACGGCAGGCGGCAGCACATCGCCGTCGCTGAGCTGGTAGCGGGTGATCTGGTCGACCTGCGCGCCGGCGACCAGCTAGTGGCCGATGGCGTGGTGCGCGTCAGCAGGAATATGCAGGCTGATGAATCACTGCTGACCGGCGAGGCCGAGCCGGTGGACAAGCGGGCCGGCGACCGACTGCTGTCGGGCAGCTTCGTGGTGGCCGGGTCGGGCGGCTATCAGGCCTCCGGGGTCGGCGCCGAGGCGTACGCGCGCAAGCTGGCGGCACAGGCCCGGCAGTTCGCGGTGGTGCGCTCGGAGCTGATGGAGGGCATCAACCGGATCCTGCGGTACGTCACGTGGGCGATCGTGCCGATAGCGGCGCTGCTGGTGGTCAGCCAGCTGCACGCCCACGCCACCGTCCGGGAAACGCTCACCGGCACGGTCGCGGCCCTGGTCGGCATGGTGCCGCAGGGCCTCGTGCTGCTGACCAGCGTCGCCTTCGGGGTGGCGGCGGTCACCCTCGCCCGGCGCCAGGTCCTGGTGCAGCAGCTGCCCGCCGTCGAGGGCCTGGCCAGGGTGGACGTGGTGTGCTTCGACAAGACCGGGACCCTGACCGACGGGACGATCTCCTTCAGCAGCCTGATCCGGCTGGATGGCCAGGTCCCGGTCGAGGCCGCGCTCGGCGCGCTGGCCGACGACGAGAACCGCAACGCGACCCTGGCCGCGATCGGGCAGGCGTTCCCGCCGCCGGCCGGGTGGGTCCGCCAGGGTGGCGTGCCGTTCTCCTCGGCCCGCAAGTGGAGCGCGGCCAGCTTCGCCGGGCATGGCACCTGGGCGCTCGGGGCGCCGGAGCTGGTGCTGCCAGCCGGGCTGCGGGACAGCCTGGCGCAGGCGGCCGAGCTGGCCGCGAGCGGGCAGCGGGTCCTCGTGCTGGCCCGCGCCGACGGGCCGCTGAAGGACGGATCACTGAAGGACGGTGCCCTGCCCCAGGATCTAGAGCCGGCGGCCTTTGTCCTGCTGGCCGAGCGGCTGCGGCCTGATGCCGCCGACGCGATCTCATACTTCGCGGCGCAGGGCGTCGCGCTCAAGGTGATCTCCGGGGACAGCCCGCACACGGTCGGCGCCGTCGCGGCCCGGGTCGGCGTGCCCGGCCGCGGTTATCCCGTCGACGCGCGCGACCTGCCCGATGACATCGACGCGCTTGGCCGGCTGCTGGAGGACCGCTCGGTATTCGGCCGGGTGGCCCCCCACCAGAAGCAGGCCATGGTCACGGCCCTGCAGGCGCGCGGGCATACGGTAGCGATGACCGGCGACGGCGTCAACGACGTGCTGGCCCTCAAGCTCGCCGATATCGGCATCGCCATGGGCTCAGGTTCGCCGGCGACCAAGGCGGTCGCGGAACTGGTGCTGCTCGACGGCAGGTTTGCCACGCTGCCGGGCGTCGTCGCCGAGGGCCGGCGGGTAACGGCCAACATCGAGCGGGTGGCCAACCTTTTCGTCACGAAGACGGTGTGGGCGACCCTGCTCGCGGTGGCCGTGGGAGTCACGCTGCTGCCTTACCCGTTCCTGCCCCGGCATCTCACGATCATCGACACGCTGACTATCGGCATTCCCGCCTTCTTCCTTGCGCTCGCGCCCAACCCGCGGCGTTACCTGCCAGGTTTCGTCGACCGGGTGCTGCGATTCGCCGTCCCGGCCGGCGTGATCGTCGCCGGGGCGACGTTCGCGGCGTACGCGCTGGCCCGGGCCCACGCTCTGCCCTCGCTGCAGCAGCGCACCGCCGCGACCCTGGTCACCCTCGTCCTCAGCCTGGCCGTGCTCCTGCTGCTCGCGATGCCGCTGACCTGGCGCCGGGTCATCCTGGTCGGCGCGATGGTCGCCGGATTCGCGGCGCTGTTCCCCGTTCCGGTGGTCCGCCGCTTCTACGCGCTCGCACTGCCCCGCGGCCAGATCCTGATCACGCTGCTGATCGCGGCGCTGGGAACCGTCGCGCTCGCCGCCTTCTGGGTGGTCTCCGGCCGGCGCGCCGGGCGGGTCAGAGAGTGACGCCGGACAGATTCAGCCCGATCACGCCCACCAGCACGAGGCCGATCGACACGAGCTTCAGCGACGACACCGACTCCCCCAGGGCGATCATGCCCACCACCGCGGTCCCGACGGCGCCGATGCCTGTCCACACCGCGTAGGCCGGCCCGACTTCCAGCCGGCCCAGCGCCGCGCTGAGCAAGCCAAAACTGACCAGCGCGCACACCGCGAAACCCACCGTCGGCCACAACCGGGTGAAGTGGGCACTTTGCTTCAGCAAAACCGCGAAACCCATCTCGAACAGCCCCGCAACCACGACCAGCAGCCACGGCATGCGCTCACCTCCTCCGCTCACATCCGCTCACATCCGCTCACATCCGTCGCGAACAGCAGCAGGTGCACCGGCTAGCTGCCGGGCAACTGGCCCAGCGTGACCCGCACAGTTTCCTCGCTGCCGTCAGCCCGGCTGACGGAGACCCTGGCCACCTGGCCAGGGTGCAAGGTAGCGAGCGTGGCCGCCAGCGCCTGGGTGTCGGGGGTCGCCTGGCCGTTGATAGCGGTGATCGTGTCGCCCGCGACGATGCCTGCCCGCGCGGCGGGACCGCCCTTGGTGACCGAGGCGACACCGCAGCCCGATGGCGCGCCGTCGGTGCCCGCGACGCTGCTGACGTTCACTCCGAGCGCGGCCCGGCCCGAGTTCGTCACCGTGCCACTCGCCACCAGTTGCCGGGCGATCAGGACCGCGGTATTGGATGAGATGGCGAACCCGATCCCCGGCGCTGCCCCGCCTAGCTGCTGGTCGGTGGCGGCGAGGGTCGGGATGCCCACGACCTGCCCGGCCAGGTTGACGAGGGCGCCGCCGCTATTACCGGGATTGATCGCCGCGGACGTCTGGATCGTATCGGGCAAAGTCGCACCGGCCGCCCCCTGCTGCGACGGCTCGGAAACGGTCCGGCCGACGGCGGACACGATGCCCTCGGTCGCGCTGCTGGCCAGCCCGAGCGGCGTGCCGATCGCGAGCACGATATCCCCGACCTCAAGCCGGGCCGAGTTACCGAATACGGCGGGACGCAGAGCGGGGTGCAGCTGTCCGGCGTTACTGACCTTGATCACCGCAAGGTCGTCGGGCGCATACTTGCCCACCAGGGTCGCTGGCCGGGGCGACGCTGAGCTCGACACGACCACCTCGAACTTCGTCGCGGAGCCGACCACGTGCGCATTGGTCACGATGTCGCCGGCTGAATCGAACACGACACCGGACCCCAGGCCACTGCTGGTCTGGATCTCCACCACCGACGGCAGCATCCGCTTGATGACGCTCACGAACGTCTGCTGCAGGGCTGCGGCGCTCGCCGACGCGGCGGCGGACGGCACAGCGCCGCTGGCCGTAGAAGTGCTGGCCGCGGCGGTGCTGGCGCTCCCCGAGCCGGAGCCCGAGCACGCCGCCAGCGCGGCGGTCACGGCGGTCGCGGCGGCCAGGAGCGCGCCAGCCGGGACAGCCCGGCGACGCCGCACGACCAGGGCTCTGCGGCCTGGGCGGCCAGGGCCAGGGAAGAGATTCGCCATGTGCCACATTCCGCTCGCCACGTCCCGGTTCGGGACTTCGGAAACCGTATTTCCCTACCCTCGTATAGCCATCGGGGCGCATCCAGGGCCGTTAGTCCCCTGGGGTAAGGCCTTAATGCGCCGTTGCGCCTCCGGCCGGCATCCCGGAGAATCACCAGGTGACGGGAGGGAGCCGGTATGCCGGTGGATATCCAGGTGCGTCGCATCTACGACGACCCGGCACCGCGGGACGGGACCCGGGTGCTCGTGGACCGGGTATGGCCGCGGGGCGTGCGCAAGGACGCCGCCCGGCTGGACGACTGGGCCAAGGGCGTCGCTCCGTCCAGCGAACTGCGCAAGTGGTACGGACACGACCCGGCCAAGTTCGGCGAGTTTCGCCGCCGGTACACCGCCGAGCTCGCCGGGCCCGAGCCGGAGGCCGCCCTGAGCCGGCTGCGCGCGCTGGCCGCGGCGGGGCCCCTGACTCTGCTGACCGCGACCCGGGACGTCAGCCACAGCCAGGCGGCGGTCCTCGCGGACCTGCTGCAGCCCCGTGCGGAAGGGTCCCGTGCGGAAGGGTCCCGTGCGGAGCCCGGCGAAGGGGGCGAGCCCGTCTGCTGGGCCCACCTGGTCTGCCCCGACTGCGGCGCCATGGAGAGCGAGGGCCATCGCCCGGGCTGCGCGGCGGGACCGCCAGGTCCGGGACTAACGCCCCTACCTGCGGCCCCAGGCGGCTGATCAGGCTGAGGGCATGACGGCGGAAGGTGCGCCCAGAGATGCGCCCAGCAGCCAGGGAACCGCCAGGTCGGCGAGGCCGTCCCGGCAGGTGATCGATGACCTGGTGCGCGCGGCGGTGGCCGCGCCCTCGATGCACAATACCCAGCCGTGGCGGTTCCGGGTCCGGGATGCTCACCAGATGATCGAGCTGTACGCCGACCCGGCCAGGATGCTGCCATCCGGGGATCCGTACGGCCGCGCCGCGCACATCGCCTGCGGCGCCGCCTTGTTCAACTTGCGTCTGGCGGCCGCGGTGGCGGGCCTGGAGCCCGACGTTCGGCTGCTTCCCGACTCGGGCCAGCCGCTGCTCCTGGCCGAGATCAGGCTGGGCGGACGCCATCGCGTGACGACCTCCTGGGAACGTGAGCTGCATACGGCCATCCCCCGCCGGCAGACCAACCGCCAGCCATTCAGCAGCCGGGCGGTGCCGCCCGGTGTGCGGGCAGACCTGGCCGAGGCGGCCAGCCTCGAAGGAGCGATCCTGCATTTCCTGGATCACGACGAGGCGGCGCGCGTCCTGCACCTGGCCGCTGATGCCGAGCGCGCCCTGCTCGCCGACCCGGCCTATCGCGCCGAGCTCGCTGCCTGGGCCGGCGGCCAGCGTGATCGCGACGGCATTCCGGACAGCGCGCTCGGGCCTACCGACCCCGAGAACCTTACCCCGGTCCGGGACTTCACCCCGGGAGGGCACCCGAGGCCGGTCCGATACGCCTGGTTCGAGGAGCATCCCCAGCTCGCCGTGCTCTCGATCCGCTCCGGCGACGAGAGGGACCTGCTCAGGGCTGGGCAGGCCCTGCAGCGGGTCCTGCTGACCGGCACCAGCCGCGGGATCTCCGCCAGCCCGCTGACCCAGCCGCTGGAGACCGCCGACGCGTGGCAAGTCCGCGATCCGCGGTCCGGGCCGGAGCAGCCGCAGATGATCCTGCGGATCGGCTACGGGCTGCCCATATCGCCCGGAGCGCCCCGGCGCCCGCTCGACGACGTCCTCGACTGGCCGCAGGCCGAGCCCCCTGGGTGATCACCCTGGGGACCCGGCCCGGCGATCCCCTGAGGACCCGCCCCGGTGATCACCGCCTGGCCAGCACTCGGGCGGGCTCCGAGCCGAGTTCCGGCACGCTGTCGCCGAGGCTGAGATAGCTCTCGTCCTCCTGCGCGGTGTGCAGCCGGAGGATGGCGTGCAGGCCGTAGAGCAGGGCGCGCAGGTCCGCGAAGTCGGCGTCGTCCGGCGGCTCGGTACCGATGTCGTCGAGAAGCTGGCCGAGCCGCCTGATCTGATGGGCGATCTCGGCGTGCGCCCGGCTCATGGGCGCGGTGGCGTCCGGCGCGCCCAGCATCCGGTCCAGCGCCGGGTAAAGCTCGCGTTCCTCGGCCTGCTCATGCGGCCCGATGGCGCCCACCAGCATCTCGTGCACGTGGCGGACCCGCGCCATGGCCTCGGCGGGCGGCGCCGTCCCGAGGCTGTCCGCGACCACGCGCAGCTCCTCGATTTCCGCCCGGATGGTCTCATGCTCATCGCGGAATCGCCTGGTCAGCGCGGCGTCCGCGGGGGCCAGCCGCGCGGCGCCGGGCGGCGCCGCCAGCGCCCGCAGGGCGTTGAGTATGACGGCCAGGTCGATGCCCTCCTGGAGTAGCGCGCCCCAGACCGCCGGCAGCAGGCCGGCCGCCGCCACGCCCATGGCGGCCAGCGACATCGCCATCCCGGCCAGCACGCTCTGCAGGGCGATCCGCCGGGTTCGGCGCGCCACGGCGGTGACCTCACCAAGCCGGTCGAGGCGATCCACCGTGAGCACCGCGTCGGCGGCCTCGGAGGAAGCGGTCGCGCCCCGGGCGCCCATGGCGACGCCGACGTCGGCCAGCGCCAGGGCGGGTGCGTCGTTGATGCCGTCCCCGACCATGATGGCGGGCGCGCGGCTCACCTCCAGTCGGACCGCGTCCAGCTTCTCGGCCGGGGTGCGCTCGGCGAGCACCTCGTCCATGCCGATCACGGCGCCGACCGTCTCCGCTACCTCGCTGCGGTCCCCGGTGACCATGACGATCCGGTCGATGCCGCCCGCCCGCAGCGCGCGGATCGTCCGGGCGGCGTCCGGCCGGATCGGGTCGTCCAGGATCAGGACTCCGGCGGGCTGGTCATCGATGGCGACGAACACCGTCAGCGCGCCGTCCAGCCGGGCCCGGCGGCGCGCGGCCTTCGCCCATCCCGCCGCGCCCGCGGCCCCGGTTACCCCGCACCAGGCCGCCTTCCCGACGGTCACCCGATGCCCGGCCACGATCCCGCGAATCCCCTGACCAGCGGTTTCCTCGACCTGCTGCGGCAGCACCAGCTCGCAGTCGCGGTCCGCGGCGGCGCTGACGACCGCGCCGGCCAGGACATGCCCGGACGCCTGATCCAGCGATGCCGCCAGCCGCAGGACCTCCTGCGCCGACCATCGTCCCGCGGGCATGATCGCGGCCACGGCGGGGTGGCCGCTGGTCAGCGTTCCGGTCTTGTCGAGCAGCAACGTCGTGCACCGGCCCAGGCGCTCGAGGACGCCGCCGCCCTTGACGACCACGCCGCGGCGCGCCGCGACGGACATTCCGGACACCAGGGCGACCGGCGCGGCCAGGATCAGCGGGCACGGGGTCGCCACGACCAGGACGGCAACCGCCCGGGCGGCGCCTGCGAGTGCCCACGCCCCGCCGGCCGCGGCCAGGGTCACGAACAGGAACCACACGGCGTAACGGTCGGCGAGGCGGACGAACGGGGCCTGCGACTCTTCCGCCTCCGATACCAGCCGCACGATCCCCGCGTAGGTGCTGTCGGCCGCCTTCGCCGTCGCCACCAGGTCGAACGGATCCCCGGAATTCACCACGCCGCTGCGCACCGGCTCCCCGGCCGGGCGCTCGACGGGCAGCGGCTCGCCGGTGAGCGCCGACTCGTCCAGCATCGCCTGCCCGGCCACGATGGTCCCGTCAACCGGCACCAGGTCGCCGGGGGCCACCAGGAGGACGTCGCCGGGCACGATCTCCCCGAGCGGCACCGTCTCCAGGGCCCCGCCCCGGTAGCGCCGCGCGGTTCTCGGCGCGCGCTCCAGTAGTCCCTGCAGGTCGCGGCGTGCCCGGCCGGCGGCCCACCCCTCCAGGGCCCGCCCGCTGGCCAGCATCACGCTGATCACCGCCGCGGCGAGCAGTTCCCCGACGGCGATCGCCCCGGCCACCGCCAGCAGCGCGATGACGTCCACCCCGAGACGCCGCCGGCGCAGGCTGGTGGCCATCGCCCACAGGGCATACGCCAGGCCGCACGCGCCCACCGCGAGCCAGGCCGCATCCCCCGCGTCAGCGGCCCCGGCCAGGCGCAGCACCCCGCCGACGGCCAGGCCCGCGACGGTCACGGCGAGGAGCACGGCCGCCACCTGCCGGGTCAGCCACACCCGCGCACGGCGGCGAGTCACCATGCTGCCCAGCCTTGTCCAGGGCCCGGGCGGGTACTAGGGCCTAACGTCCGCCGGTCCCGGGTTCTTCGGCCCGCCAGGCCCGCCTAGGTAGGCGCTCCCCCGAATCTCGGCTCTCGCTTCTCCACGAACGCCGCGACCGCCTCCCGGTGGTCGTCGGTGATGCCGCATTCCTTGTGCAGCGCTACCTCGACGTCCATCGCCTCGTTCAGGCCCACCCGCTCGGCGAGCAGCAGGTTGTGCTTCATGTTTCGCAGCGCCAGGCGCGGGCCGCGGGCCAGCCGGGACGCCAGCTCGGTACTCCGCGAGCGCAGCTCGTCCTCGGGCACGAGCCAGTTGAGCAGGCCAAGACGCAGGCAGGTGTCCGCATCGACGCGATCGCTGAAGAACATCAGCTCGGCGGCCCGGGCCGGGCCGACCAGGTCCCGCAAGAGCCAGGCCGTCCCGTAGTCCCCGGACAGCCCGACCTTCGCGAAGGCGGTGGCCATGACGGTCCGCGGCGATCCGATCCGCAAGTCCGCGGCGAGCGCGAGGCCGAGACCGGCCCCGGCGGCCGCCCCGGGCAGCGAGGCGACGACCGGCTTGGCGAATGTGTGCAGCCGCCCGACGGTCGCGCGTTGCATAGTCCTTTGCGCCGTGAGGAGCCCGGGATCGACCTGCGAGGCGGACCCGCCCTCGCCGCCCCGTTCGCTGAACCCCTTCACGTCCCCGCCCGCGCAGAACGCCGGCCCGCTGCCGGTGATCACCAGCGCGCCCACGTCATCGGCGTCTTCCAGCCGCTCCAGCAGCCGGGCCAGGGCCGAGAGCATCGCCACCGACAGCGCGTTACGCCGGTCGGGCCGATTCAGGACGATGGTCGCGACGCCGTCACAGACCCCGGCCAGCAGATCATCGGTACCAGTATCGAGGGCGTCTGCCGTGCCCATCCCGCGCTCCATCATGTGCCACCTCAGCTCCCGCAATCTCACTCCATCATGCCAGGCGGGCAGAGTTCAGCCTTGATCACCAAGCGGCATCAATGGCGCGTAGGGGATAAAGCGGCTGTGATGCGGGTTTGCGTCGAGGGGCTTGCCGATGGCGGGGAAGGCGCGCTGCGGGCAGACGTCCCGGTCGCATACCTTGCAGCCGGGCCCGATCGGGATGAGCGCGGACGGGCTGGCCAGGTCGAGTCCGTGGGAGTAGACGAGCCGGTGGGCGTGGCGCAGATCGCAGCCCAGGCCGATGGCGAAGGTCTTGGCGAGCGTGCCGTAGCCGCCGTAGCGGCGGGAGACCGTCCGGGCAATCCACAGGTAGCTGCGCCCGTCGGGCATCTGGGCCAGCTGGGTCTGGATCTCGGCGGGATGGGCAAATGCCTCATAGACGTTCCACAGCGGGCATGAGCCGCCCACCCGGGAGAAGTGGAAGCTGGTGGCGGACTGGCGCTTGGAGATGTTGCCGGCCCGGTCGACCCGCACGAAGATGAACGGCACCCCCCGCGCTCCGGGCCGCTGCAGCGTGCTGAGACGGTGCGCGACGGTCTCGTAGCCGACGTGGAAGCGCCGCTGCAGCAGGACGATGTCATAGCCCAGGTCCTCCGCGGCATCCAGGAACTGCCGGTACGGCAGGACCAGGGCGCCGGCGAAATAGCTGGCGAGGCCGATCCTGGTCAGCGCCCGCGTCTCGTCGCTGGACAGGCTCGCCTCCGCGACAATCTGGTCGATCTCGTCGGCCAGCTCGACCGAGGCCAGGTGGGTAGCCAGCTGGAAGGCCCGCTGGCCGGGGTTCAGCAGTGGCGACAGCGCGAGCACCTGGGCGGCGGGGTCATAGCGCCGCTTGACGGTCCGCTCGCCCGCAGGCAGCTCCGTCACGCGGATGCCATGCCGGCGCGCCAGCCGGTCGGCGATTCCGGCGGCGGCGTCGCCGATGACCAGGCCCGCCTCCGTGAAGATCTGCTCGGCGGCGAGGTCGAGCGCCGGGAAGTAGTTGCGCCGGGCGTAGAACAGTTCCTGCACTTCCTCGTACGCCATGGGCGGCGGCACGGACATCGAGCCCGCCGCGCCGGCATCGATGCGGGTCATGATCGTCTCGTTGACGTCCCGCCCGTGCCGGTACCGCCGGTGCAGTTCCATGACGTAGCGGCCGACCGCCGGCATCGCCACGGCGAGCTCGCGGATCTCGGCCATCGAGATCGGCTCGCCGACCGACGGGTCGGTCAGCACGTCACGGAACTGCGCCACGAGCCGGTCGGCGTCGTCGGCCGAGAACTGCTGCAGGTCGGCATCGAAGACGCTGGCGAGCCGGAGCAAGACCGACGCCGTCATCGGACGCTGATTGGACTCCAGCTGGTTCACGTAACTCGGCGAGATGGCCAGCGCGCTGGCCAGGGCCGCCTGGGTCAGGCCGCGTTCCTCGCGGAAGCGGCGAAGCCGGACGCCCACGCGAGCCTTTGTGACCGGGCTCACGCTCCGTCTTCACAAACTTTGCAGAATGACCGTTCAGGCACCACAAACCTCCACACATCCAGGGGCTACCGCTCGGCCAGCTTTCAGTGCATCTTGTTAAGGTACATGAGTCAGACTTTTCCTGGCGCGAGCCTGCCCAGGTTAAAGGACCGGCCAGGAGGAGATCAGGTGGGCGACACTATTCCGGGCTTGAATCAGTCCTCGGCCTCACACCGCGGGCTGATCGCCTGGGTGAACGAGATCGCAGCGCTGGCCCAGCCCGCCCGCGTGCACTGGTGCGACGGCTCACAGCAGGAATGGGAGCAGCTCACCACCCTGCTGGTCCAGCAGGGCACCCTCATCCCGCTCAATCCGGACCTGCGGCCGGGCAGCTTCGCCGCGCGGTCTGATCCCTCGGATGTGGCGCGGGTGGAGGATCGCACCTTCATTTGCTCGGAGCACGAGGAAGACGCCGGGCCGACCAACAACTGGATCGCCCCGGCGCAAATGCGCGAGACCTTCGACGGGATCTTCGCCGGCTGCATGGCCGGCCGGACCATGTACGTGGTCCCGTTCTGCATGGGCCCGCTCGGCTCGGCGATCTCCCAGCTCGGCGTAGAGATCACCGACTCGCCGTACGTGGCGGCCTCGATGCGGATCATGACGCGCGTCGGCACGTCGGTGCTGGAGCAACTGGGCGAGGACGGGTTCTTCGTCCGGGCCGTTCACTCCGTGGGCGCCCCGCTGCGCCCGGGCCAGGCTGACGTGCCGTGGCCCTGCAACGAGACCAAGTACATCTCCCACTTCCCCGAGACCCGGGAGATCTGGTCGTTCGGGTCCGGCTACGGGGGCAACGCGCTGCTGGGCAAGAAGTGCTACGCGCTGCGGATCGCGTCGGTGATGGCCCGCGACCAGGGCTGGCTTGCCGAGCACATGCTCATCGTCAAGGTCACGCCGCCGTCGGGAGAGCCGCGTTACGTCGCCGCCGCGTTCCCGTCGGGGTGCGGGAAGACCAACCTGGCCATGCTGGAGCCCACGATCCCCGGCTGGCAGGTGCAGACCATCGGCGATGACATCGCCTGGATGCGCTTCGGCCCCGACGGCAGGCTGCGGGCGATCAACCCCGAGGCGGGATTCTTCGGTATCGCGCCCGGCACCAGCGCCGCGACCAACATCAACGCGATCAGGACGCTGAACGCTGACACCATCTTCACCAATGTCGCACTCACCGACGACGGTGACGTGTGGTGGGAGGGACTCACCGATGAGCCCCCGGCGCACCTGACCGACTGGCAGGGCCGCGACTGGACCCCGGCCTCTGCCGAGCCGGCCGCCCACCCCAATGCCCGGTTCACCGCCGCCGCCGGCCAGTGCCCGTCGATCGCCCCCGAATGGGAGGACCCGGCCGGGGTGCCGATCTCGGCGATCCTGTTCGGCGGCCGCCGCGCGAGCGCGGTCCCGCTGGTCACCGAGGCCTACTCCTGGCAGCATGGCGTATTCCTCGGAGCCGGCATCGCCTCGGAGACGACCGCCGCGGCCGCCGGCCAGGTCGGGAAGCTGCGCCGCGACCCGTTCGCGATGCTGCCGTTCTGTGGCTACAACATGAGCGAGTACTTCGCCTACTGGCTGCGGATCGGCCGCGAGCACCCCGCCTCGGTGCTGCCGCGCATCTTCCACGTCAACTGGTTCCGAAAGGGCGACGACGGGCGCTTCCTGTGGCCGGGCTACGGCGACAACATCAGGGTGCTGGAGTGGATCTTCCGCCGCTGCGACGGCGGTGCGTCGGCGCTCGAGGCCCCGATCGGACGGCTGCCGGTCCCCGAGGCGATCAACCTCGACGGCCTCGAGATCGCTCCCGAGACCGTCGCCGAGCTCGAGCGCGTCGACATCGACGAGTGGCGCGCCGAGGTCGAGTCGATCCGCGAGCACTTCGCGACCTTCGGCGACGAGCTGCCGCCCGAGCTGGCTGGGCAGCTCGAGGCGCTGGCACGCAGGCTCTCGGACTCGTAAGGGGTCGGCACCCCTGCCGACCCGGGCTGGATGGTTGGTTGGATGGTCCGCGCGGTCGGCTGGCGCGTGACTCGCTGATGCCGGGCGTCGCGTCATGCCGCTTCGGGGCACAGGCGGACGGGACGGTGGCGGCGCCACGGACCCGGCCGTGACGTGGCGATCAGGCACCGCGAGACGCCGCCAGACGGCGGGGGAACGTGCAACCAGCCGTCAGGGGCATGCACCCCGCCGCACAGCATCGGGAGAGTGCGCGGCGGTCCGCCGAGGCGGACGGCGGAGGTGGCAACCGCTGCAGGCACGTGGCTGGTGTTCACCTGGTCCGACGGCCGCAACCCCGAAGAGGCTCGCTGCTCCGTCCACCGGCAGCGGGCGGACGAGCTCGTGGGTAGGCCGAGCTGCCCGCCCGCCCGCAGGCTGAGCGTCAGTGGCGCTCGCCGGTCGTCGCCGGCGGGCGCGACTCCTCGGCCAGCGAGGTCACCTGCAGCGCGCCGCGCGCCGCACCCTCGAGCACCTCGGTCGCCTCGTCGAGCGAGCGCGCATACAGCTCCACCAGCAGGTGGACGGTGATGCGCCGGTCGTCGTCGTGCTTGTGGAAGCGGACGTGCGTGAAGAACTCGCGGACCCCGTGGTCGCCGAATGCGGCGTATGAGAGCGCGTCGCCGGCCTCGGGGCCGGAGCAGCTCTCGACGTCATCGGCGTCGACCGTGACCGTGCACGATGCCACCCAGGGCGTGCCGGCGACCATCCGCTCCCAGCGATCCTCGATCGGCTCGACGCGACCGTCGACGAAGCCGAGGTGCGGCTGGTCGTGCATGCAGTCCAGGCACTGGACGACGGCCTCCT